>JAEZFD010000032.1 GCA_023417655.1 Planctomycetota bacterium | reverse complement strand
ATCAGGAACCAACTGTGTTCCCAATCACGCCGTTGCGCCAGCTCAAACGTTTGATCAAGGCAAATCAAACAGCATGACTTCAGCGTCATCAGTCGCCTGGATCACGAGTCTTTCTTCATCTTCAATGGCCGCTCCATCACTGGTTGCCATCGATTCCCCGTTCAGCGTCACACTTCCTCGGAGAACCTGCAACCAGCCGGATCTTCCCGGGGCGAACTCATAATTCACCGTTCGGCCGGGTTCGACACGAGCGAGCAGGATTCGGGCATTCTGGTGAATTGCAAGAGAACCGTCTGCAGCATCCGGCGAGGCGACCAGCCTGAATTCATTGGTCATCGTTTCAGGGGGAAACGCTTTTTGTTCATAACTCGGAGTGTGTCCTTTCCGGTCAGGCAGCAGCCAGATCTGATAGAGATGGGTCGGTTCATCCTTGGACGGATTGAACTCACTGTGCGTAATCCCGGTTCCGGCGGTCATCCGCTGAAATTCGCCGGGTCGCAGCACTTCGCCGTTCCCCATCGAATCACGATGTTCCAGTGCTCCGGACAGGACATAAGTCACGATCTCCATATCGTTATGAGGATGTGTCCCGAACCCTCGGCCGGGTGCGACACGATCTTCATTCATGACACGGAGCGTATGAAACCCCATGTGAGCAGGATCATAATAGGAACCAAAGGAGAATGTATGGTGAGCATCGAGCCAGCCATGGTTCAGATGGCCGCGTGCTTCTGCTCTGCGAATCTTGAACATGACAATCTCTCCTGTTGAGGGTGCATGCACCCACTTTTCACTGTCAGTGATAAAACTATTCGTTGGTCGCAATCGGTATCGTGAGCAGCCCCGCTATTGTTCCGGCAGTTTCCCGACTCCTTTCCGGGCTTTCACAAGAAGTTTGTTTAATTGAGTGATCTCTGCGTTGGTCATGTGACTCACCAGACTCTGATGGAGTTCGACGACCGGCGTATCGAGTTGGCTGAGCAACTCGGTCCCTTTGTCGGTAATGCTCACAAAGACAACTCGGCGGTCCTCTTCGCAGCGTGTCCGCTGCACCAGTCCTAACTTCTCAAGGCGGTCGATCAGTCCGGTGATCGCCGGTGTCTCCTGAATCATGCGTTCTGCAATCTCCAGGCTGGGAAGAGGCCGTCCCTCCCCTCGCAGGATTCGCAGAACGTTGTACTGCGATGGGGTCAATTCGAACTTCCGGAAGAGTCGGAGGAAGCGATTCTGAACCTGATCGGCGGTACGCGACAGATTCAGCATCATCTCCTGTTCCGGGTGCTCGAAGGGCCGCTTCTTTTTGAGTTCCTGCTGAAGTTCGGACATCTTTTTATCTCCCTCCAACGACTGACGACACTATTTAGTTTACATATCAACTATTTCCATGTCAACTATTTTGATGTCGAGTGATCTATCTCGGAGGAAGAGTCGAGTCTGAGGGTTCAGAAGGGAAGAATATCCCTAGAGGACGCCGAAGCGGGCATAGGCTTCCGTGGCGAGCATGCCGGCACGGATTGCATCGCGGACCTGATTTTCGGCCTGGACCTTCTCGGTCGCGATCCGGAGGACTTCGGCTTCAACTGCCTGTGGGATGAACACGATTCCGTCTTCATCTGCGATAACCAGATCACCGGAGTTCACTGTGACTCCTTTGATCTCGACAGGGACGTCATAATCGCAGACACGCTGCCGGTGCTGGCTGTCGAGCGGACAGGTTCCCAGTGCGTAAACAGGGAAATCGTACGCACGCATTTTGCTGACGTCCCGCACGGCCCCATCGATAATGGCTCCGATGCAGCCTCGATTCTTTGCCGCAGTCGTCAGCAGTTCGCCCCAGATTCCTGATCGCATTGAACCATGAGCAGCGGCGATGACGACTTCGCCTGACTGCAAGGCATCAACGGCCTGCAGTTCCTTCGCGTATGGTTCAGGGTCTGCATGGAAAAGATCGCCCCAGAGTGTCGTCCGGCATCGACCAATCAAGGTGCGAGAGACGGTTACGGAGCGGAGTCCCTGCCCTGCACACTGGTTTCGATATCCCAAAGAATCGAGCGCATCACTGACGACCGCCGAGTACAACAGCTGATCCTGAGGAGTCATGAACCTTGTCCTTAAGCGAAGCGAGAACCAATGCAAATCGGTCGAATGATAGCGTTCAGGGGGAATTCGGGTCAGTCTCCATTCGAGTGAAAACCACCCTGAAGCGCATCGCCTCCTGATGACTTCTCACTCTTTCGCAGATTTTCTGTAACAGTGAGCCCGGCGAATCGACGCGGCAACTCAGGTGGGCGCCCATCTCTGATGGAACATGCACAATCTGGTGCAGCTGAACTCAATATCGAGTGTCGAGCTAGAAGTCCCTGGCCTTCCGGGAGAAGGCACGATTGTCGGCAAGGGTCGGGAAGCAGATGTTGCTGAGGATCTGAAGCCGAAGTAATTCCCCCTCGCATTCCCGAAATGCGTCCCCCAACCGACCACAAGCCCAGCCATTTTTACTTCGGATGAGAACAGTCGTCCCAACTTCATGATGATCGATCACCCGACGACGAAATGCGGATCTCCCGTTTCGCCCGACATCAGGTATCCGACACCAGGGCGTCCAGAGCGGAGTGTGTCACTCGATATCCACTTCGAGTCACAACACCTCAAGCCATTTCAAGAAAATGACTTATAACGGAAATACTAATCACTCTTTCTTCCGCAGGGAATATTCGGAATCGGAACAGGAAGTGCGGACCTTTGGTGGTGCGGGAAATCATTCCATGGGAGATCAACGATGTGGGGATCGAAACTCAGCGACTGGGCCGAACTTTTTATTCCCAGCGTGTCGCCGTTGGAAATGTTTGTCCGGGGGACGATTATTTATCTCTCGCTCTTAGTGCTGATGAGATTGTTCCGCCGTCAAACTGGCACCTTAGGCCCAGCAGATATGGTTGTGCTGTTGCTCATCGCAAACGCGGCTCAGAACGCCATGATCCGCAACTATGAATCCATCACGGACGGACTCTGGATCGTGATCGTCATCGTCGGCTGGGAATATGTGTTGGATATGCTCTCGTATTATTTCCCTGGGATCAGACACCGGATTGAACGGTCTCCCTTGTTACTCATCGACAATGGGAAAATCGTCGAGAAGCATTTAGCGAAAGAGCTGATCACACTCGACGAGTTGAATAGTCTTTTGAGACAGCAGGGAGTTGATAACCTGCAGTCGATCAAGAAAAGCTATATGGAAGGCAATGGTCACATCAGCGTCCTGAACTGTGAACCACTTCCTCCGATCAAACCTGACTCTGGGACATCAACCGAGCCGGCTTGATCTCCCGAAGGATCGCTCGCCCAGATCAATCAGCTCTTACTGCTGAGATGATTGATCTGGTGCATAGATTGACAAGGTCCCGGCTTGGATCAGACGTCCAGGTCTTTGACGTCGAGAGCGTGTTTTTCGATGAATTCACGGCGAGGTTCGACGTGGTCACCCATCAGGACTCGGAAGATTTCTTCGGCGGCGGCCGCATCGTCGAGAGTGACCTTCTTCAGGAGCCGTGTCTGTGGCTCCATCGCGGTCTCTGCCAGCTCGTCATGGTTCATTTCACCCAGCCCTTTAAAGCGGGTGCGAATGAGGCCTTTTCCACCGAGATCACGGAGCGTTCCGACCAGTTCCCGCAGACTCAGTAACTTGCGATTGAAATCGCCGCTGACGAGCTCATAAGGATAAACCTGTTCCGCATTTTTGATTGGAGCGACCAGCAAGTCATTCACTGTCAGCTGGAACTCATCCTGCAATGTCTTTAACACCTGATTGATGGTTCGCACCTCAAACAGGTCGGCCTTCAGGATGGCGTCGACAGGAGCCGTTTCAGCGGCAGGCGCCTCTTCGGTTCCATCGCTGACGGGCTTCACTTCCGTCGCTGCCACATGGCTCTGAGCAAGGAGGAAAGCGTCCATCTCTTCCCGGGTTGCGAACCACCGTTCTTCCGTCCCCTTGAGCGTGCGATAACGCGGCAGGAGTCCTTCCGGAGTCGCATGTTCAGTGGCCAGACGACGCAAGGAAATTCCACGCCGTTCCAGTGCCTCCAGCGGCTCTTCGATGGTGCTCAGCGTCATCGCGAGAGCGCGGAGTTGATCCCCTGTAATCTCACGCCTGACCGTGGTTCCTTCCGCTTGGCCTTTCACGAGACTGTCGCGGGGAGAAAGGATCAGGGCCGCCGACTCCAGTCCGAGCGACAGCAGTTCTCCCATCATTTCCTGATGAGTCTGGACGTATCGAGGCTTCTGGTTTCGCTTCCCTTTGGACATCACCCGGTAAAGCGGAGGCTGAGCGACATAAACGCAGCCCTGCTTTAGCAGCTCCCGCATGTGACGGAAAATGAAGGTCAGCAGCAGGGTTCGAATGTGGGAACCGTCCACGTCGGCATCGGTCATGAGAATGATCTTCCCATAACGACGCTTGGCGATGTCGACCTCTTCCGCCATGGGAGCGATTCCGATGGCTTTGAACAACGCTGTTACTTCGGTGTTCGCCAGCACCTTGATCAGCTGTGCCTTCTCGACGTTCAAAATCTTTCCGCGGAGCGGCAGAACCGCCTGTGTTGCGGAATCACGGCCCTGGTCGGCTGATCCACCGGCCGAGTCCCCTTCCACCAGGTAGAGCTCGGAAATGGCGAGGTCGTGTTTCCGGCAATCCCGCAGCTTCTCAGGAAGACCGCCGCCAGAAACCTTGTTCTGACTGCGAGCCATGTCCCGGGCACGTTTGGCCGCTTCTCGAGCTTCGGCCGCACGAATTCCCTTCTGGCAGACCGCTTTCGCAATCGCTGGATTCTCTTCGAGATATTTCTGCAGGGCATCGCCGACGACGGAGTTCATCGCCCCTTCGACTTCGGCGGTCACCAGTTTGATTTTCGTCTGAGCTTCGAACTGCGGGTTCGGAATTCGCACCGTCACGACGGCAGCGAGACCTTCGCGGAAGTCGTCACCGGAGAGCGTAGTGTCTTTGAACAGGTTGGCGGCTTTTCCGTAGTTGTTCAGCGTTCGCGTCAGAGCGGTTTTGAAACCAGAAAGGTGAGTTCCCCCTTCCGAGTTTGAAATCCCGTTGGCAAAACAGCGGACCGCTTCGGAGTAACCTTCGTTCCACTGCATCGCCACGTCGACGACGACGGTGTCAACCTGGCCTTTAATGCGAATCACATCCGGGTGTAGCGGCGTTTCCGTCCGGTTGATCCACTTTACGAATTCAGCAAGTCCGTCTTCATAGCAGAAGGAATCCGACTGCCCTGTTCGCTCATCGGTGATGTTGATCCGGATCCCTGCGTTGAGAAACGCACAGTCCTGCAGACGCTTGTGAATCGTGTCAAAGCTGAAGGACGTATTCGGGAAGATCGTGGCGTCCGGTTTGAACGTGATCTTGGTTCCGGTCAGCTCAGTCGGAGCACCTTGCGTCAGCGGGGACTCCAATCGGCCGCGGGCGAATCCCATCAGCCAGGTACTTCCTCCGCGGCTCACTTCGACTTCGAGCCACTCACTGCAAGCATTCACAGCGGTGACCCCGACGCCGTGCAATCCCCCGGTTCCGACTGCATAAGCTTTGCGGTCAAACTTTCCTCCGGCGTGGATTTCAGTGAGGACGACCTCCAGGGCGGACTTCCCTTTGCCCTTCATCGTCTCGACGGGAATTCCTCGTCCGTCATCGCTGACGGTCACGGAACCATCACCGTTGATCTGGACGTTCATCACCGTCGCATAGCCGTTGGCGAACTCGTCGAGCACATTGTCAGTTACTTCGTACACCAGGTGGTGCAACGCAGCCAGATCGGTGCCTCCGATGTACATCGCCGGACGATGTCGAATTCCTTCGATGCCTTCGAGGTGCTGAATCTGATCGGCACCGTACTCATCGGACTTCGATTTTGGGGTGATGTCTTCGCTCATCGTATTTCGTCTGCTTCTTCCGTGAATGGGTCACGCGTCGCCGGAGTTCCGGACGAACCCTGGCGCTCTCAGAAGCCTCAATGGCGGCAGGAGGCACAAAAGTGCTGCCGATATTGAGTTACGGCATTGAGAACCTGAGAGCAGGAGGGTTCGGCCTGAGGGGCCTGAATCCTCCGCATGATAGCAGTTTTTGCCTCGGAAGGGCACTCGAAGCGGCCCCGAGGAGGGTGGGTCGGAGAGAAAAGCCCAACAAAGAAATTCAGCGACGCTTCAGATCGCCGCGAAACTGGAATTTAATGTCTTTGATCGCCATAGATCCGGCCTCTCTTCGGACCTTCTCCAGCAGCTCCTCCCGACGGAAGGAACGCAGCTCGCTGGCAAGGGCGGAATTTCCGACACCGATCTGCAGGATCCCGTTCTTTAACCCGAGGACCTTCGTCACAGAGGCAACTTCGAGATCAACGGCTTTCGTCCAGATGTCCTGCAGTTGTCGGTTCGCCTGGGGACGTCCATATCCCCGCATGGCGAACAATGACGACAGGATGTTCCCGAGTCCAGCTGGCTCGGTAACATCGTACGGCCGACTCCGTTGGTCTGGCTGGCTACTCATTAGCGATCATCGCGAGAAAGTGGCATGACCACATAGGTGTAACTCTCATCGACCGAGAAAACGGCGGCGCTGTTGCTGTCGATCAGTTTCAACGTGACAGCTCCTGCGGAATCGAGAACTCGCAGGAACTCCTGAATGAACCGCGGATCGAAGGTGACCTTCAATGCGTCGCCGGAGTAACTGATCGGCAATTCGATTCGGGATGTTCCGATGTCCTGTCCCACGCTTGTCAGCAGGACAGATCCGTTCTGGAACGTGAAGTCGACCCCGCGGCTCTCATCGTTTGTCACGATCATTGCCTGCCGGACTGCCGACAGGAATGGACCGGCGACGAGTTCGATTTTGACAGGACTCTCATCGGGAATCACGTCCTGATACTTCGGGAACCGTCCTTCGACGAGCCGGGAGTAGATCGTGGACGGACCGCACTGCACCAGCACGTGGTGCGGGTGAATCGCCAGCAGGACTTCCTGATCATCATCATTGATTGATCTGTCAATCAGCGACATCGCTTTTGCCGGCACAACCGGACGGCCAACTTCCTCACCAACGCTCCCCTGGGCACGACATCCTGTGCGGACCACTGCGAGCCGCCGACCGTCAGTCGCTGCCAAGGTCAGGTGCTCGGCATCCAACTCGAGGAGGAGGCCTCCCAGAGCGTAACGGGTGCTCTCGGTGTCCGTCGCAAAGATGGTTCGCTGGATGGCCTGCCGAAAGGCCTTGCCACTGACGACGTAATAGTCCTGATCTTCGAATTTTGCGACCTGCGGAAATTGGGCAGGATCTTCAACGCTCAGACGGAATTCGCTCTGGGACGTTCTCACCCACAATGCGTCATCCCGAACTTCGATATGAATCAGTTCGTCCTGCACTTCCCGCAAGATGGCGGTCAGGCGCTGAGTCGGGAGCAGGATCTCACCAGCGGAATCTGTCTGAACGTCATTCAGCTCGTACCGGACGCCGACTTCCTCGTCGGTTCCCAGCAGCGTGACTTTGCCATCTGCCAGGGTGAGTTTGATGTGACGCAGGATTTCCTTGGGAGAACGTTGAGGAACAACTCCACTCACAATGGAGAAAGCCGCTTGCAAAACCTGTCGGGGAACTGTGAGTTTCATGGATGATCTAATGCTCTGTGAACGGCAAGTGCAAGAAAGACCCTCTCTCTCCGCTTTAAAAAAGAAAAGGTAGCACTACTCGTATCTGAAGGGAGCCGATCCTGTGAAATAATTCTCACACAATACCACAAACCATTCCCAGAAAAAAGTTTACAACTTGAAACCAAGATCGGTACGGCGTCGAAAACTCGTGCAGGAGGTGATGACGATCAGATCACATTCGGTGGAGAGATCGCCAATTTCCCACCAGCGTTCCAAGACGGACGGAATCCGGCTCCAAAGTCCCTTCAGACTGTCAGCACGTTTTCAAGAACTTGTCGACATCGAAACCCAGTCGTTGACCGTCATCAGGTGTCTGCCGGAATTCATCGCAGTCACTCGGTTGCGTCCCTGCTGCTTGGAAGAGTACAGGGCTTCATCTGCCAGCTGCAGGAGTTCAGCGGGGTCGCTCATCATCGAAGAGATGCAGGCCGCCCCGATGCTGACGGTGATCGGTTTCTGCCCCCAGGGACCATACTCAATGGAACTTCGAATCCGTTCGGCGAGGGCGAGTCCTCCTTCCAAGTCGATGCCTGGGAGAATGGCAGCGAATTCTTCCCCGCCATATCGGGCAATCAAGTCGGTCGTGCGGGCGGAGGCGGTCAGATGCTCACCGACCTGAATCAGAATCTGATCGCCTGCCAGATGTCCATAGGTATCGTTGAACTTCTTGAAGTGATCGACATCGAGCAGCAGGACCACAAGCGATGACTCATAGCGGAGGGCTCTTTGGAACTCTTCTTCCAGCCGCTGCTGCAGGAACCGTCGATTGTAAAGATGCGTGAGGCCATCTGTGATAGAAAGGGTTTGAAGGGTTGCATTCGCCGCTTCGAGTTTGCGTTGATACTCGGCGTTTTCCCTCTCGACGAGCTTTCGTGCGGTGGCATCTCTCGCGATGGAATAGATTTCGACCGGTCGGCCACCTTCGAGACGGGCATCACATGATCCGTCCAGATAGATCGTTTTGCCGGATCGGGTGAGCAGACGCAGGTCGAATCGCGCCATACGCCGCCCGGTCAGAGTCTGCTGAATGCAAGTCTGCCAGCGACGGAGATCTTCCGGGTGGACCAGATCGGACATCGTGATATAGGGGAGATCCTCGCTGGTGAATTCGAGTGTTGTCAGCCAGGCATTGTTGGCGCAATGCAGTTTCCCCTGAATTCCCATGACGGCAATCAGGTCCGAGGTGTGGTCGATCAGGTGCTGATAGCGCTGAGTACTGAGACTGTTGGCTTCCCAGGCGACACGTCGCTCTGTCAAGGCGGCGGCAATTGTCAGGCATGAAATCGAAGTCACTCCCAGAAACAGCTGAATGGCCTGAATCTGGCGCGTGATCATCTGCGACAACATGATCGAGGTCGTCGGGACATTTCGGTGCACGATGAGCCAGAGCGTCACGATCGCTACTGAAAAGTTAGCGACGGCAACGCCACGCAGCTCAAAACGCAGGGCTGTCCACAGTAGGACCAGAAAGACTGAGAAACCTGTCGTCATCGCGGGCGAAAGTAGTGCCCAACAACAAAGAGAGATCAGAGCCACCCAGCACAAAATGGCTTCCACAAGCATGGCCGGGCGTCGCGGAGTCTGCAGTCGCCGATCAGACGCGCACATGAAAAGTGGGGCGAGGATCAATGCCCCCAGCCCGCTTCCGGACCACCAGATCTGCCAGATTTCCCAGAAATTGCCTCCGAGTTCCCGCTGAACCGCAGCTGCGGCCAGAAGACCTCCCAAGGCTGCCGGTCCCAATGCGCCGGCACAGGCGAAGGTCAGAACATCCGCCAGCCGACCGAGTGTGAAGTCTCCCCGCTTTGTTGCGAACGCCCGGAGCAGCAGTGCTCCCAGAACCGCTTCAAGGGTGTTGGCTAACCAGAAACAGGAACTCAACGTGTAGGATTTTTCATCCCAGCCGACATTGATGATGATCGTCCCGACCCAGGCGGTCACCATCAAGGGGAGCCACATTCTTCGTGAAGAAAGCAGCAGGCTTGCAAGATAAATCCCTGATGGTGGCCAGAGGGGAACAACAATGTTATTCAGAGAAATCTGGAGGCCGATCCAGCCGCCAATCAGATATCCGCAGAAGAACAGTCCGAGAAAGGCGACTTGCATTGCCTTCCGGATCAGGGATGTTTGTTCCATCAATTGCCGCTGCCATTTCAACCGGCACCTCAGCTGATGCACTACGAGCCCATTGCCGCCCCCTGATTGGCGGCGACACTTCAAGTGCAAGCACTCACTTCTGCGTGGCTCTCCTGTCGGATTTTGCAGTTTGCGGAAGTAATCGTCTAGTCGGCCCTCATCTATCTGGCTAAATCGTCCAAATTGATGCGAACCTCAAAAGTTCCCAGCAGACTCTGGGGAGTCCCCTCCAAAGACCCTAATTTCAACCGGAATGTTTGTTCAGTAGCAGGGCGTCCCAAAAGGGAAACGAGGGAGCCACGGATTTGGTGAGACCGATCTCTGAATGGGGATTACCCGCCGGGCGGAGCGTTCAGAACCTTGCCGACTTCCGGGCAACCGCTATTGTGATTTGTTTGATGTCCTCAAATCCCGCCGGGTTTTGCTGTTTCAGCGGCCTGGTCGGGTGGTTCTCATCGGTGAAAAAAGCGTGACGCAGACATCCCAGATCGATCGTTATTCGCAAGCGATCAGTTGGATCTATGGGCGGTTGAATTATGAACGCACCCCGGATGCTGCGGCCTCGCTGCTCGATTTCAAACTTGTGCGAATGGAAGACCTGCTGACTCGCCTCGGGCATCCTGAGCGTCAGCTTCCGACTGTTCATATCGCCGGATCGAAGGGAAAAGGCTCGACGGCGACGATGGTCGCGGCCATTGGGGAAGCGGCCGGGCTGAAAGTGGGACTCTTCACCTCTCCGCACGTCGATCAGTTCGAAGAACGCTTCACAATAAACGGAGGTCTCGCCACAGCGCAGGAACTCATCGATCTGGTTGATGTGGTTCGCCCGGTTGTTGAGGCGATGGATCAGCAGTACTCCGGGCAGGGGGTGACATTCTTCGAACTGGCAACAGCGATCAGCTGGATGCACTTCGCCAGAAATCACGTCGACTTAGCCGTCATCGAAGTCGGGCTGGGCGGACGACTGGATTCGACGAATGTCTGCCAGCCGATCGTCACCGCAATTACCAGTATCAGCCGAGATCACACGCGTTTGCTCGGTGAGACGCTGCCGGAAATTGCTCGCGAAAAAGCGGGAATCATCAAGCTTGGTGTTCCGGTCGTCACTGCAGTCAGTGATGCCGGGGCAATTCAGACGATCGCGGAGATTGCTGCGGCAAACCATGCCTCGCTCTTTCGGTTAGGGCAGGAATTTCACAGTCGGCCACGGCCGGGCAGTTCTTCGGAACGGGCATCGCTCCCGTTCTTCGAACTGGATTTCGAATCACCGCAGGGGTGCTTTGAGCATCTTCAGTTGGCAATGCCGGGCGAGCATCAAACCCGAAATGCGGCGGTCGCGATCCAGATCGTTCAGTTGCTCAACGAACGCGGGTTCGTTTTCTCCGAAGCCCACATCCGAGATGGTCTCAAACGGGCGGTCTGCTCTCTCCGCATTCAGGTCATGGGCGTCGCTCCCCTGCGCATCGTCGACGCGGCCCATAACGAGGCGTCGATCACAGCTCTTTGTGACACGCTGAAAGCGGTCGATGCGGGCCAAAGAACGCTGATTTTCGCGACCTCACGTGACAAAGAGGTCGCGACCTTGCTTTCGATACTCGATCCAAACTTCGATCGCATCGTGCTGACGCGTTACTCGAATAATCCCCGTGCGGTTCCAATCAGCGAGTTTGAAGAACTGGCGCCGAAGATCCTGAAGACGGACTGGAGCATCGCTCCAGATCCAGAAACGGCATGGAATCAAGTGATGGCGGAGGCTCGTCCGAACGACCTGATCTGTGTGACGGGGTCATTCTTTCTCGCCGCTGAAGTCAGAAATCTGCTCCAGTCCGCCAGCGTGGGGAGTGATTGACGATGCCTTCGCTCAGTTTCCCGGAGTTGATTGCCTCGCGCCGCGCGTGGATTGATGAGACCCTGAAACCGTGGTGTTTGACGGCGTCGCGTTTCGAACTTCTGCAGGCGGAACAGGCCTGGGTCGATCTCGCTGGCCGTCCGGATCCGGGCCAAACCCTATGGTACTGGGCGTGGAGTCGCTTTCCTGAACTCTGCGATGAGGAATTAACCGGGCTCAACGAGGCTTGGCAGGTCGCCGTCACACTGAAGTCGGGCGAGACCGTGACCGGTTACCCCGACGCCCGGCAATCCCGCCATGGGGAACTCACCCTGGTCGAAAGCACCTCCACCGAGCACGGCCCCTACTCGATCGATGACATCGTCAGCGCCGTTCGAGTGAACTGAAAAGCGGGTGCTGGAGTTCCGATTTAACTCGGAAGTGAGAGATTCCCCCGTCTCATAATCTGGAGCAATGTTCGTTTCGCGCTATCAGGGCGAACATGCATCAGCGATCCGCTTCCGTCCACCATGCTCATAATGCTGGCGAAACAAGAGCATTGCACCCGGCCGTCTCAGGCAATTCTGTTAAACTGCCGACAAAACTGTGACACCAATAACTGCGGCGACCCTCTTTGCAGTTCCAACATTGCTGTGACCACAACAGTCTACGGCAGTCTCAAATTCAGTACATCAGTGGAGTTCTTCATCAGATGCTCGTTTTTTTAATCGCAATGCGTCCGGCATGTACTACGGAGTCATGGAGCCGAGTTTGTCGCCTTCTTAATATCACCTTAGATTCGGTGTTTAACCAATCTAGTACAAACTACAAAGCAATCGTACTGCATCATGACAAGCCTCCGATCGATCGCAGTCATCCGAATCTCGAACTCGTGCAGTGTTCATTTGCTCCTCCACCTGACGATGTTATGAAGCTGGATCAGCAAGCTGCTAGAGAATTGATGCGGACGGACCAGGGAAGAAAAAAACTGTTTGGACTTTCAGTCGCCCGTGAATTTGCAAATTCACATACAATGTTTCTGGACTCTGACGATCTCGTTTCTAATCAACTCGTGAGCTTGGTCGACGCTGATCCCGATGCAAACGGCTGGGTCTTCGATCGAGGATATCTTATGTTTAGCTCGAATCCCGCTTGGGTGTACCGACGAAAGAATTTTCATCAAGAGTGCGGGTCTAGCCATATCCTAAAGACATCCGTGGCCCCCTTCCCAGACCAACTTAATCTTACTCTGGGATTAGAAGACTACTATGTCAGGAGATACCACGTTCATGCGTATATATCGGAAGCCATGAAGGATAAGGGGGCTCCGCTTGCTTCACTCCCATTTCCTGGATGCATCTATCTCTGTCATGGCAGCAACGTACTTATAAATGAAAGTGATCGCAATAAAGGACTGCGAAAATGGATGCGGTGGCTGACTCGGGGGGTGAGGGTGACTGACAGGATGCGTGACGAATTCAAGATCCCAGCCGAATTCTAATCGCATGTATTCATCTGCCGAGTGCCGTATTCGCATCGCGCCCGTTTCTCAGACGTTGAGTTCAGGGCAAATCATCGATTGAAAAGTCATAGTCGACGCCTTTTCTCGATGCTACGAAACCATGTGAAAGGTCAATTTTGACCTGTGGAGGAAGATAATCTTTAGGAGGTGGCTCCATGATCACTGTAGATTCGATGTCGGCGCTCGGAATCCACATGACTGGAATGAGTTCTTTGCCAGTGGCGGTCGCTTTAAAGTAGCGCTTGACGTAAGGAATCTCTGAGAGAAGCGGAGCCTTGTTCTTGCAATTCGTTACACAATCGCAGTTCATCAAGACCATTCCTTCTGGTCCAGCCTTGAGAACCGTTCCGGAGATGATCTGTAGCGATTCTTGAGATGCTTGTCTGACCACATTAGCTCGGGCCCCCGCCGGGATGGCCGCGATCTCTTCTATGGGTGCCCTGATTGCAACGTCGGAATTGTGGAGAAGCGTTCCGCAACCACTGGTCAATGCAACGAGGATGAACAAAGGAATTCGTTCTGCAATCATGACTTCACTCGTGGTGGTGGTGCCAGAAGGACTCAGCGAATTTCCGACCGTTGAACCTATCTCTGGGACGAAGAGCAAAACAAGAGTATTCGTCCTTTCTTGTGAGATTCGTATGGCATCCAGTCGCTGCTGGCAAAATTTGCCGGTGAGCTCCCCAACATCCGAAGCCGCGTTGCCGGAAGAAGCCTCGTGGTGTGCGTCTGGACGCACCCATTCACTCGTGCTGCTGACGGTCCTGAAACGCGTCAGCCTCCGTCAGAAGAGTCGCAGCCTGAATCAGTGGGACGGGTCTCAAAACAGTGCGCCCAGACGCACACTACATGATTACTCGAATCCAACGCGTAAGTTTATAACAGGCTCTATCTCAAAATCCTTGCCTCAACCCGGGCACCCCACGCCACGACTCGCAATCTACAAGACCTGTCAACCACTGTCAGAGATTGTGAACAGGATGCTAAGTTTTTGACAACTCAGTTATGATTGACTCCAACCTTCGACGAACATTGTCCTTCGGGTCCTTGCATAAAGCGATCTCCTTGAGAAATGCTCGAATAACAGCTTTCTGATCCGATGCTAAGCACTCCATCCCTTTGACCAACCTAGGGCGCCCCCCTTTCTTCCAAGGAGGGGCCATTCTATTGACAATATTCATCCACATACCTGTGTCATCACTTAACGATTCTATCATGAATCCGGGCAACAAATAAACAAACAGCTTGTCATCGATAATACTCATTGTCCATCTCAGGTCGGCCAGTACCCCAGAATATTCTAACTGATTCCAAGGATGTGAAGCTCTTGCGTTCGCTTCAGCTGCTTCCGGATCACTGACATTACCGCTAATAGATGGCACAAACCACCGCGATTCACAGAATGCTTCTCTAATTGAAGCAACGAGATGTCTGTTAATCATGTTTCTGGCATTTGGTGCAGTCAGTTTCCGGCGCCTTGCGCCCATTTTTCGCACCCTACATGGCATCTGGCGACAGTGTGGCTGGGGCGGGTGGAGATAATCATCCGCAACAGGACACGAGTCGAGGAAAAAGCCCCGCGGAAACGGGAATCGTTCATGGCCCCAGTGCTTCACGGTCCATGACTGGGGCCATGAA
>JAEZFD010000020.1 GCA_023417655.1 Planctomycetota bacterium | reverse complement strand
CATGTGCCGTGGTCACCTGCCGCCGGTGAGCGAGGAGCCGGAAGAAGTCGAGACGCTGAGACCCGACGAGATCGAAGTGAAATCCTTCGTCGGTGGGCTGGTGAAGGGGTTTGAGCGCAAGGCTGGTCGAAGCTGGTGCACGATGACTCAATTGGCGGCAACATCTTTCTGGCCGCTTGACCTCGACCAAATCTGCCAATCAGACGTCAGGCGGCAGAATCTACTTCTGACGTGAATCGTCACCGTCATCTGCCCGCGCACTTTTCCATGACCGCTTTCGGTCCCGACTCCAGTAAGCCAAGACCTTCTCGGTTAATACATCAGTTGGACCGCAGGCGAGCACGGCATCTGGCAATTTTTCAGCAGAGTTTGCAGTAGAAATGACTCAGCTGGAGATCAATTTCTAATCTCTCTGCGACATTCCATAGTGGTTTGTCAACTTCACGAAATGACGGGCAATGAAGGTTTCCTGCTTGCCAGTTACCAGAGGAACTCAAGACCGCCGCTCCCGGTGTTAAGAGTTTGCTGGCGATTGGCGATGAGGTCATAGCTGGCGAAAATTCGGCTTCTTCCATTCAGAATTTCCTTTGACAGTGAGGTGCCGATCACAGCGAAGTCCGTGCCCAGGCCAACTCCGCTGATCTGGATCGATTCTCCGCCCATATCGTAGATGGCCCGACCTGCCTTCTGGTTTTGAAATTCGTGCATCCACATGACTCGTAGATCCATCACCAGGCTGCGTAGATCGGGAATGCAAAAGCTGACGTCCGTTCCGAGCATTGATCGCAAGCTGTCGAGCGAATCCATTCTCCCACTCAGAGCAAGGGGAGCGTTCTCTTCATTAATGCCGGATGCACTGACGTATGCGTAGGAAAGCCCGGTGAATGGTCGGATCGCAAATCCATCGAATTCAGCATCGAAGCCAAATTCTCCATAGGCACTCATGATTCCAGCGGTTGAGGAGTTCGAAAACCGCTCAGCAATTGGGGCCTGAAGGTTGATATTCCCGAAAACGACGGAACGGTTCAATTGTGTCGAGGCTGTTCCTCCTCCGACTCCGAGCAGGAAATGGGACCATTGCCCCTTTCTCAGAAGAAATCCGCCGAAGTCGTGCAGTTCGATTCCCGCAGAGCCAGCCCCGTCGAGCGATCCATTTGTGAAGTGATAGTAGCCCCCGAGGAGAACATCCTGCTGCCCGTATCCAACCTGAACCTGCGTTCCGCCGGCCCCGAAGGAATACCCGGAAGCGTTACCATCTCCTTTGACATGGCCTCCCGTGCCGAAGCCCGTGATTGTGCCATAGACGCCGTTTGTGTCCGCGATTGCTTGGGGACCGCTACACAGACCGCTGTTCGTGCGGGCGGCTGCGGCTGTCCGGAGAGAACTGGCGTGCAGTTGCTGCAGAATCATTGGATTTACTGATCCATAGAGATCACCCGACATCATCTGAAACGCATTTCGGACATCGGCTTCCTCGGGAAGCAAATCGATCGTGTCTCTCAGCCACTGAATCTGATTCGCCTGCTCTGAGTTGTCATCCCAGAGCTTAATGGCGTCCAGATACTGGGCGACGGCAAGTTCGTTCCTGGTCTGTGAGATTTCTGTATAAGGGACATCACGGCCGACGTACGCGTAATACTCTTGGGCTCCACTGGTGTAGAGTTGAGACCGATCAGTATCAGATCGCAGGATCACACGGCGCCCGTCAATGTCATCGCTCGCGATTGGTCGATAGCCCACCAGCAGTTGATCCGGTGCCTCGGTCTGGATGAGCGTGTAGCGCCTGCCGATGGCATAGTCTTCTGTCGAACTTCCCGTCTCTCCCGTGAAGCGAAATTCCCCTCGCGTCGCGAATGAATCCGTATTGATCCATGCAGGGCCATTAGTCACGACCATCCGATCGCTGTCGAGAGCACTGGAGCCGACGGCCAATTCCAGATCCAGATCTCCGTTATTGATAAACTCGCCATCAATATTAATCCGGCCAATGCTGTTTCCGGGAGCAATGGTTCCGCCGACATTGTTAGTAATCTGACCTGCGCTCAGCATTGGAGTACCGGAAAGGCGTCCTCCGCTATGAATTTCAATAGCGTCCCGCGCAGACCAATTCCCGTCGCGTGAATGAACCGAACCCGCAATATCAATTCGCCCTCGTGAGACACGAACCGTGTCGTTGACACCGGTGTACGTACTTCCTTCGGCAAAAGTAATCTGTCGGTCGCCTCGTCCGACCCCGGTGTCAATTGATCCTCCCTGAGAATGGAACTGTCCGTAATTGTTGAATGCGATGTAGAGGGAAATCGTCGAATCCTGAAGGACGAAATCTCCGTAGTTGGTGAGATATTGGGTCAGGGGCATCGCTCCCCCCTCATTTAATGTGAAATGGCCGTGATTGACGACGGTAGTCGCAACGACTTCGTCAAAAAACTGAACACGGCCCTCGGATGAAACATTGACCTCACGAGCTCGAACACGACTATTCAGTTTGACGCCAGAGTCCGAATCCTTCCCACCAAGAATGTTCAGTGCTCCAGTTGTGTTGATAGACCCATTGAGGGTGAACTCGAATCCAAGGTCCGCTTCATTCGTGGCCCGGCCGTTTTCATCAGCATTGAATCCGAAATTGAGTGCAGTCGGATTGAATCCCGAAACTGAGGAACTGAGTGATGCAATGGAGATGTTCCCGTCGAGTTCTGCATCTATCATGATATTGACAGCCCGCACCGCAGCAGTTGAATCGATCCGGATGGCATCCCCTAAAGGTGCCGAAATGGAACCAGTGATATCTAACTGGTTAACCAGATAACCTGAAATGGGCGTGCCATCATTGCGATAATCCACGGAAGTCGCCGAGGTTCGGTGCGTCTCACCGAGCAGATTCGCCCCATATCCAATGAGAATTCCTGTTCCAGCTGCTTCTTCTGTTTCGGAGTTCGCAATGATCTTTCCACGATGAACGATGGTGTTCTCAATGCCATTGCTGACGAGGATTCCGGCCCCGAAGTCCCCATTTGTTGTAATCGTAACGTCGGGGTTGATAATGACGGTGTTGTTGACGCCATCCACTCGAATCCCGGTTCCCCCATATCCGCTCGAATTCAGGTCTGACGCCTGCACAAGCAGATGATCGTGCGAGAAAAGATGGACTCCCACTCCGTAGGTCTTCGAGCTGTTGTACCCGGTAGAGTTCACTTCTTCTTGACCATCGCCATTTTGATAATAGGAACGGCCAAAATAATCCTGGCGATTGATCTGATACCCCATGTCCTGAAGCACCGCGAGTTCGACTTCAGTCATAAAGAGATAGTTGCGGAACGGCTGATGAGACATCAGGAGCGGGTCGACTCCCAAGTGGCCTTTCTCGAGCGATTTTTGATTCAGAGGAACTGGCCGTCCAAAGACCGAAGTCGCGTTGGTACCATTGAAGAAGTAGGGTGTCGCTTCCTCATACTCTTCTCCGCTGGCTACGGAATTACCTTCCGCATCGATAATTTGGGTCTCGAAATAGCGAAGTGCCGTGCCGGGCGGAATGCCTGGCGAGTTCTCAGTCACCAGACCGTACGGGACAGAGGTGATGATCCCGAAGGCATGCGCCATTTCGTGAATCATCACGGCCTCCATATTTAGGCCTCCTCCATTGTCGAGTGGGCCTCCCGGCTTCGAATTGAATTGACTTCTGTCGGCGTCATGAAAATTAATGAGATTGTCGGCCTGAAACGGCGTGGAAACGTCCTGCCCAAATGCGAACACGTGATTTGTGACGCTTGATCGAATGCCATTCACCAGCACCTCAGGACTCTCGGAACTGGTCGTCAGTTCTGAGATCGAGCCATCTGATTCCACAAAGCCCGCGTTACGCGTGACGAGAAATGTCAGATCTCGGGCGGGAACGTTGTCTTCCCCAAGCATTTCCCACCAGTATTGAGCTCCACGGGTTACTGCCTGAACCTCAGAGTCCGTCCAGACCCCGGTTGCTCTGAGCTCATAATCAGACTCGAACCAACGGAATGTCCCGTCCTGAGCAGCGCCTGACTGAGAATCCCAGAACTCGAGACGGATTCCTCCTGAGCCCCCGACATTCCCAATATTCACGACCTGCTGTGCTGTCGCGGGGACCGCATAGAAAATGAATGAAACAATTGCGGTCCAAATGGCGGCTCTGCCCCGTCGCCAATTCATACAAGGTGCCCTTCCTTGATTCGAATCTTCATTCCGTGACTGATTCGCTGCCGATCAGCCCCTACGCTCAGTCCGTTATCGGTTCATGATGGAACCGTCGCCCCTCTCGTAAGCATTCCCGGCAAAATCGCGTCAGCTTTACCAAGTTGCCTGACCGGCTCTGAAACGACTTCAGGCTTTCGCCACGCTCGAATCGCGGGAGTACTCCGGGAGCGAGGTATCAATTCGATCAGCTGACTTGCCGGGCGGAACATTCCCAGAGAGGAGGGGATCAACGAGGCCTCAATCGGACCTCTGACTTCAGGATCAACTTCCTCGAGCGTCATGAGACACTCTGAGCCTATGACTTATTCCGCATGAAGATGGAGTTGAGACACGGGCTTCGGGACATGCATGTCCTCGTCTGGCTCTGCGTCTCAACAAGGGGAGTGATTGCCTCCGCACCAACCGAACACCCGACATCCGCATGAGCGTGTAAACAGGCCAAGAAGTTCATCGACGAGACGGCCAGCAGAGACCACGAACCGGAGATTCTCATCCACGACCGGGGTACCAGGTTCAGCAGAGAGTTCACGGAGCCCCTGAAGTCTCATGGTCTTCTCACGAACAAACTCCCGAAACGCAGTTCGAATCTGAACGGACGCTGCGAGAAGTTCATCGGGACTATCAAGAATGAGTCCCTGTCGAAGTTCGTTCTGTTTGATTATCGGTATCTAACTATCTCGTCGCAAAGTTCACCGAGTTTACAACCAGCATTGCGGTCACATCCGCAGGAGGCATGTGTCAGCCGTCAGCGAAGAACCAGAGGAGATTGAGACGCTCAGCCTCGACGAAATCTAAATGGGATCGTTCGTCCGTGGACTTGCGAAGAGCTTCACGCGGAAACTGGATTGAATTCGATCCGAGCTGGGAATTCATTACGCGGCAACATGATTATTCCCACCTCAAAGGAGCTTCTTCCTGATAACATCTTTTGAACCGAAGGACTAGAATTATCCCGTTCCTCTGCACGGCAAAGATAGACAATTGGCCTGCCGCGGGAGAGTTTCGTACAACATTCAAGACTTGAGCAGTGGCCGGATCATCCCCGGCCGCGCTGATTCTGTTGGGACGGTGCAGAACACTCTGTCATTCCGTCAAAATCATCCACAGCTCTCATCAAAGCAAGTGTTCAGCGATGCCTGTCTCTTTGATTTCGTGGTCCGTTCGCAACCTATTTGCGATCAGTTTCACGCTCCTGTTCCTGCTCTCCGCTTTCGCCCGGGCCGAAGTTGTCCGCATGGAGATCACAGAGCGTATTCCCTTTGCCGAAGGTTACCCCTTTGAACATACCGGCCCCTATGAACTCTTGCGCGGGCGAATGATCGTCGAACTCACTCCTGATGCCGCTTGCAACGCACGGGTTCATGATCTGAAGCTCGCCGCACGCAATGCACGCGACGCCGTCGAATTCTGGACGGACTTCGTGCTGCTCAAACCGGTGGACCCGCATCGGGGAAACGGCCGATTGCTGTACGACGTTCACAATCGCGGCAACATGCTCGCCGTATGGACCTTCAACAGCGCGGACAAGATCACGAACGATCCCCGCTCACTCACGGACGCCGGCAACGGCTTTTTGATGAAGGAAGGCTATTCCGTCCTTTGGACCGGCTGGAATGCCGAAGTGCAGGACGATGGGCAGAAACGCCTCCTGTTGGGCGCTCCCGTGATCGACAACAATGGAACTCCGATAACCGGGCAGGTGCACGTTGAGATCTGTGTCGCGGAACCAATGATGAGCCGTGCATTCGGCTGGAGTCCCTGGGGAATGCCGAAGGTCTTCCCGTCGATCGAACTCGACAATCGTCACGCTGTACTGACCTGCCGCTCATTGCGGAGCGAACCGGCAGTCGAGATTCCTCACGCCGACTGGGCGTTTGCCCGTTGGGAAGAGGGAAAGCTGATTCCCGATCCGACACAGTTATTTGTCAAAGGAGGCCTTCAGCCCGGCAAACTCTATGATCTGGTTTATACCGCGAAGGATCCACGCGTGGCCGGCGTGGGACTGGCCGGAATCCGGGATGTCGTTTCCTTTCTGCGTCATGCGAAGGCCGACGAATCCGGAAACGTCAATCCGCTGGCGGGAGTGATTGAACAGAGCTACATCTTCGGCATTTCACAGTCAGGCCGCCTGATCGTCTCGTTTCTTCACGAGGGGTTCAACGCCGACACGAGCGGGAAGCCGGTCTTCGACGGCGCACTGGTGCATGTTGCCGGAGCGGGCAAAGGACACTTTACCACTCGCTTTCGTAATGCGACCGACGCCGGTAATCACCACGAAGCCAACTGGTGTGGCTCCGAATCGTTTCCGTTCTCCCCGGTGACGCAAACCGATCCAGCGACCGGGGAGCAGGGGAGTGTCCTTGACCGTGCCCGGAAGGCAGGGGTTGAGCCGAAGATCATTTATGTGCAGACCTCGACGGAATACTGGGCACGCGCCGCATCGCTGGTCCATACCGATGTGGAGGGGAAGCAGGATCTTGAACTGCCGGAGAATGTTCGACTGTACCTGACGGCCGGGGCACAGCACCTGGGAAAAGGAACCCCGACCAAAGGAACCGCACAGCAGCCCCGGATTGTTCTTGATGATCGTGGCCCAGTGCTACGTGCCATGCTCGTCAACCTGGATCGCTGGGTGACGGTCAACGAACTTCCGCCACCCAGTCGTTATCCCATAATTTCCGACGGCGGGCTGGTGGACATTGCGACCTTTCGAAAACAGTTTCCACAACTCCCCGGCGTGAACGTGCCGTCGTCCTATTATCAGCCGATCCGGCTCGATTTCGGTCCCAGGTTGCTCAGCGAAGGGATTGCCGATTTGATTCTCCCTCGTGTCGGAAAACCCTGGACGACACTGGTCCCCGCCGTCAATCAGGACGGCAATGAATTCAACGGCATTGTGTTGCCGGACGTGGCAGTCCCGCTGGGGACATTCACCGGGTGGAATCTGAGGGCGAAGGAATACGGTCCTCCGACAATGTTGACCCCGTTCGACGGCTCATATCTGCCATTCGCCAACAATGCCGAGGAACGTCGTCAGACCGGTGATCCTCGCCCCAGCATCCTGGAACGCTATCCCACTCGCGACGATTACCTGGCGAAGATGACGGACGCTGCTCTGAAGTTACAGCGAGAGCGATTTCTGCTCTCGGAAGACGTCGTGCGAATTCTCGAGACCGCGGCGCAGAGAAACTTTTGGAACCAGTAAGAGAAGACCGCAGATGTCCAATCCAGAAACGATGCTCGCCGCTCAAACGACCGGAATCCCTGAGGAAAACGGTTCGGAATCGAAACGCCCAGTGCCAGGGTTCGAACTCGGCACACTCCGCCGCGATGAATTCCCCGCCGTCGCGACACTGCTGCATCGCTCGCTCGTCGACTATTACGACTCCCGGCTGCGGCAGGGAGCGCGCTTCGGAGATCGTCCTGAGCCGTTCCTGATTTTCCCCGAGGTGTATGAAGCACTCGATCCCGGCGAATCAATCGTCGCCAGAGAAGTCGGCACGGATCATCTCTGGGGCGTCTGCTTCGTCCATCCTCGTGAAACGCACTACTCAGTGGGGATTGTGGCAACCGCCCCTGAAGCGGCCGGGCGTGGGGTGGCCCGGGCGATGATGGCGGAAGCTCTCCGACGAGCGGATGCCGCTGGGAAAACAGTTCGACTCGTCTCGAGTCTGCTAAACCTCGATTCGTACTCCTTGTACTCCCGGCTGGGATTTGTCCCCCAAACGATTTTCCAGGACTTGCTGATCACCGTTCCGGCTCACGGAATCAGCCTCCCGGAGCCGACAGGCATTGAACGAGTGCGTCCTGCCGTTCTCGAAGAAGCGGCACAGCTCGCGGATTTTGAGGCCGCCTTGCAGGGAATTCGCCGGGAGAAAGACTTTCGCTTCTTCCTCCACAATGACGTCGGCTCGTGGAAGGTGTGGGTCAGCGAAGACCACTCTGGCAACATCAATGGGGTACTCGTCGTCAGCCTGAACTCCGCCATGCCAATGCTCGGACCGGGCATCTTTACTAATGAAGCGGTCGCCATCGCCATGCTGTGGCGCGCGTTGGAGGAGTTACGTGGCCAACCGTATGTCGTCCTGGCCCCGGCAACTGCGTCGACACTGATTGCGACCCTTTACCGCTGGGGGGCCCGTAATATCGAACTGCACGTCTCCCAGACCAGAGGCCAGTCCCCCATCGGAACAGGGATCGTCTTCCCCACTTTTTTGCCGGAAACTGCGTAGGGATCAGTCACTGCGTTGGTAGCCCAGGTTGCTTAGCAACCTACCTGTAAATACTCAGATCGTCGGGGAGCTGAGAAAACTCGGGATTAAAAAAGTCAGCAGGCAGACGACCCGACTCCACCAGCAGAGAATTCACTATGAAAACATTCGGATCTACGCTGTTCTCCCTGATCGCGGCCCTCATCGCTCTCAATGCGTCTCTCTCAGTCGCCGAAGATGGTCCACGCGCTTCGTATTACAAGAATGGCGAGATCCATGTCACCGTACTCGGTGCGCCCGAAACCAAGCCCCTGACCAGTGGCCACTGGGACTTCAAGCCTTCATGGTCGCAGACCGACGATCGGCTGGTATTCTTTCGACGCCTGAAGGACGATCCCGAGGTCGGCAAATGGATCACGGCCATTCACATCATCAATGTGGACGGAACCGGACTCCATCAGCTCACCGACGGCACATTCACTGACTTCAATCCCACCTGGACCCGCGATGGGACGAACACGCCCGTCTGGAACCGTAAGAACGCAGCAACTGGCAGCTATTACATTATGTCGGGCAAAGTCGGGGGAAAACCCGGCGAGGAAATCCCACTGACGGACAAAAAGTACCACGCTTGGGTTCACTCGGCAGTCCGCGATGGGCGATTACTGGTCGCCGCGACGCCGCCCAAACTCGGACGTGGCTATTATCTGATGACACCGCAGGCAGGCGGAGACCCGAAGTTCGAGCGGATTGACTGCGAACTGGCAGACAAGGGGATTCTCGACCGCATCAGCGTTTCCCCCAGTGAATCCAAAATCTGCTTTGAGTATCAAACCGGGTTCAGATACGAATTTCCCGGTCGGACGCTCTACGTCGCTGATTTCGACGTTGAGCGGCGTACCATCCGTAATTTAAAACCCTTCGCCAACGTCGAAGGAAAAAAGGTGTGGTTTGCCTATCCCCGTTTCACCAAAGGTGAGCAGTCGATCGTCTATCAGGCGGGCGGCAAGCTGTACCTTTACTCACTGACAGATGGGGCCACAAAGCAGGTTTCGACTGATGAACAGGCGGACTATCGCTACCCGCATGGAGAAGCCACGCCAAACTGAAGTCCGCGTTTATTCCTTCCGAAGTGCTCTCATGCGATCTGGGTTTATGACTTCTTCAGTGGGAAGACGGTCACAAAGAGGGGACTCCGGAACATGTCTGTTCTGGTCTCGCTCTGTGTTCCACACGGGAAGTGATTGCCACCGTATCGACCACACACCCAGCATTCCCCTGGGTGTGTGAGCAGGCCAAGAAGCTCATGAATGATACGGCAGGGGGGAGCACAAGCCAGATATTGTGATGCACGACCGGGATGCAAAGGTCACCAAGGCATTCGTCGCAAAGCTAAAAGAACATGTTGTCCGCCACAATGCCTCACCAAACGCCTCTCCCAACATGAATGGCAGATGTGAGCAATACGTGGGAACCATCCGCTGGGAGCGCCTGGGCAAGTTCATCATCTCCGGAAAGCGGCATCTGGATTCCGTCTGCGAGGAATTCACACGCTCTTACAACGAGAAGCGATCGCACATGGCGTGCGGTCATCTGCCGCCGCTGGCCGAAGTTCCTGAGGAAGTGGAGACGCTGAAGCCCTGTGAAATCCGTGTTCGAGAGTGTGTCGGTGGGCTGGTGAAGTCATTCGAGAGGAAGGCGGGATGATTTCGTTCGACATTGAGCTATCCCACAATGTGGGATAGAATGCAGTGAGCATAAAGCCGTCTTTGTTGAATCCAGCGAGTTCACAGAATGGGTCGCTCATCATCTCCCGGATGAGTCTTATGCCCTATTGCAACTGGAACTCATGCAGAACCCGGAAAAGGGAGACCCCATGCCCGGATGTGGTGGTCTGCGAAAAGTTCGAACTGCCGATCCATCACGAGGCAAAGGTAAGCGGGGCGGGGCCAGAGTGATTTACCTCTACGTTCCCGAAGTGAAGTGGTTCTTCATGCTCGACATCTACGGCAAGGATGAAAAAGACGACCTGACAGCATCGGAAAAGAAATTCCTGTTGCAATTGGTCAACGAACTGAAGATGCAGGCTCGTATGGCGACCAGCCGAAAGAAGGGATCAAAGCGATGACCACACCTGCAAGAAAACCGCTGTTTGAACGACTTCAGCAAGGTCTGAAGGAAGGAATTGCTTTCTCCAAGGGAGAATTGAGCCTGCGAACGGTGGAAGTTCCTGCAGAACCTCCTGAGATCGATGCAGCGACCCTGATCGCCCTGCGGGAGTTGGCATCCATGTCGCAGACGGTCTTCGCCAGAATGCTGAATGTTTCCCCGAAAACAGTGCAAAGCTGGGAGCAGGGAAATCGTCGTCCTTCAGAGGCATCAAAACGCCTGATCCAGATATTTACGGAACATCCTGAAATCGTCTGCGAAACGGTGGGATTGCCGAACATCAAACTGGAGGGTGTGAAAATTCAGGACATGGGAAAAGGACGGCGAAAGATCGTGGTTGCCAAGAAGGCAAAGCAGAAGGCGGTGTGACCTGAAATGTGCAGACATCTGCATGGATTGGGGCAGGTCTTTGTGACGTTGTGGCACTGGTTGATGTTGATTGTCAGTTGGGAGGCATTTCCTCATGCCATCATCCTGTTGATCACCAGATCGTATTCCGTTTCGCTCTTCTTCTGGAAATCCGTTCATGGCCAAACCTCCTGCTGAACAGCTCCTCTTCAGCCTTTGGCACATTATCTGGATGTCCAATTGGGATGAAGACTATTTCAATGAAGAGGTCCAAGCGTATCTGAAGATCGAGGAAACTGGTCAGGGTGAGTTTCAGTTTGGGTATGTCCAGGGACAGATGGATTGCCGGGTCACCACGGACCCGGAAACCAGCAGCGTCAAATTTACCTGGGAGGGAGTCGATGCCGCCGATGGAACTCCTTGTTCAGGACGAGGCTGGGCAGTTGTAAAGAAAGGTGAACTGCGAGGAAAGATTTTCTTCCATCTGGGAGATGATTCTAAATTTGTCGCCAGAAGACCCGAATTGAAAACCGCTCGGAAGAAAAGGTAAGCATGGCAAAGAAGAAATCTGTATCAAACCAGCATGCTTCTGTTTTGAACCTCGACAAGCTCGCTCCATTGCCTCAGGCAAAGGACACATGGGAAGTCGATTTTCGGATGATTCCCACCAGTTTGATCAACAGTTCCCCGGAATATCGGGGGGCAGTGATCCATCAGCGGAACGGAACGCTGCTCGCCGAATTGCGAATTGATGGGAAACCTTCTCCAGTTCAAATTTCTTCCTTGCTGACGGACGCCATGCTGCGACCGCTGACGGGAAAGCCGGGACGCCCCAAGCGCCTTCACATTCAGGGAGAATCCAAGTGGCGGAAGCTGCTCCCGGAACTGGGTGAGTTGGGTATTGAAGTCTCAGTTCGGCAGGACCTTCCCAAATTGAGAAAGGCCCATACGAAAATTCTCGACCAGATTCGAGATGCCAAACGGGCGAAGATGATTGTTCCAAACTCTAAGCAGGCCGCTGTGGAAACGTTGTTTCCTTTCATCGCCCGGTGGACTCAAGGGGGCACGATTGAGATCGGAGAAGATGAGCAGCTCGGCTTTGTCGTCAGGGCACTCGATTGCGGCGGCCTGGCGTTCGAAGATGACACTGCAGAAACTCTGGCGGAAGCGATGGCGGCTCTGGAAGCAGGACTGAGTCAGTGGTTCGAAGAGAATGATTCCTGAGACAACCACTCGAAGCTCGCTCTGCTCCTCCAGACAGCGTCTTCGGTGCTATTACAACCAGCACCGCAGTCGCATCTGCCATGGGTACTTGCCGTCTGCGAGCAGGGATCCAGACCCTCGCGAGATGCTGCGTCTGATCGTGGTCGAGTTCGAATTGAGATCATTCGTCGATGGACTCGTGAAAGATTTTGAACGCAAAGCCACTCCACCACGACCATCGTCAGACAACGAGCCGACAGATGGCGGCTACTTCCAGTTGGCTAATTCGTCACGCTGACCAGCATGAGCACTTTTCTGGGGCTTTATTCTCCCGAAGCCGCAGCACCGCTGAAAACTTCCTCGTCTTTTCAGACACAGGAAAGAAGACTGAGAGGCAAGCTGCTGCCGGAAAATCGGCAGCAAGGCCAGGTGGTCCAGCGAACGGGACAGAGAATCCAGAGTCTGCGTTCGCTGATCCCTCCGCAAATCTCTAACTTTCGGTATGTGATATGTGAGCCCTCAGGTCGCATGATGCGGTCCGGCGGGCATTTCTCATACACTCGGTCAGTGCACGCCACATCTCCCCGCCGTTTCAAAGTGATTTGATGTCTCAACTCGAAGAAATCGTCGTCATCTTCCGGGGCGAGAAGCATCGCTGGGACGACACGATCATTGGAGAAGCGGATCTGGAGTCGGCTGAGCCAGGCACGAAAACGCAGTCCGTCACATTGAAGGGGACCGCATCGGTCGGTGAGCTGGTCCCGCTTTCAACCTATCGCTTCTATGGCAAATGGTCCACTTACAGAAACAAGCGAACTCAGGCAGTTCAGAAGCAGTTCGAATTCCAGACGTTTGTGAAGGCTCAGCCACATTCCCGAGCCGGAGTGATCAACTACCTGAAGCTCGCTCCTCACATCGGCCAGCGTGTCGCGGAGACACTCTGGGACAATTTCGGCGGCGATGCCGTTCGTGTCGTCCGTGAATCGCCTGAACTCGCCGCGGCAGCCGTGGATGGCAGACATTTTACGTTAAAGAAGGCGAAGAAGGCGGCCGAGCACTTTAAGGAAGAGCAAGCAATGGAAGGCTGCATGATCGATCTGATCGATGTCTTGCAGGGACGCGGCTTCCCAAAGAAAACATCACGTGCAGCGATCGGAGCTTGGGGAAACAAGGCCGCGCAAGTGATCAAGCGATGCCCTTATTACCTGATGAACTTCCGGGGATGTAGTTTCGCTCGTACTGACGCAATGTATCTCGATTTGGGGCTCCCACCAGGGAAGCTGAAACGCCAGGCCCTCTGCGCCCGGAACGCTGTGGCATCTGAGAAGTCTGGCCATGTCTGGTATCCGGTGAAGTGCGTTGAGGATGCCTTGCGGTCGAAAATCGGCGGAACAGAAGTTCGCTTCGAGAAGGCTCTGGAACTCGCGAGGAGAGGCAGGCTGATCGACATCCTGCTCGATGAATTCGGAAATCGATGGACAGCCGAGTATTCAGCCGCGCGTGCCGAAAAGCAAATCGCGATTTGCATCGCCGAATCCGAATCCGAGAAACTCCACTGGCCGGTCATGGACATGATCACAGGCATCTCAGATCATCAGCATGACAACCTGTCACGCAGCCTGCGCGGGACAATTTGCATGCTCGGCGGGGCGCCGGGGACCGGGAAGACGTTCACCGCTGCCGCACTGATACGCGCCCTCGTAAGGGAATTCGGGGCTGATTGCATCGCAGTCGGAGCACCGACCGGGAAAGCGGCCGTCCGGGTCACCGAGAACCTCCAGAAGTACAACCTGGTACTGCGAGCACGAACGATTCACTCGCTGCTAGGGGTCTCCTCGGCCTCTCGCAACGGCGATAGCTGGTCGTTCATTCACAATGAGGAGAACCCGCTGGATGAGCGTTTCATCATTATCGATGAAGCGTCGATGATCGACAATTCGTTGATGGCTTCGCTACTGAAGGCTCGAGCGAAGGGGACTCATATCCTGTTCATCGGCGATATCCACCAGCTGCCGCCTGTCGGGAGAGGGGCTCCGCTCCGTGATCTGATCAGTGCCAGCGTGCCGTATGCCGAACTGACGGAGATTCGCCGTAACTCCGGAGCGATCGTTCGTGCCTGTCACGACATCAAGAATGGTCACGACTTCCAGACTTCAGGTGCAATTGATCTCAACGCTGACGACCCAGAAAACCTGTTTCTCGTTCCTGCGGTGACGCCGGACTTGCAGATCGAAAAGATGACCCAGTGGATTGCTGCGGCGAAAGCCGACAACCTCGATCCGATGTGGGACGTTCAAGTTGTGGTCGGCGTGAACGCTCGGAGCGGATTATCCCGGAAAGCATTGAATAAGCTGCTGCAGGAGCACCTGAACGCCCGCGGGACCCAGGCCACCGGTAACCCATTCCGAGTGCGCGACAAGATCGTGAACTTGAAGAACGGGTTCTTCGAAGTTGATGAGGGGATCTATCCCGGCTTCTCAACTCGTCCGATCGAAACAGACCCGGATATCGAGACCGATGAAGACGGAAAGGTCTATGCCGCAAACGGCGAACTAGCAGAAGTGCTTCAGGTTGAACCGAACCTGACCATTGCCCGTCTGAGCAACCCGACCAGAGTCGTCAAGATTCCCCGAGCGAACACAAAATCAGAACCAGAGAAAAAGGCCGCGGGTTTCCTAAGCGGCGCGAAGAATGAAGCAGACAACGAGGACACAGCCGACACGGGCTGCAGCTGGGATCTGGGTTACGCCCTATCGGTTCACAAGTCGCAGGGTTCAGAATGGCCCCTCGTCATCGTGATGCTCGATGAGTACCCGGGAGCTCGAATGGTTTGTTCCCGAGAATGGCTCTACACAGCGATCTCCCGGGCAAGACGTCTCTGCCTGATGATCGGAAAAATGAGCACAGCGACCGGCATGTGCCGGCGGCAGGCTCTTGGGAAACGAAAGACATTTCTTGTCGAGAGGATCGCAGTGCATCGCGATCTCATCTCGCCTGCAAAGGCAATGGTTCAACAGCGGGAGGCAATGATTGATGACCGGAGGAGTTTGGGAGAGCTGCAGCTGGATGAGGTGAACGAAATCCGCGTGGAACATGACACCGAGCACAGCCAAGAAACCGAAGTCGATTTCGAAGACTACAGTCAGGAAGTTGAGGATTTCGAATGAGCGTTCCCAGCCCACTGAAGACACTGATCACGATCCTGATCGACACTCCGAAAAGGCATCCATTTCGGTTCAACGATCTCGCGTCCGACGCAGTTAAGGACTATTGACCGGTGATCGTGCAGCATCACAGGGATGAGCTTGGGAATGGTTGTGGCGACAGCACCATCGAAGGTCACCAGCACGACGTAATTAACAACATGGATCCCGATGCTTCCCGACTGGCCATCGAGCGGAAGTCGGTCGCCGATTGCATCGGCACGATTCTGGGTTTGTTGACTTCTAACGGCGATTCGGGACATCCGGCAGCAACCATCGAATATTATGGTCACCTGCAGCCATGCGAAGTCCGACGTTATCAAGCTGCTGGACTTTGGGATGGTTTTGTCAGCCGCGGAGTTATCTGCCACACCACATCTGACGAAAGAAGATCAGGTTTTCGGCACACTGCTATTTATGCCGCCAGAACAAATCACGAAAGGCAGCCGTATTCTCGACGAGAGAAGCGACCTGTATTCTCTGGGGGCCGTCGGCGACTTTCTCCTCATATGGCGGCCGCCGTTTGATAAAGAGCAGAACCTGGATGCCCTTCTGGCTCACGCTGTCGAACCTGTCATTCCCCCTTCTCAATTGGTCACGGGTATCCCTGACGAACTGAGTCAGATGATCCTGCGATGCCTGGAGAAGAAGCCGGAAGAACGATTTCCTGACGCCCGCTCCCTGGAGCAAGCTCTAGCGAATTTAGCCTGCGCCAAGAACAGGGATGATGAAAAGGCCGCACAATGGTGGAAGAATCAACCCGATCTGCATGAAAAGGAGTGGAAACGTTCGTGAGCTGATTGATCACAGCACAATCTGCGAGCAGCGATCATTTGCTTCAGGGCGTCTGACTTCCGGGTCGCATCAGGTCCAATACAGAACTGGTCATTGTGATAACGCCGACTGTGAGCGCTTCTTCAAAATCCGGATAGTATTGAGAGGAATGCGCGGAAGGAGGCGACAATCCCGCCGCAGCATACTGGTCCAGCCTCCGTTGGCTAACTGAGCCGAGTCGGTACATCACGACGGGAACGCCTGCTTCGTGGTATCGGCTGAAGTCTTCTCCTCCCATTGACTGCGGAGCTTCTAAGACGTTTTCCGGTCCGAGAACCCTGCGAGAGACTTCCGCCAGTCGTGCGGTCAGGACTTCATCATTATCAACGGCCGGTATCCCTTCCGAAATGCGCACGTCTGGCTCAGGTGCCCGTGCGCCCTGGGCCACGGCTGTGGCCTTGCGTTTGATTCCCTCGAGGAGTTGAGCACGAACTTCCGGAGAATAGCTGCGAACGGTCAGCATCAGATGACACTCATTGCCAATGATGTTGTACTGAGTTCCGCCGTGAATGGAGCCGACCGTGATCACCGCAGGCGACATCGGAGAAACTTCTCGGCTGATAATCGTCTGCAGAGACATGATCAATTCCGCAGCCTGAGTCACAGGATCAATCGTGACGTGGGGACTGGAACCGTGGCCTCCGCGGCCCTTCATGGTAATGTCCACACTGTCGATATTGGCCATCATGGGACCCGCTCGAAAGCCCACTGTGCCTGTCGGCATGTCCGAGGCGATGTGCAGCGCCAGAGCGAAATCCGGTTTCGGGAACCGTTCAAAAAGCCCATCTTTGAGCATATTTAAAGCGCCCTGAATCCGCTCCTCCGCCGGCTGCCCAATCAAGGTCAACGTTCCCTTCCACTGATCACGATTTGCGGCAAGATAGCGGGCCGTGCCGGTCAGATTTGCCATATGCAAATCGTGGCCACAGGCGTGCATGACGCCGGTCTTGAGATCATCTCCGACCGTCGCTGTCACTTGAGATGCGTATTCCAGCCCGGTGGTCTCTGCGACGGGGAGTCCATCCATGTCACAACGCAACATCAAGCATGGACCGGCTCCATTCTTCAGCACCGCCACCACCCCGTGACCTCCCACACCGTTCGTCACATCAAAACCAGCGGAGCGCCACTCCTGCGCGAGTCTGGCTGCGGTTTCTTTTTCCTGAAATGACAGTTCCGGGTGACGGTGGAAGTGCAGATACAGACGAGCTATCGAGTCCATTTCCGACTCCACCCAGGCTTTTAGATCCGCGGCTTGGGCCTCGTCAGATCGAAAGATTCCTGCCAGCCCCAGCACAATAAGAATCATCATTCTTTGCAGAGCAGGGAAGCGGTTCGGAGACGGATTCACAGTGGGCATGTTTCGCTTCCTGATCGTTCCAATATCAATCTGAGCCTTCGGCACTGAACGCCGACGACTGCGAGAGAGTTTTCGCCATCCATATGACTCGGCCAGCACGCAGAGACCAATGTTCAAGTTGGTGAAAGGCGTGCTGCGCGGTCACATCATAAAGCGAACCGGTCTGACACTGACAGCGAAAGCATTTTACTTTTTGACATTCCTGTCCTCGCCGCGCGGATGACTGCGATTTTCTTGTCGAAAATTGGACTGCGTGGGTCGTGCCAAGGAAATCCTCATTTTCAAACACCTTCTCACAAGTCGTTGCATGGTGATCAGCACCAGCGTCACCATGCTGCGATCAGATGAACTCGGGGACGAAGTAGACACTTTGCCGGCAGAGATAAACCCGGTCAGCAGATCGTGGAAGTGCTGCTCCTCGGGTGAATACTCGTAAGTTTCTGCGAAGGCCACTCAGCTTGTACTTCTGTTACAGCGAAAGATGTGGACTACAGGCAGTATGAGACTTCCGCTTATTACGAAGTGGAAGCGAGTCCTTTGACTCTTCGTTCGCCCACATCTCTTCTGACAGGCCGCAACGCTGCTCACGGAGACAAGTTTCTCCCGAGAAATTCAATTCACTACAACCTGTTTACCGGAAACGCCTTAACTCAATCAGCTGCGGCGATTCCCTCCGAAATTTCAAAAAATCTGAGGTAAAACCAATAAGCATCCGTCGATCCTTAATTGACTAAATGCATTGTCAACCGGGGGACCGGATATCAAATCCGGATTGCGTCGGATGTCCACACAGCAGCAAATGAATCCGCCTACAGAGCAACACTACGAACTCTTTCTCAGAAAGTTCGCGAGGGAACGATCCAAGATTTTCCGCTACATCTTTTCGCTTCTTCCGAATCATGCTGATGCCGAAGACGTGTTTCAGCGGTGCAGTCTGGTGCTCTGGCAGAAGTTTTCCAGTTTTGACCACTCGCGGAGCTTCTTTAGTTGGGCCTGCGGGATTGCTCTCAACGAAGTCCGCCACTTCTCACGGGTTCATCACAGTCGGAGATTGATGTTTGATACAGAACTGATCGCAGAGATCTCGGAGGTCCATATCGAAGAGATCGAGCAGTCGAACAGCATCCTTGCCCACGTCACCGATTGCATTTTGCGGCTTTCCTATCGAGACCGAAACTTGATCCGAAAAGCCTATGGTCATAGCACGACGATCAAGAGTTTTGCAGAGTCCTCCGGATCGTCCCCGCAGACGATCTATAACAACCTGGCAAGGATCCGGCGCTTGATTCAGGAATGTGTTCGTCAAAAACTGGTAACGGAGTGAACCCTGTCATGTCAGTTCCTCCTGTGGAATTCACTGTCCTAGTGAATAAGCTGCTCGATGAAACCATCAGCGAAAGCGAGCATGTCCAGCTGATGGATCAGCTGCGGGGGAACCCGAAAGCCATCAAAGAGTATCTCTTTCTGATAGGTGTTCATACCAGCCTGCGGGAGTTGGAAGAGAAAACAGAAGACGAGGTATTCAGGTCTGCAGAACCGGCCCGTTGGAAGGGCGGGCGCTCCCCAGTCTCCCACAGAAGACGAACAATCTTCCCTCACTGGAAGATACTTGTCACTCCGGTGCTCGCTGGTGTCTTTCTAATAGTTCTCTTCGCGTCGAACTGGAACCGCGTTGTTGAGAAACGTGAGGTCGCAGATGACGACTCAGTCGTCGCGCAGGTGAAAAATGCACCTGCTGCCGGTATGCCGGATTCAGTCTCACCGGCCGCGGCATTGGCGAAGCGATCGCCAGTTAGATTGACTCAGGCGGCCCAGGTGGAACTCTTCTTCGAGAGAACGCCAGAGATCGGCGCTGAAATCGAACTCGGACGGGAGTTCTCGCTATCAAAGGGTCAGATGGAGCTGACTTTCGACAATGGGGCAACGGCAGTCATGCAGGCTCCTGCAATGTTCGTTGTAACCGGTCCCATGCGAATCGAGATGAGAATGGGGCTCTGCTCTGTCTACGCTCCTCCATCAGCAGCGGGCTTCGAGGTCATCACTCCACAAGGGCGAATCGTGGACCTGGGTACCCGATTTTCTGTGTTGGCTAAGGAAGTTGGAGTCTCGGACATTCAGGTCGTTGAAGGAGCAGTTCAGTATCATTCGACTTCAACTGAGGCAGCATCGGAAACGGGTACCATGCTGCTGGAAGGGGAAGCGATCCGCATTCCTGACGCTGCTGATGACTCGGAGGTGATCCCATTCAATCGGGATGAGTACCGAAGCCAGTTTCCAGACAGGGTTGTCTCCTACACAGCCGAACCCGATCCCCGTGGAAAAGGAGTACGTGATCTGACGAGTGTGACCGTCCAGCGTGGCGGAACAGTTCAAGTTTATCCTGTGGACGACCTGATCGGCGTTGAGTTACTTCATTTCTCCGCCAGCACCAAACTCAACAGCTTTTGCTCGGCGGATCCTCATCCGAAACGGCCCGACCTTCTGCTGTCGGAAAGCGTCGCTCTCACGGAGGGGATCACGAACTTTGACCGACCAGAGCCTTTTCAGCCTGCAAGTGATTACCGGGAATTCCGCAAGCGACATGGGCTGGCCGTGAAATTCACCCGGCCCGTGATCAATCGACCCGGCCCGGACGTCGTTCTGTTCGAACTGCAGTCTGCTGCTTACCCACCGGCCGGCGATGCCATCTACATCAGCCCGATTGAGAGCGGTGAAGGACTCAAGACACATCACCTCACGCAGTTCGATATCACAATGCACAGCTCGAACGCGTTGGAAGTCGCGCCGGTGATGACCCATCTCCTGAACAGGTCGCCAACCTCATTAGAAGAGTTGCTGAATTCGGAGATCAAACGATCTTCTCTGCTGCACGTCCCTTTTTATGCACTTGCAGTCGGAATTGACCTCTCGGATCTGGGGTATGCGGAAAACGCGGCCGTCCCAGGGCTATTTATCGAAGATGGTGATGACGATGACTTCGTCGCGATCGACATCGTCTTCATCGGAGGGCTTCCTGAGAGCAGCGACCTCTTCATGGAAAATGAGAAGTCCCCGGTTCCCTGAATTCAAAACACATCAATTTTGCCTTCATGGCATCCATGACGATTCCAGTGTTCAATTCGTTGATTTCTCAATCGCCGGTTTCTGAAAAGGCATTCTAATGACCTCATCCAGACTGACACGACGCAGCGGCTTCACGTTAATCGAATTACTGGTAGTCATTGCAATCATCGCGGTCCTCATCGCGTTGCTCCTGCCTGCAGTCCAGCAGGCGAGAGAGGCAGCTCGCCGGAGCACCTGCAAGAACAACCTGAAGCAGCTCGGTTTAGCTCTGGCAAATTATCACGACACCTATGGAATGTATCCTATCGGTGGAACAGGGGATCGAGACTTTTCTCCTCGGGTCAGCTGGCAGGTCCGGATCCTTCCATTTATTGAACAGACCTCGCTTTATAACCAGATTGACATGTCCGGCAAAACAATCACCAATGCGGTGGAAGGAACATTACCGGACGGGAATCGCGTGCGGACCGTCCTGATGCCGATGTTGTTGTGCCCTTCAGATCCCAACAATCAATCGCGTGAAGAAACCGCAGGTGTGATGTATGCGCAGACCAACTATGCGGGTTCAATGGGGTCGCAGTCGGCTCCAAGTACTTCAGGAAGCTGTAATCAGTTTGAAACGTATGCTTTGAAGAAGCAGCCTACTTACCAGAGCTATGGTAAGACTCAGATCCGTTCCGGACTGTCAGGAATGATTTCCCGGAACGGAGCCAGCATTCGCATCGGCGATGTTCTGGATGGAACATCCAATACGATTCAGGTGGGTGAAAAACTCCCGACGTGCCTGGACCCTGTCCGATCCGCCTGGTCGTTCTCACAATCAACAGCCAATGCCGAGACAATGACGCTGACACCGATTAATGACTATACAACCTGTGAACTCTTGGGATCAGGCCGTCGCATCACAAATTCAGCCTGCACCGGGCACGGCGAGTGGAACTATTCGCTCGGTTTTAAATCAATGCACACAGGCGGAGCACACTTCGCATTCGCAGACGGGGCTGTCCGGTTCCTCAGTGAGAACATCGATCACGCTCGAACCTATCAACGGCTGGGTGACCGCGCCGACGGTGAGGTTGTCGGAGAGTTCTGAGGCCCCTCTCAGTTTCCCGTTGGAAGTCTCCATTCGAATAGTAGGGGCGACATCGATCGCCCACCCCTTTCAGGTTGAATGGAAACATGACTACATTTCCAGCTGTTGTGAGGTTGAGTCGATGAGCAGATTCGTGTTCAGCGCAGTTCTTCTGTCGGGAATGTTCCTCATCGGATGCGGCGACAATTCTGACGCTCCGAAGCTGGTCGCCGTCGAAGGAGTCGTGACATGGAAAGGAAAGCCTCTGACGGACGCAGGGGTCGCATTCACACCGGAAGCCGGACCTGTTGCGATTGGTCGAACCGATGCACAGGGACATTTCAGCCTGTCGACTCAAGGACGCCCCGGCGCGATGATCGGTATGCATCGAGTGACTATTGATGCCTATGAGAACGCTCCCACAGGGGCTACTAATGGGATCGACTCGGATCGCCCCGCGGTCCCGGTCTCTCGCATTCCAGCCAAGTTCACGGATCTGGCCAACAGTGGCCTCGCCTCTCAGGTCAGCGAATCAACCGGAAATAACAGATTCGAATTTCATTTGAAGTAGCAGTTCGTACGAAAGCCTTCCAGTTCGTCGTTACTTTCAGAACAGCTTCTGCCAGAAGCGACGGACTGGAAACCCGCCTGAAGTCACACCACAGCATCCAACTCCTGACCGCCCCCCGGTCCCTTCGTTTCATTTCCTCGTCCATCCATTGCTCCCTCCCGGATTCATCCTGCCGGCGCGCTCTTTAATCCTTGAAATTTCCTGTAATACATCGGTAAATCGCCGACACTCCAATCGATAACTTAATGAGCGATTCGGCTTTGAACCTTTAATCCACTTGAGTTCGGCCCATCTTCTGACGACAGGAATGCCACCCCTCATGAATGTAAGCCTGCTGACGTTTTTGCGGCTTTCTCTCCTCGCCTGCCTCCTCGTCAGTCGTCCGTTCTCAGTCTGTATTGCTGATGAAGCTGCCATCACTTCTGAACAGATTCAATTCTTCGAAAAGTCGATCCGTCCTCTTCTGATCGACCAGTGCTTCAGCTGCCATTCGGATAAGGCGACGAAAGGAAATCTGCGCGTCGACTCACTCGGGTATCTGTTACTTGGTGGAGATTCCGGTCCAGCGATTGTCCCAGGGCACCCAGAGAAGAGCGTGCTGATTGAGGCGGTGCGCTATGAGTCGTATGAAATGCCTCCCAGCAAGAAACTGAGCGACAGTCAGATCGCTCTGCTCACGCGCTGGATTGAAATGGGCGCACCCTGGCCGGGAAGTGACGCACAGCCTGCAAAGAGACATTCCGAGTCAGGCTTCTCCGAAGCTGAACGCTCATGGTGGGCGTTTCAACCCATCTCAGATCCACCACTTCCAAAGTTGCATTCACTTTCAAACTGGGGAAGAGGTGAGATTGATTCCTTTATCGCCGCCGAACTGGAGAAGCAGAACCTTACGCCTGCACCCGAGGCAGATCGCAGCACGTTGCTCTGGCGGCTCAGCTTTGACTTGATAGGTCTTCCTCCAACTGCGGAAGAAGTTCAGGATTTCATTAATGATCCAGATCCGCAGGCTTATGAAAAGCGTGTCGATCGCCTCCTTGCTCAACCGGAATATGGAGAGCGATGGGCAAGACACTGGCTCGATCTCGTTCGCTACGCAGAATCCGACGGATTCCGAGCAGACATCTTCCGCCCACAGGCGTGGCGCTATCGCGACTATGTCATTGACTCGTTCAACGCAGACAAGCCATATGATCGTTTTGTTCAGGAGCAAATTGCAGGCGACGAGCTCTACCCGGGCGATCCTGATGCTCTGATCGCAACTGGCTTCCTGCGACATGGGATGTATGAATACAATGTCCCCGATGTTTATGGACAATGGGATAACATTCTGAATGAGATGACTGATATCACCGCAGATGTTTTCCTGGGACTCGGCTTTCAATGTGCCCGCTGCCACGATCACAAATTCGATCCCATCCTTCAGAAGGATTACTTCAGGCTAAGGGCATTCTTCGAAGCGGTCATACCGCGTGATGATGTTCCAGCCGTCACTGCCGAGGAACTCGCCCGACATGAACAGCAGCGAGAGCTCTATGACCAGCGAACAAGAGAAGTTCAAGCGAAGCTCGCGCAGAAGCTCGAACCGTATCTGAAACAGGTTTTCGAAAGCACGATCAAGCGGTATCCGGATGAACTCCTGGAAGTGATCCGGAAGGTTCCCTCCACAAGAACACCACTTGAGCGGCAGTACTTCCAGTTCATCGATCGACTCGTGCAGTACGAACAGAATCGAGTCGACGGTCGTATCACTGGAACCGATAAGGACGAAGTTCTCGCCCTGCGCCGACAGCTGGCCGGCTTCGATGCTCAGAAGCCCGCAGCGCTCCCATGCCCGATGTCGGTGCAGGATGTCGGAGCCGTTGCCCCGCCGACGATCATTCCGAAGAAGAACATCGAAGTTCAACCCGGCTTCTTAAGCATCCTCGAACCACAGGATCCCGTGATCGCGGCTCTGCCCGACCAACCGAATACGACTGGACGCAGGGCGACTCTGGCAAGATGGATGACGAAGCCGGACAATCCGCTGACTCCACGTGTGATCGTCAATCGCATCTGGCAATCTCACTTTGGCCGGGGACTGGTCGCGAATGGAAGTGACTTCGGGACCCTCGGCGATCTTCCGAGCCATCCAGAACTCCTGGACTGGTTGACCAGCCGTTTCCTTCAGAACGACTGGAAGTTAAAGGAACTGCATCGGTTGATTGTGACTTCGGCAACATATCGACAGAGTCCTGCCCACCCCAATCTCATAGAATATCAACAGCTTGATCCCGTGAATCAGTATTACTGGAGGGGCGATGTCCGACGACTCGATGCTGAGCAGATCCGAGATGCGATTTTCGCATCGACTGGAAGACTGGCTGCGACTCGCGGCGGGCCGAGTGTCCTCGCCGACCAGCCTCGAAGATCGATCTACACGAGAGTCATGCGAAACAGCCATGATCCCTTGATGCAGGCCTTTGACCTCCCGCTCTCCATCTCCAGCACGTCCAATCGCAATACCACGACATCGCCGATTCAGTCGCTGATGATGATCAACAGCCAGACGATGCTGGCGCATGCCACCCACCTTGCGGATCATGTCGCAGCGAAGTCCGTGAGTGATACCTCCGTCCTCGGGCAGATCACAACGCTCTGGTGGACTCTTTTTGGCAAAGCTCCCACACCCGAAGAACTCGATCAGGTCCTAGCGTTCCTCGAACAGCAAAAGCAGATCAGGTCACGACGACCGAACGCATCAATTGCACCTGACGTGGAAACGGGGAAGATCCCTTATCGGGACGGTCAGGCGGTATTGTTTAAAGACCGCAAGGAAAGCAATCGCTTCTCGATTCCGTCGAATGATCAGCTGCAACTCAACAACTTCAGCATCGAGATGTACTTTCAGCTCCGGTCGATTTATGAGTCAGGAGCTGTTCGAACATTAACCAGCAAGATGAGACGAGTCGAGGACCGAAGTGGATGGTTATTTGCGGTGACGGGGAAGGGCTCTCGTCGCAAACCGCAGACGCTCGTTCTCCAGCTCTTCGGAAAGGACGCGAGCGGACAGGTCCAGGAAGCCGTCATTTTCTCGGACCACCATATCGAGATCAATAAACCGTATTACACAGCCGCAACGGTTCAGCTTGCCACGGAGCGAACTGCAGGGAAGGTCGTTTTCTATCTAAAGGACCTTTCGAATGATGATGAGCCAGTCATCATTTATGAACGGCCACTGTCACTCGTCTCGATCACAAAGAATGATGCACCGTTAGTCATCGGGAGCCGGGAAGGGACAGACGGTCGCTTCGATGGCCTGATTGATGACGTTCGCCTCTCCAATAAGTCACTCCCCAAGGAGGAACTGCTGCTATATCTGGAAGCGATGAATTCCGCAACCGTCGGGTACTGGCAGTTTGAGCCACACCCGGGCCTGCTGGCTGACTCCGCACCTCAGGGAACACCAATTTCCCCAGGCAGACAAGAGCCTGAAGTCTCTCCGGCGAAGGGCGCCTTCATTGATCTCTGTCACGTGCTACTGAACTCTAACGAGTTTCTCTACGTTGACTGACACAAATGGGAGTCGGTCGTTGCGCAAGCTGAATGCTTCTTTCCTGCCGCCCTAACGACACAGCAACGGACCGCCCGAAAGACTGATCATGAACGACCTTCATCATTTCAATCCGACGCGTCGCGACTTTCTCTTCAAGAGCGGCATTGGACTGGGATCAATTGCCTTGGCAGCTCTGCAGGACCAGAAGTCAGCCAGGGCCGATCAGAGTTCGGCGGTGGTTCCGCATCACGCCCCTCGTGCGAAGAGTGTCATTTTCCTCTTCATGGAAGGGGGACCGAGCCATCTGGATACCTTCGATCCCAAGCCAGAGCTCAATCGCCTCGCAGGGCATCACCTGCCGGAGAGCTTTGGAAAAGTCCTCACGGCAATGGGAGAATTCCACGCTCCGCTTCTCGCGTCGCATCGCAAATGGAAACAGCATGGACACGCCGGCACTTGGGTTTCGGACTGGCTGCCTTACACAGCTCAATGCATCGATGACATCGCAGTCATCCGTTCCTGCTGGACTGATGGGAACAGCCATTCCGCAGGCGTCTGCCAGATGAATACCTGCTCCATGATCGGCGGCAGACCGTCGCTGGGGAGTTGGATCTCCTATGGACTTGGGACAGAGAATCAGAACCTCCCGGCATTCGTGGTGATGCAGGACAATCGCAGTTCCGTCGTGAACGGGCCTCGGAACTGGGGAGCAGGGTTCATGCCTGCAAGCTATCAGGGAACTCAGTTTTCAGAAGGGAAGGTTCCAATCCCAAACCTCGACATCCCTGAAAATCTGAGCAGCGAAGTGCAACTCGGGAAACTCGGCTTCTTGAACTCCATCAACGCGAAGTTCGCATCTCATTACCCGCAGCAGTCTGAACTCGAAGCTCGCATTCGGAGCTATGAGCTCGCCTTCCGCATGCAGTCGGAAGCCCCGGAAGCCGTCGACCTGGCGCAGGAAACCGCGGCGACCATGGAACTCTATGGCATCGACGACAAAGAGACACAGAGTTATGGACGACTCTGTCTGATGGCTCGCCGTCTGGTCGAAAGAGGGGTCCGGTTTATCCAGCTCTACCACGGTGCCGGTAGCAAATGGGATGCACACAATAACATTGAATCCAATCACGCACAGCTCTGTCGGGCGATGGATAAGCCAGTTGCCGGACTGCTAAGAGATCTCAAGCAGCGCGGCCTGCTGGAAGACACACTGGTCATCTGGGGGGGAGAATTCGGACGGACCCCCATGTCAGAGCAGGGGAATGGACGCGACCACAACCCGACGGGCTTTACCATGTGGATGGCTGGCGGCGGAGTCAATGGAGGCAAGACGATCGGGGTGACCGATGAACTCGGCCTGCGCGCTGTCGAAGATCGGATGCACGTGCATGACATCCATGCCACGATCCTTCACGCCCTCGGCCTGGGGCATATGGACCTCACTTACAACTACAAGGGCCGCCCTGAACGACCTACGGTTAACGAAGGATCTGTGATGAAGAAACTTTTCTCCACATAACCGGTTGTCCCCCGTTGAGGAGAGAAGCCGAGTCGAGCTTCAGAACTCAGTTGCGGGCTGAACACGCCACCCCAAGGCCCACTGCAATTGGAATTGCGATTCATCGTAGTCCGCGACTACGGCCACATCACTTCGCTGGGCCTGCTCGAGTGCCAGAATTGATTGCAGAACTTCGATCGGCAGCCTTCGGTTCAATAGACGGAGTGCACTTTTCAGTCCGATCGGTCTCAAGGCTCGGGATGCCGTGGTTTTACGCGAATGCAAAGTTTCGCAAAGCGTCGCAAAACAGCACATTCTGACAGGAGTATACTCAGTAATTCGCTCGTTTCTCCGTAATTTTCCGTAGAGAAACTCGAGCTGCTTTCGGAGTGTTTTCGCACCTCCGCAGGGGATCGATACGGCTTCTTGCTGACGACTTCTGGACGTTGGTTCGTGTCAGTTTTCAGGCCTGTCACTGCGCCAAAACACCGCCTCATAAAACAGAATTGTGAAGACGTTCTTCGAGCGCCGTTCTCCGCACAAGGTGCGGCACAAAGATCCATGAGACACCGAGCTTGACTCCAGAGCGATCCGCCTGCAAATACACCTTGCGTTCCGGTTTTTGAGCAGGATACTGCAAGATATCGCTTTGCTCCTCAGAAACGGTTGTGTGAGAAATTCATAAACCGTAGATCAGCCTGCTTTTGTTCCTCCACCAATTGAAAGCAACTCTCTGAATGAAGGGTGGAGCTGTTCAGGAACTCTGTCCTGTGGCGACGACCCGGTTGATCGTGGTGTGCCCCGGTATTCTGCGAAGATTCCCTCAGATGCAGATCTGTTTTATGTTTCCACCGGTTTGGGAATATCACATGTCTCAACGACTTTATCCTAGCCATCAGAATTTTGAAAATTCCAAAACATGGCTCGCCCGGATCATGTTTGCGGCCGTCATAATTTGTGTCTCTTCACCGAGCGCTGACTGTCAAACTCCAGCGGAAGCGAGTCCTGCGGCGGCGGTTATCAATTTGAAGAGTGTGAACTCTGCTTTTGGCGATCTCAAATTTCTCTTTGAGTTGGTGGGCAGCAGAAACGAGTACCAGACACTTCAAGAGACGATGGATCTACTCGTGACCGGCGTCAATCCGAGTCAGCTCTGTCAAATTCAAACCTTCGTCACCAGTTCCAAACTGGAGAGACTGATTCTTCTACCGGTTGCGAGCGACGGAGATTTTCGCGACTTTCTCAGAAATCTCTGGGATGCAGACATGCGGTCTGCTCCTGCGCCGGAGAAGAAAATGAACTCGGAAGTCCCAGAAGCGACGCGCAAGAAACTCCGATCTCTCAACTTACCATCAAACGAACGATTAATGTTTGATCTCTGGGATGGATTCGCCCGGTGGGACGAAGGTTATGCACGCCTCTCCCAGGATCACACTCTCGTTCGAAAACCCGTTCGCCCCAGGACGGCAACCAGCGATTCAACACTCTCAATTCACATTGATGGTTCAGCTGCTCTTGAAGAAGCACGGCACGGGGCCTTTGGGAATTTTAAGTCCGAACAACTTGCGAAACTTAAGCAAAGGAAAGTTGAAGGTAAGACAGAGTTCGAAACGAGAACGTCTCTGACGAAATTTCGTCTGGCACTTCAGGAGATCATCTTTGCTGAATCATCTGCCGCCGAATTTTTGATGGGGCTGGAGCATTCCGCAAAGCGAGCGGTCCTGGCGGGCACCATTTCCCCGATGCCCGGCAGCAGTCTGGCGAATGCAGTGGATCGCCAACAGAACTCAATAAACCGTTTCAGGCAGATTCCCTCCGGTCAGACCGTCGCCGCTGGATCGCTGAATCTGCCTTTGTCTGGGAACATGTTGGCAGACTGGAAGTCGCTCGTGCAATCCGTCAAAGCGAATGCTCTCGCAAAGCTCGGAGCGGCGCAGGGATTGACTGAATCGGCCAAGGCAGATGATCAGGGATTTGCGGAATTCATCTGTGACCTCTCAGAAGCCGCTGCCGCTGAACCCGTATCGAATGCATTCGTTCAGATTTGGACGAATGAGTCAGGGTCACTAGTCAGTGTGTGGGGAGTGGCGATTGATGATACCAAAAGGTTCTTGACTCGATTGCAGAAGCTTGCGTCGAATCGCCAAGTCACCCTATCGGAAAATCCAGATGAGATTTCCGTTTATCAAGTCCATGTGCACTACTGGCTGCATGAATATCCAGATTTCTTCGACTCTCAGGGAACAGTTCTGATTGCATGTGGAAAAGATACGATCTGGATTGGATTTGGGGAGAATGCAGCCGATCGTCTGAAGGGAGTCTTCAAGGAACAAACGACCTCTACTGCGGTGAGTGCAGATGTCGCAGTGGAGGTCTCTGCGAATATGCTTCCGTTCGCCAAGATCTGGAAGCGAATTCATGACCGGCGATCCACAACGGCGCCTGCCGAATCCAGAGCAAGCTTCGAAGACAAAAAGGGATCAATCATCCCGCTCGGAGGGCTCGCATCGTTCGTAGAGGGGATGGATCTTGCATCCATGGCAGCCGCTGCTTATCAAGAAGGTGATGCAAATCTTGCTGCATCCGTTAAGTTGATTGACGGAAAGTACATCATCAAAGCACAAGCGGAAGAGGGGACTCTTCGGTTGGCCGGACTTGCTCTCACTCAATTCGTGAAAGAGAACATTGGAGACTGAAGTGCCTTCAGCACGCACTTACCCGATTTTGCGAAATCGCAGCGCACCAATCGCAAAGAAAAGCGTTGCGAACCCCGTGAGTGCTGCACAGCACTCTGTGACCAGCGGTAAATTGGGAGCGTCTCTGGTCAGTAGTTGCTGATAAGCGATCAGCGCCCATGCATGTGGAGTCGCGAGACTGACATTCTGCATGAGTTCCGGAAGCCAGTCTCGAGGCATGTAACACCCGCTGATTCCTGCAAGTGTGATGACCAGAAAGTTGGCATACGCTGAGACTTGAGATTCGGTGCGTACGAACGTCGCAAGAGCGAGCCCGAGTGCTGTGGCGGCCATGGAGGTCGTGATAATCACCGGCACTAACAGCAGCGGTGCTACGCCCCATGACATACCAAACAGGAGTTTTCCGGATACGAAAAGAATCACACTCTGCGCCAAAGAAACAAAGAAAAACGGAAGTGTCTTCCCCAGCAACAGCTGGATCGGGTGAATCGGTGAGGCCTGCAGGCGTCGCAGTGTGCCCAGATTCCTTTCCGCAATAAACGAATTCGCCATGATGTTAATCAGGAAAAACGAAAACATCACCGTATAGGCAGGAACCAGAATCTGGTAGACGTATCCTGGCCCCGGTTGAATGGCTTCTGGTGTGACGGAATCTGTTGCCGATTCGCTCCCATAAAGCTCCCGATGTCGTGCCAGTGCACGTTCGATGTGTTGAGCAGCAAACCTGTTTTTCTTAGAGACTTGAGGGGTCACTGCCTGCAAGGTTGCTGCCAAAGCGACGTATTCGACAAGCTGTGCGACGTTAACAAACGCCGATCCACAGTCGACCTTCATGTCAAGTGCATTCAGTCCTGATGCCAGCTTGCCATGTTTTGTGTCGAGCACGTCGCCAAGGTCCAACTCATCAATCCGTTGGTGAAACTCAGGACCGATGTGAAGGATGATATTATAGCGGCCATCCTGCAGTCGTCGGCGTGCTTCACTTTCATTCTCTGCTTGCTCGGCAATGAGCCCTTTTACACTGAGCAGAGATTCCATGACATTTCGAGAAAGATCGCTGTTGTCGTTGTCGACGATCCCCAGCTTGACCAGCTTGGTTTCATCGTGAGTCGTCATCAACCGGCCAGTGGAAACTCCCAGAATTGCGACAAAGACAAGTGGCAGAACGAGCAGGGTGTAAAGCGCACCCCGATCCCTTGCGATCAGGTACAGGTCTTTCTTGGTGATTTCCCAGGCGCCCATTTAATCTCTCAGGTTCCGACCAGTGAGTTTAAGAAACAGCTGCTCAAGGCTTGGTTTGCGTGTTTCAATCGATTGAATCGAAACCTTCTCGAGATCAAGTAAGTCGATCACTCTTCGCAATTGATCGGTCTGGCTGACGCTTGAATCCTCGCTATTGCTGTGAATGACAAACGTGACATGAGTTTCAGAGTCAGACTCAATTTGGGCCGACTCCTGCAGCTTTCGACGGAGTTCAGGTGGAATCTGTGGGATCTTAATGCTGACATTCATCCGTTCTCCAGACAGAAGTTCATCAAGCGTCCCCTCTCGCAACAGTTTACCGCGATCCATGATGCCGATGCGATGGCAGACCGCTTCAACTTCTTCCATGTAATGCGTCGCATAGACCACACCCACTCCCTGGTGGCCCAGTTCTCGGATGCATTCGAGGAGATGCGACCGGGACTGTGGGTCGATCCCGACTGTCGGCTCGTCCAGAACAACTAACTCGGGATTATGCAGCAGAGCAACTCCGAAGTTGAGGCGACGCTTCATCCCTCCTGAGAAGCTGTTGATCCGATGATCAGCATTGTCAACCAGCCCAGCGATATTCAAAATTTGGTCAACGCGTTCTTTTAAGCGTCTGCCACGCAGTCCATAAAGTCGACCAAAAAAGCGAAGATTCTGAGCGGCGTTTAACTCCGGATAAAGTGAGATATCCTGTGGCACGAATCCAAGGCGGCGCCGCATGCTCGGATCGTGAAATTGGAAGTCCTGATCTTCCAATCGAATTGTCCCTTGATCGGGACTTAACAATCCAACGATCATCAGCATGGTCGTTGACTTACCCGCGCCGTTGGGACCAATGAGGCCGTAGATTTCTCCAGAATTGACCTGAAAGCTCAGGTCCTTAACGGCCGCTGTATCGCCGTAGCTCTTCTTCAGATGAGAGACATCCAGTGCGAACATGAGCGGTTTTCAACTCTCTGCAGATGCGTTCGAGCGCTGAGAGGCATGAGACACTCCGTCGTTAAACCTTAACAAATTCAATAGTCGTTTTCCAGATCCAAGTCTGTCAGCGAAGCTCCTCCAGGCTGAAAGATCATCGGTTGCAAGCCTTGTTGGTGGCTTTTGCTAACAGCCTGTTGAAGTTGGCAGGGCTCTAATGACGCCTTCGAGCGACTGGCCTCGGGGAAAACCCGTTACCGCATCGTGCTCGATGCCGACTTTTGATCTGGAGACATCAGAGGTCGAAAACTCCCTGAAAGATTGAGAGTGAGCCGATCCCGCACATCCGCGTTGATTCACTGACCGGGTACCTCAACGCCTGGCTTCTTGAGAGTCCTCCGATCCAGAACATGAGATCGGAGGACTCTTTCTTTTTTCTGGTTGCGCCGGCGGTAACGGTGCGGTTTAACTGGACGGCGAAGAGCGTGAATTCCAACAACGAAATTTCGTTGCAGTTTTGGTGGGGATCGTCACAATGGCGGCATGAGCCAGTCAGAAGATTCCGGAAACAATATGTTCGATGGCAACGGTGAGCCGCGGCGGACTCTCCAGAATCTGTTTGACGAGTTGATTCAGTGCAGCGAATTTTCGTTTGTCTGTTACTGGAGACTGGTCCACGCTCACGCGCCCCCAGGCGATGCGAATCGGGATTCCGCAGTCGCTCTGCAGGTCATCGCCAGCGCCGGGAAGCCACGTCGGGCGAAGAAAACCCAACGCCGGGATCGAGAGCAGCCAAGTTCCGATCAGTTCCCCGGGGATCTGCAACAGATCGGAGAGATCGCAAAGTCAGGGGAGCCGCTTGTTATTCCCAAGATCAAACGGGAAGGCAACGCCTTACTGCAGCCGGACTGGGTGGCGGAAGAGCAGATTCGCGGCTTCTTCGCTTACCCTGTGCGAGTGAACCACGAACTTCGGGGAGTCCTCGCCGTTTGTTCCCGGGCTCCGCTGAACGAATCCCTGGTCGGACTGTTGATGACGGTCACCCGCTCGGTGGCCGGGATCGTCGAATTGGCCGACCATCATTGCCAGCTGAAACTGGAGAATCAACTGCTCCGTCTGGCAACGTGGGCCAGCAGTGTTCCGGTCATGGCTCAAGGGGCGACGCCGGCCGCACGAAAGCTGGAAGCCCAGATACAGCTGGCCGCTCGATATGAAGATCCGGTGCTGATCACGGGCGGATCCGGAGCCGTCTCTCGCGACGTCGCCCGTCAGATTCATCTGGCCCGCCCGCAGCATTCCGGCATTCTCATCCCGGTTGAGGGGAAGCGATTCTGCGAACAGATGCTGCCTGTTGACGGAGAACTCCTCCAACGTTTTCAGGGGACATTGCTTCTCGAGAACATCGATCTGATTCCCTTTGAACAACAGAAGTCACTGGCCCAGTTCCTCGCTTCGACGCAGGGCACTTCTCTCACAGGCAACTGCGGCGCGAAGATCCTCGCCTCAATCACTCAGAAGAATCCCGAGACATCCGCGGACGAGTTGCAGCATGATTTACGCTGCCTGCTGAGCGTGCTCACGGTGGAAATTCCTCCGCTGAATGAGCGGCCAAATGATCTCCAGGATCTGGCGATTCGCTTCCTGAATGAGTTGCAGTTACGACATGGGAGAAGCGGACTGACGCTTGATGCTGAAGAGCTTGAGCGAATGCAACAATACCCGTGGCCCGGCAATGACCGTGAACTTGAATTCGCACTGGAACGGGCAGTCCTGCGACTCCCGGCGACGGAAACCGTTGTTCGCCACGTGCTCGGGACCTCTCCGTTTAGTTTGACCACCGAGCCCCAAGGGGGCATTGCCAGCGAAGATCAGGTGAAGGAATGGCAGCGAGAAAACCTGATTGCGTGTCTCGAGCAGTGTCACTGGAAAGTTTATGGCCATGATGGAGCCGCCGCTCAGGCCGGCATCAAGCCGACGACGTTCATCTCCCGGATGAAGAAATTCGGCATCGTCAGGCGGCAAAACAAAGGCAAGTAGTAGACCGTCTCTCCCTTCAGTTCAGGCGTTTGTTTTGAATCCATTGCTACAGAAAAACCGTACTGCGTTCACACTCATCGAGTTACTGGTCGTCATTGCGATCATTGCCGTTCTGATCGCTCTGCTTCTGCCGGCTGTTCAGCAGGCGCGTGAGGCCGCACGGCGCACCCAGTGCAAAAACCATCTCAAACAAATGGGATTGGCCATTGCGAACTATGAATCGACTTTCGCCCGTTTTCCGGCCGACTTCTATCAACCAGAAGGGATACGGGGCATGTGGAACACGCCTCGCAGCAGCTGGATGGTGGCGATCCTGCCTTATTTTGATCAGGCGAATCTCTATCAAAAGTACAATCTGAACGCCAACTGGCATGACCCTGCGAATGAAGTGGTCGTCAAGACATCGATCCCGGGCTTTCTCTGTCCGTCGGCTGCCGCGAGAGAGGGATTCGACTGGTCGGTACTCATTGATTATCCCGGCGGAACAGCCAGCTATGGGAATCGCGAGTTCTTCTATGGGGCGCTGACGGATTACACGAACTCCGGGGGGATTCATCCGTCACTGAACGCGACCCTGCCTGCAAACCTGCAGCTCTCCAATCCTTACTATACCGGGATTCTGACAACCGATTTGAGCAATCGGGCTACCACGCTGCGGTACTGCAATCGCATGCGGGATGTGACGGATGGGTTGACGAATACCATCATGGTGTCGGAGTGCGCTGCACGGCCTCAGCTGTACCAACTCGGAAAACTGATTCCGGATGGCAGTCCCAAGACCTGGGGCGGCGGGGCCAGTCTGACTCGTCCATTTCCGACTGGCGGAGTCTGGTCCAGCCACAACAAATCATTCGTGATCAACGGGTCGGCCCCTGACGGCAACACCACGGCGAATGTGGGCTCCTGCTCAATCAACTGTTCGAATGACAACGAACTCTACTCATTCCACACCGGTGGAGTGAACACACTGATGGGAGACGGTTCCGTCCGCTTCCTTGGAGCGTCGATCTCCATGCAGACACTGATTGGACTGATCAGCCGTGATGGAAACGAGGTTCTCGGAGAGTTCTGATCTGACTCACGGACCGGAGCGGGGAGTCGCGATTGCTGCAGCCCTGGTTTTCGCAACCATTGCACTTTTACTTGTGCAGTCGGCACTGCACGGTCGCCCCGATGAGAGGCGGAATCGTCCAGATCAGGCACAGCAGCACCCAGATGGCAGTTGGAGGGGTCGAACTCGTTTCAGCAGGAGCCCACTCAGACTGCACTTCTTCCAGCTGGTAACCGCTCACTTGAGCAGCGGTCGACGGAGCCGTGTCGGAAGTGCTCTCTCGATTGACGGGATGATGCCAGACGACTTTTTCAGACTGACGTTGAGAGAGTCGCTCTTCAAGATTTTTGCCCGTCGCGGCTTCGACGTTCTGGAGCCATTGAGGGATCATCGCAGGATCGAGGCCGTCGTTTGATTCTGCGATTCCGCGAATGAACTCCTGGAGTTCAGGGTGATCACAGGTCAGCGTGTCGCAGGCCACGCCATTCTCGACGACACTTTCAACATAGGCCATTGAGAGTTCATCAAGCGTCTTCTTGTCGGGATTCCAGTATCCTTTGCGGGCAACTTCCAGGAGACGTCCGGCCATCGCTTCCCTCGCGTGCGGGTTGTTCTTTTCAAAGAACTCTTTCAGGTCCAGCTGATAACGGTCCATCAGCCAGACTTCATGCAGCTCCTGCCACTTCTCCTCGCCAACCGTTTCAGGATAGACGATCTGCCAGCCCCAGAGATACTCGGTACTTTTCCAGACTTCGCGGGCGCCGGCATAACCTTCCTGCTGCATCCCTTTGATGTATTCAGGATTCAGCAGCCGCGAGCGGAATTCCTGACCTAGAAACCGTTCGATCGGCTCGTGCAGCTCGCGTCCGGGCGTTCGCAGATCGGTGACGAGCATCGGCGGACTTTTCCCCCCATCGACGCGGCGTACCCCCAGTGCAATGCTGCCGCCGTACCCGAAATAGTCATCGTTATCGAGTGTTGCATAGAGCTTGCTGGACCGCGTATGCACGATGCGCTGCGTGCCGGAGAGAGCAAAGCGAAACTCGGTCTCCATGCTCTTGCCCCAAAGCCCGGCACCATAGCCATGACTCATGCGGCGAAGATAGGTGTCTGCCACCTGTCCTTCGTTGTCCCATGAACCACTGGCCGAGGCCATGGCCGCGAGCTTGCTGTCATGCATCCCGCTCGGCTCGGCAAAGAATCGAATGCGTGCCCGCTGTCTGGCCTCGGTTGGTTCTGTCCCGGACGCGAGCAACTGGGCTTCCAGTGCTTCAACGTTCTCTCGAATCGCGTTGTCTGCTTCAGGCGAGTCGGCCGCGAGTTGCACCGCCTGATCAAAGAGTTCCACCAGTGACGGGAACGTGTCCCGGTAGAGACTGGTACCGTGCATTACCACGTCCACTCGCGGGCGTCCGAGTTCTTCACGGGGGATCAATTCAAGACCGGAAACGCGTCCCTGCTTGTCGTGTTTGACCCGCACGCCCATCAACGCGAGTGCCTGTGCTTCTTGAACTCCGGAGTGCCGGATCGTTTCCACCCCCCAGACCTGCAGTGCGAACTTCCGAGGCCATTCCTCTTCGGTGGTGTGATAATCGGCGACGAGTTGATTTGCGAGTTTCACGCCGAGTTCATCGGCCTGTCTGGTCGGAATCGTCCGCGGGTCGAATGCATAAAAATTGCGTCCCGTCGGCAGTGCGCTCGGGTTGCGGACGGGGTCGTTTCCCGGGCCCGGGGAGATGTGCCTGCCTTCGAGACCACGCAGAAGAGCGGCCAGTTCCGCGGCGCCACTGGCCGCCAGTTTGCTGCGGCTGCTCTCGGCGACTTTTTCGTCATGCGCATCCCGGATCAGATTCACGAATCCGTCGAGCCGGTCAGCGAGGGGAGAGACTCCAAACGTATGCATCCCGAAGGGAATGCTCTGCGCGCGGATCTGCTCGAGATAATCTTCCAGCGTGCTGAATCGTCCCTCAGATCGAGGGTTGCTGCGCCCGGCCGCGTCCCAGCCTTTGTCTGCGAGATCTTTGTCGAGTCCCAATCGAACTACTTCCGCTTCGATCTCGCTCTCGATCATTTTCGCGGCATCGCCTCCTGCTCGGGAGCGTTCCTCACGCAGTCGCGTGAGGAGATCCTTGATCGCCTGCAGTTCAGGAGGCAGAGCGCTGACCCCCAGCGCAGGTGTCAGATGGTCGACAATCGTTGAGACACCGCGCCGCTTGGCGACGATGCCTTCTCCAATGTCGTCCATGATATACGGGTAAAGAATGGGCATGTCGCCGGCCAGAACCTCACCGGCATCGAACCCAGCCAGCCCTGACTCCTTCCCGCTCAGCCATTCATGCGTCCCGTGAGTTCCGGTGTGAATCACCGCATGGGCCTGGAACTCACGCTGCAGCCAGAGATAGGCCGCAATGTATTGGTGGTGCGGAGGAAGATCCTGCGTCTGATAAAGTGCCGCCAGATCCTGTGTCCGTCCCCGATCTGGCTGGACAAGCAAGACAACGTTCCCCAGTTGGATGGAGGGGAGGATGAACTGCAACTCCTCGCCGATTCGCGCGGTCATGATGTCCGCTTCGTCGGGGGCCCCCCAGTGCTTGACGACTTCATCACGAAATCGGCCGGGCAGCGAGTCGAACCATTGCCGGTAGGTCGAGACCGGCAGCGTGACCACGTCACCCGCCGCAATCAGCTTGTCCAACTCACCAGGAGCCCAGCGGGCGATATTCCGTCCACGTTCAATGACGAGCTTCTCGATCGTCTCGGCGTCAGGAAAGTTCTCCACCCGATATCCGGCATTCCGCATCGCTTGCAGCATCACGGGAATGCTGCGAACGACGTTCAGGTAACTCGCGCCGACATTCTGTTTGCCGGGTGGATAATTCCAATACATGAGAGCGACACGTCGCTCTGCCGGAAGAGTCCGCCTGAGATCGCAGAACGCCCACGCCCGTGCGGCGACGCGTTCGACACGCTCCCGGATCGGTTGAGCCTCGAGCCCTGTCCGAGTCGATTCCATTCCTGCCACGACATGATGTGGCGACAGACCTCCCAGTTCTGGCACAGCGAGTTGCCAGGCGACTTCGCCGCTCGTCAAGCCCTGCTGACTGTCACGCCACTCATCGACCGTCCGTCCGTAAATTCGAATCGCGTTGATGACCGGAACGTCAAGTTGGGCCAGCGCGGCTTCTGCCTCTTTGTCCGTGAATTTGAAATGCAGCGAAATGACGGCATCTACTCGTGAACGTCCCGTATCGTCCAGCAGCAGTTCGCGAACCGCCTTGCTCCCGGGCTGCCCGAAACAGACCACGGGCTGAACACCTTGCTCAAGACACGCGTCCGCGATGGCCTTCGGAACCGCGAGAACTTCGCGGCGAACTCTCGTCGGGTATTCCAGAATCGCCACTTGCGGTTTCTGCAGATCCGGCTTCGACAGCGTCTGCCATTCTTCCCATGACTCGACGAGTCTCGGAGCTCCGCCATTCCATGCGACGAAGCCTTGCTGGGGACGCTTCTCAGGCGGTGCGACCTCCAAATCGACATAGCCTGCATAGCGTTTGAGAACCAGCCGTAGCATCTGTTCGATATCGTCGGGCCCTCCCTCCGTCCAATACGGTTCGAGCAACGGATCCCGCGTCAGGTCGAGCTGAGGCAGTGTCTCTTCGGTGATTCCGTTTCCGGCAGGCCCGAAGGCAAGCTTGGTTCGGGCCTCAGAACCGAGAAGGTCGTCCTTGTTCGCGTTGACCCAGTTTGCCTCCAGCAATTCTACCAACAGAAGATCCGCTGCAGGCAGAGCATCACCATCAACCGTGTTGCCCGGAGAGCGAAGCTGAATCTCCACTTCGCGAGCAAGTTCGGGACTTCCGGAGAGCAGCCGATCGATGCCACGGGTCAGGCTTTCGACGACCGGATCCGAACAGACGATCAGCACAGAGACCGATCTTGGCGCGGGTCGCGAAATGACTCTCAGACAAACCCAGGCAGTGGCTCCGAGAAACAGCGCTGCCAGGACCGTCCCCGTCGCAAACCGTCCCCATGCCCCCTGCCGCTGCACCGAGATTTTGCCGGGACCGTTCACTCTTGACCTTCTGGAACGTAGATCACAGTGCCATCTGCCAGTCGATAGGCCACGCCGAGTCGGGTTCCATCGCCGGATCCGACTTGCTTCGTGACACGGCGAACCGTTGTCTTGGTGCCGTCTTTCACGACGATCTCAAGACTCCCGTCCGCCTTCTCAGACGTGATGGTGACTTTGCTTTCAGGGTCAAACATCGCGAGCAGATTTAGAGCGCTGACGAGCGCCACCAGAAATCCCAGAGCGAAGACGATCCCTGTATCAAACAGATTCGCGACCCCTGCGAGAGGATCATCGTCCCCCGCTCCGCGAAGCAGGCCGAGGCCGGGATGTGATTTCTTAGGCATCGGTCTTCTCGAGGGCATGTCGGATTTCTGCCAGATCGAGGCGATACCAGCGTTCCTGAGTGCTGGAAACCACCCATCCCAGCGCCCCGGAGAAGAGTCCGAGCACTGTTGTTCCGAAGGCGATAATCAACCCGGAGGAAAGGGCCTTGAGATTGTTTTCCGCCAGAGCCATCAGAGCCGGACCGAGCGGAATCAATGTTCCGGCAAGTCCGAGAGCGGGGCCGATGCGAACCCAGAATCTTGCCCGATCAATCGTCGCAGCGAGTGCGGATTCAGTTCGATCAAGGGCCAACCAGGCCGAGCAATCAGGATCGATGGCCCGTTGCCGGACATAGCGTGCGATTCCTGTGCGACGCTGCATCGCCAAGGGTGGATAAAGCGGGTCGGTCAGCGCCTTCGCGGGGCCCGATCGTTGGAAACCTTCCGCGACGAGACTCCCCAGCAGATACAGGGAATGAATCACCCCCAAGATCAGGAGGATGCAGCACGGCCAAAGCAGGATGTTGCAGAACTCGTATATGATCGTCTGAATGAGATCGAACATCTTCACCCGTCGCCCGAGGATTCAGCCTTCAGTGAATTCATCCGTGAGCGTGAGAATCTCGCGCACCCCGGAGATGAGAGTTGGCAGAGTAAAGCAGACTTACCAACATTTCGCTACTGATCAACGAAATCTCGTTGCAGAGCCTGACCTCGAAGGCCATCCACGAGCAGCTTCATCGAGCAAAACGCGGCAGCAGATCGCTCCTGTGGAAAAACGACCTCCCGCCGCGCGGGATGCAGCGATCTTCTTGTCGAAAACGGCACTGCGCGGGCACACGGTAGAGCAAAGTGCTCTAGAAGATGACCTGTGCCCCGATGCGGAATATCTGCACCGTGTTGCCGGCGACGATATCGCGTTCGCTCCAGACGGCCGTCAGGCGGGCATTCGGACCGTTCAGCACATACTCGGTACCGACGTCAATCCCGGCGTCATATTGGCCCGCCGCAGCGGCGACATAGTCGTAGTCATACTGCTGAAACCGGAAATAGGGTCGCAAGCGTCCGGAGGCAGGTCCGAGGTCGAGAATGTGAGGAAGCATGTAGCCGCAGTAGACGAATCCACTGGTTCCCTGGCGGCCGCTGGTCACGAGATCCTGATCGTCATACCGGTATGCGGCACCTTCAACAGTGATGACACCGTTGTTCGCCAGCTTCTTCTCAAACAGAGCGTCGATATTGAAGCCGAGGAAGTTATGCGGATCGATATCTGTCCCGGTCGCGTCCTCCTGCATCTGGATCGCGAACCCGATGGCGAGAATATCCTTCTTGCCGTAGTAGGAACTCTGGTGGTAATAACCGGGCTCCGGATCTAGCAGGTTCAATGTGACGCGAGCATCAAACTGGATGTTGCCTTGCTGATTCGGAGGCGTGTCCAGCGGAGCGGAAAACGGTGACTGCAGTGTCGCTCCGGTCCCGTCGAAAGCACCTACGCTCCACTTCAAAGCTCCGCCGTTGACCTGTCCCCAATAGACGGCCCCGATCTGACGACCTTGAAAAATGGCCGGATAGTTGGAAACGAAAGGAAAGTCCCAACCGTTAATGAAGAACGGTCCGTCGATATTGGACCGGTCGGATGGCGGCAGAAACTGTCCCGCCCAGAAGTTGAGCACGCCCCCGGTTTCAAACTTCGCAATCGCATCCAGAAGATCAATCGAAGAGGCGAGTCTCAAACTTTCCGGAGTCGCGCCGTTGGCCAGCGCCACATCGGTGTTCAACTCGAAGCCGACATGCTCGGTGACCTGCCCGCTGGTGAGCAGTCGAGCATTATCGACGGTGAAGTAATTGCCGCCCCCCCCAACACTATTGTCGTTCTGCGAGTTGAACGACGCGCGGATGGCCGCTCCGACTTTTGCCCATTTGTCGGGTGTCCAGGCGAAGCGATAGCCGGCCGGATCAAATCCATAGGCATCGGTGCACCCCAGAAACCGGCCATCCCCTTCGGAGACATCGACGATCGGAAACGACGGATGGTGAGGGCGCGTGTGTGAATAGTCGGCCCCGGCAAACGGCACATGGTGCGTATTCGTCAGCGGGTTCGATGGCGTTGCTGGGGCGAGGAACTGATAGGAGACGACGACAGGCTCCTCCGGTTCAGCCTGGAATGTCTCCTGAACGGGAGGCACATTCACAATCCTGGGCTCAGTGACACGAGCTTCAGGACCAGCGAGGAGTTCGGTGAAGTCGGTGACCTGAATGGTTGCCGACGGCTCATTCCAGTAATCCGGAGCAGCGGCCGCAACGGGCGACGCACTGGTCAAGACTGCGGCACACAGAAGCGAGAAAGACTGTCGATCCATGACGTTCCCTGAGCGTGATTCGATGAACGTTGCTGGCACCTCCCGGGATCCATTCCCGGACGATGCAGGCTCACGTTAGGCGGCAAAACGGGGCAGCAAACTGAATCAATGCGAGGTGACCATGCCCGTTGAGTGTCTCATCAACGCTCACATGGAGACGTTTCTCCAGGCAGAGTGACGCTGTGTCCCGGCTGCCTGAAGGTGCTCACCAAATCAAAGCAGTCAGCCGCACTGTTCCCAATCCATTTACTGGATCCTGAAAAGAGTCCACCTTCAAACCCGAATGTCTCGTCTGTGTCGCGTCCGCAGGCCTTGATGAGATGTGCGGCGCAACTGAACGAATGACCTCGGTTCCCATTGTGTCGGCTTGAATTATCCGCACCTTGAATGGGTTCAGGCAAAGAGTCGTATAGGAATCAAAGATGCGGGATGTCCTTCGCACCCACGAAGAAATGACTCCCAAACACGCCGCAAAACCTGACGGAACGCTGGAAGATGGGCGAACTTTGACGCCGGCCACAACCCTGCGGAGAATGCGGATTCCGGCGACCGGCGTACGGATCAGTGCCAGGAATATTGCTTCATGATGTCGACGCCGAGGATTTGTCGACGGACGAGCGTCCAGAATTCCCGAATCTTCCTGCGGGCGACGTACGACTCTGAAGAGAGCACTTTGAAGAGCAACCCGGCATCGTTGGGCAGTCGACTCGTCCCCGCGGCCCAGCCTTCTTCCGGGTTGTAGCCGAATGGACTGTTTTCGAAGATCGGGTCGAAGTGCTTCTTGTCGGTGATCAGGACCGCCGTGCCAAAGACGTCAAACCCTCCCATGATCCCCGCCTGGCGGAGGTGTTGCTGGTGGGGTTCAATGATCAGCTTTTCGGTGAACAACGGCGTCCCGTCAGGTCGCTTCGCGGTCATCGTCGACGAGATCAGCTTGAACTCGAACAGATCCCCGTGATGCTTCCGTCCCCCCATGATGATCTCAGACGCGAACACAGTCGCTGTCGGATCGATGGTCATCGTCGTCTGCATGACAAAGCGACAGTGCCGATGGGGAATCAGCGGGTGGGGCACGTATTCGAAATAGGCCCCTTCCTTCACTGTGATATTCTGGATCTGGCTCGCGAAGTTTGCGTCCATTTCCTGAACTTTGGTCGCCGACTGCGTCGTCAGATGGGCGATCCCATCGGGCTCTACGGTGACGTCGATCGTGTTGCGGTCCCCCTGAAGAATTCCCCCGGCGTTGGAGATGATGAACACGCACGGCATCAGCGGCAGCTGCTCATCGAAATAAATGGCGCGGTGCACGATCAACGGCGCACGGCGGTACTTGTTAGCGAGAATTGTCTTGCCGTGACGCTGCTCGAAGACCAGCCGTAACTCGCCGACCTTTCCGGGAGAGCCCGTCGCAAGTTGTCGGGGCTCGTCCTGGTAGTTCGCCAATTCAGGGAGAAGATGCAAAGGTGTCATTCGGCGACTTCGTTCAGAGTGAGGTCGAAGAGAACGTTGTCCCGAATCATCTGGGCCAATTCCAGGATGCCTTCGTTCTTCTTGCAATTTGTGAAGAGATACGGCTTGTCGCCGCGCATCATCTTCGAGTCGCGATCCATGACTTCCAGGCTCGCCCCGACGTACGGGGCCAAGTCTGTCTTATTGATCACGAGAATGTCGGACTGCGTGATTCCCGGGCCGTTCTTGCGGGGAATCTTGTCGCCTGCGGCGACGTCGATGACGTAGATGAAGTAATCCACCAGCGCCGGACTGAACGTCAGCGTCAGGTTGTCGCCACCGGATTCGATCAGTACCAGATCGGTCTCGGGAAAGCGTGACTCCATGTCCTCAACAGCGGCGAGATTCATACTGGGGTCTTCACGGACCGCCGTGTGTGGGCATGCGCCCGTTTCCACTCCGATGATGCGCTCTTCCAGAAGCACCCCTTTCAAGGTGCGCTGGACGTGCTTTGCGTCCTCAGTTGTCACGATATCGTTGGTGACAATCAGGATTCGCACGCCCATTTTAATGAGCAGCGGAGTCACGGCTTCAATCAGAGCAGTTTTTCCGGACCCGACAGGACCACCGACACCAATACGTGTAATCTTTTTCATTGCCAATTCCTTGAACTGTCCTGTGGTCTGAAGAGGAACGCGGCCAGTTAACAGGCGTTGTCCGACTCAGTTTCATTTCCGCCATGGCAAAAATGCCATTTCATCAGGACGGCGAAGCCTTTTGAGGGAATACCCCCGTTACGGGGAGCGAGTGGGACAATCAAGTCATAAACATCCGGATCTTTGACTTCACATGGATGCCGGCGAAGATGTCCATCATCGGAGCGAAGGAAGCCATATCGTCCAGCGATCGTTCTCGGACCTGAAGGTAGGACGCCTCAGCGAGTTGACTGAGCTTCAGCAGGATCTTCTGTCCGTCGAGATAGTTCATCTTCAGGATTCGCAGCGAGGCCCCGACCATCATTGAGGCGACGCCGTAATGATGAACGGAGAATGCCATCTGTTCCGCCAGCTGCATGCTGGCGAACACGGCTCCCTGTACGACCGCATAGTTCCCGGGAAGCTCACCGGACTTCACCTGGCTGAGCCACTCGACGAGGATCGGCTGATCCGGGGTCACGTACAATGCCATTTCCGCGAGCTTGCGCCCCATGCGGGTGGACATGAGCCGGACTTCTTCGTTCATACGTCGCTGCTGCGCCGCCAGATCTGCTGCCACAATGCGACTGAAATCGCCGGCCAGCATCGCCCGGTGGGCCGCCAGCAATGCGATACCATCCGTCGTCGCGGCTTGTTCGACGGCCGTCCTGATGAACTGTTCCAGAGACGCGGCATCATGCACGACGCCCAGCTGAACCGCCGTCTCCAGTCCATTGGAAAAGGAGAACGACCCGACAGGGAGCGTCGAATCGCCCCACTGCAGTGCCATCAGAAACGCAGGGATCCCAGACGCTCCGGCCGCGGCGAAGGGGACGCTCTGGAGAGTCTGGTCGACGAAGTCGTCTACGATTTCAGTACTCATGGCGTGACCGACCCGACCGAAATGCCGCCGAGATGGGAGTGAGGAGTTGCCGCAGCTCCACCGAACAGTCGGCGTGCTTCGTGCGGAGCGAAGTACGGGATCACTTCCGTGCCAGGCACGAAGTGGTAGGTAATGTGAGAAAACGCATGGGTTTTCATCACCGACGCCATCACCTTGCGATCGACCGTGAGTGGCACGTAGATCTTATCCGTCTTGATCACGGCTGGCCAATGCTGGTTGCCCAACGCATGCCCCAGCTCAAAGCACAGCTGAAGTGCTTCATTGACGTCGAGAGTCTTCACCGGCAACAGATCGATGACCAGCACGTCCTGCAGGGCAATGCGGGCAATGATCCCCTTGCCGGATACCGCATCCCAGACCAGGATATCGCCGTCACGAAGTTGCGAGTTGCGATTCAGCGAGAGTGCGATCTCCTCGCCGCCTCGGGTTCGTGTCCGCAGTCGATTCTTCTGAGCCTGCCACTGATCCAGGTCGAGGTAGTCGAATGAACCCTCGCTCACGCGGCTCCGCCACAGTTCCTCGTTCTCATTCCCTTGCACGGCTTCAATAATCAGCATCGAAATTTGCGCCTTGACTCAATGAGCGATCGTCCAGTTGCATTTGCCGTTGCCCCCGTGGACAACGGCAAATCCTGACGCAACACTTAACTGAAGAAGTAGAGCTGGTTCAACGCGATCTCTTTCGGCGGAGTCGCAGTCGCATGCACTCCGTCGACCTTCACTGCGAACGTTTCGGGGTTGACCTCAATGTTCGCAATGGTGGAGTTGCGGACCATGTCGGCTTTCGTCAACGTGCGGATTCCGTAAACCGGCAGAACTTCCTTCTGCAGGTTAAACCGGCCCTTGATGTCGTTGTCGAAAGCAGATTTGGAGACGAAGGTGGCGCACGTCTTATGGCGGGCACTTCCCATCGCACCGAACATCGGTCGGAACATCATCGGCTGTGGCGTTGGCAGAGAGGCGTTTGGATCTCCCATGTTCGCCCAGACGACCATACCTCCCTTGATCACGAGCTTCGGCTTCACACCGAAGAACGCAGGTTCCCAGACGACCAGATCGGCCATTTTGCCCGGGCTGATTGAGCCGAGGACATGCCCGATTCCTTGAGCGATGGCGGGGTTCAGCGTCACTTTGGAAATGTATCGCAGCACGCGGAAGTTGTCATTGTTCGGCGAATCTTCCGGAAGCTTCCCGCGTGATTTTTTCATGCAGTCAGCGGTCTGAATCGCACGAGTCCAGTTCTCACCGACTCGCCCCATGGCCTGCGAATCGCTGGTGATCATGGACAGCAGGCCCATGTCGTGGAGCACGCCTTCGGCCGCGATCGTTTCGGCACGGACACGGCTCTCGGAGAAAGCAACGTCCGACGGGATCTTCTGATTCAGGTTGTGGCAAACCATGATCATGTCGAAAAGTTCGGCGACCGAGTTCACCCCATAAGGGAGCGTGGGGTTCGTCGAACTGGGGAGAACGTTCATCTCGGCGGCGAGCTTGATGACGTCAGGAGCGTGTCCCCCGCCAGCCCCTTCGGTGTGGAAGGTATGAATCGTCCGTCCGTCGATAGCGGCGATGGTATCTTCGACATAGCCCGACTCGTTCAGCGTGTCGGTATGGATCGCGACCTGAACGTCGTACTCGTCCGCAACGTCCAGCGACTGTCGGATCGCCCCCTGGGTTGCCCCCCAGTCCTCGTGGATCTTCAGACCGGTGGCTCCGGCGAGAATCTGCTCCACAAGTGGAGCCCGGCCGGAGGAATTGCCTTTCCCAAGGAACCCGAAGTTCATCGGGATTTCATCGACAGCCCGCAGCATCATCTCCATGTTCCATGGACCGGAGGTGATCGTCGTTCCGTTAGTTCCGTCAGTGGGGCCGACGCCGCCGCCCCAGAGAGTTGTCAATCCATTGCTCAGGGCATGGAAAGCCTGCTGTGGGCAGATCATGTGAACGTGAGCGTCCATGCCTGAAGGCGTGACGATCAAGTGCTCAGCGCTGATGGCGTCCGTGGCAGGTCCGACGACGAGATTGGCCGTGACGCCATCCATCGTGTTCGGGTTCCCGGCCTTGCCGATTCCAACGACCTTCCCCTGTCGAATGCCGATGTCAGCCTTCACCACGCCCAGCAGCGGATCGATGATGGTGGCGTTGGTGATCACCAGATCGAGCGCCCCGGCAGCACCGGTGAGGGTGTTATCCATCCCCATGCCGTCCCGTAGGGTCTTCCCGCCGCCGTAGACGGCCTCGTCACCATAGGTGCGATAGTCCTTCTCGATCTCGACAAACAGATCGCTGTCGGCGAGCCGAATCTTATCACCCACTGTCGGCCCAAACAGGTCCGCATACTCTCTTCGGGTCATTCTTCCCATGACTCGCTCTCCTCGTATTTCATTACCAAAAGGAATGCAGTTGGACGGGCTGTCTGCGGTCGTCCCCACCAGACAACGTCACCGGGCCTTGTGAAAGCAAACTCTTCAACAGGGAGCTGTCATTTATTGCCGCTGCCGGCTCCAAATGACCATCTGTGAGAGAGAGGCGTTGAATGGACGGCACGAGCCCTGTTGGCGAACGTCTACCGCCCTCACCGGCGCTTACTCTTTGGTCTCTTTTTTCTTGATGAACCCAAAGTGCTCAGCCCGACGAACCGCGACGCTGTGATTCGGGCGGTAGATCGCATCGTCGCCACCGGTCCAGCCATCAACCAGATTCGCGAACCCGTAGATGCGTCGCTTGCCGCCGAAGGGAATCAGATCGATTTCTCGCTCATCGCCTGGTTCGAAACGAACCCCGGTCGTGGCCGGTACGTCAAGACGCATGCCGAACGCCTGAGCGCGATCGAATTCCAGGAAGCGGTTGGCTTCGAAGAAGTGGTAATGTGATCAGCCCTGAATCGGCCGGTCGCCTGTATTCCTGACCTTGATCCGAATTGAAGGGCGGCCGGGATTGATCTCGATGTCACCTTCGCCGAAAACGAGGCCGCCGACGGGAACCCGTTCCGTCTCTTTTTTTGCCTTACTCATCTTTGTACTCCTGAGTTTGTCGAGGATTTGAGCAGCTTGCTCGACCGTGTGACCGCGCAGCGCGACTTTCGACAGGAAAAACGCTGCATCCCGCGTGGCGGGAACGGGCAGATAAAATAGCAGAATGGTCTTGAGAAATAGACCCGGCGAGACGGGGATTAACGAATCGGATCGTGAACGGTGATCAAACGACTTCCGTCGGTGAAGACCGCTTCGAGCTGCACAAACGGGATCATGTCGGCCACGCCTTCCATGACTTCTTCTTTCGTCAGGACGTGGGCTGCCAGTTCCATGACTTCTTCCAGAGTCTTCCCTTCACGGGCACCGTCCATGGCCGCGGCACAAATGACGGAAACAGACTCCGGGTGATTGAGCCGCAGGCCCTTGGCTTTTCGTTTCAGAGAGATCTCTGCCATTGAATAGATCAGGAGTTTCTCTTGTTCCCGTGGAGTTAAATGCATCTTTCAAGACTCCGAAGCAAAGATTGACGAATTCGAGCTAACAGTCACCAACTTAAAGCCGGGCCGACAGCAATTGACGACTTCGAAACCGTTGTCGTCCGGCAAGTCAATGGCTTAAAGGCCGATACTGATGGCCACACCACAGAACATCATGAGCATTCCAGCGAAAGCATGGCTGTAACGCTGCAAGCCCGGAAATCGAACGACTTCGCTGCCACTGAGCAGGATCAACACGGTGCCTAACATCGTGGCGATCGTCGTCACGGAGAACAGGGCAGTCACAATTGCGACTCCCACCCAGGAAGATTCCGCAGCAGGATACATCAGCAGCGGAATCAGCGGCTCGCAGGGACCGAAGATAAAAATGGTGAACAGAATCCACGGAGTTAATTTCGCGGCCTTGGGGGCGTGCGAGTGCGAGTCTTCGGCTGCTGCCTGACTTACCGGATCATCATTTCGGTCGTGGTCATGAGCGTGGCCTCCCGTGAGGTCCGGATGGATATGCACATGGGGCATCGGCTTCTTCTGATTGAGGCTGTAGTAAATCCCCCAAAGCATGTAGCCGAGTCCGAAAGCAGTCAGCAGCCAGCCGGCCACGGATCCGCGACTGGATTCAATATCCTCCAGCCGGGAAACCATGACCCCCAGGGAGATTCCCACCAGTCCCAGCAAGACGGAACTCCCGACGTGCCCCAGTCCTGCCAGCAGCGTCACCCAGATCGTTTTCCGAGTCGTCCACTTTCCTGCTCGCGCCATGGCGACAAACGGAACATAGTGGTCAGGCCCGCAGATTGTGTGAAGAAATGCGATGGTGACGGCAGACATGCCGAGGAGCGCGATAGTGGAATCCATGACATCCGACAGGCTGGAGGAAGTTGAACACGGAACGAGTGGAGCAGATGAACTACTTTCCTCGATCCTTCGGATCGGCAGTTCGGGGGTAAACCGCCTGTTCAAGACGATCCAGAGCGATCACGAACCAGCAGGACAACACGAACGGTGCCGTGAGTGGTGCGAGCCCCAGTAATGGAAATCGATCCGTAATCGGCACAGAGAGGCTCGCCGCAATGATCGGCAACACGATCGACGGGCGGTACAACGCCATTCCCATGGCTGCGAGTGCCGCGTTGTATCCGTAAAGGCCTTTGCCCAAGGCGCTGTCTGGAATGTGTTCCGAAACCCCGACCAGCAGGCCCACCAGTGAACCGACAAGAGCCCAGCCAGCCATCTTTGGCGAACACAGCAGAATCCCGACCAGGAACAGCACGCCCGTCAGGCTGTTCGCCTGAAACATCACTTCACTGACGCCCTCAAGCAGTGCGGCACCGGCGTTCAGTTCCGTTGTGGCAGTGGAATCCGGAGCCGTCGGGACAGTCGCCAGATGGATCTGTGGCCCGATGAAAAAAATGCACCAGGTCACAATGATGAAGGGAGCGGTGTAGGTCGGAAACGGAACCCGGCTTCGCATCAGCCAAGTCAACAGAGTCGCCGCGATCGCCCCCACGACAATCACGCCGAAGGCGACTGGTGTCGGATCAAAGCGGAACAGAACAGCGATGCCAACCAGGCTGGCGTTGAAGCCATACAACCCGTCTTCGATCTCAGTGCGGGAGAAACCACAGGCGAGCGCACACAGCGTCCCGATCACCGCCCCGACCAAAGCTCCACTCGCTGTGATCGGCGAACCCGCCGCGATTCCGAGCAGGAAAAACAGCCCTGTGATGGCACTGTTTTGAAACATGACCTGACCGACTCCGGTCAGTGGCGAGAGCAGAAGTTTCATCAAGCGACGATGCTGTATACCGGATGGGCGCACATCTGTTTCGAAACGATCCACTCGGTGAACTCCTCGCAGAACACAATGCGATTTGCAGCGGTACGCAGCAATAATAACAAATATGTAAACAACTCGTAAAGGAATCAAATCATGAACGTTTATCGGAAATGCGTTTCACCTAGGGGAATGCACGGTGGTGACAGAATGTTCAGTTTGTAATATTTGCAACGCATGGGTCACTTGAGTCGAGGTTCCTGATTTTGACGACGGATCGTCCTTCAGTATTTGGCAATCGGACCTTGTTCAGCTGAGTTGATTTGGAACCGCAGGCAGCTGACGCCGCGCGATCGTGTGACACCAGGCAAGGTCAGCAGATGTGAAGTTCTCTCTGACGGCCGCTGCTGCGGTGGCTTGCCTCACGGAATCATGGCTGCCTTGAAGTTCGAGTGGTGATTCCGAATACTGAGCCAGTTGGCTGCAGGCGTTTAATGTCGATGCTAATTAACACAGAGACGCCATGATTTTAATTAGCAATATTGAGGAATTGAGTTGAGCACTCCGATCGATGTACCGTCTCAGGGTTTGATTTCCGAGGCCCTCCCTTCCAGAAGGACTGGAATCATTCTCTGCTGCCGGGACGCTGGAGCAAACTGGCCGAAAGAGCAATTCGAAAACTTGAAGACTGTTCTCGAGCAGCGTCTTTCATGCTTCGTCTCCATTGTGCATTCGATTGCCGAGCCTGAGTTCATCGCTGGCGAAATCGAGCAGATCGCCCGACTCGGTGTTAATGAAGTCACATTCGTCCCTGTGAGCCTGTTGCCGCTTGATGTGGCGGGAACAATCTCTCACGTCATCAACTGGGCGGCTCGGCACTTCCCATCTCTGCAGATTCAGATCGCCCCGGCCTTAAGGTGGAGCGAGTTCCGAGATTGGATCTGTAGCACTCTTCAGTCGACCGTCAAGGAATCCGACGGCAGTTCAGAGGCCTCTGCAGTGCTTCTCTGCGGAACCGGGAGTATCGACTCCCTGCAGAATGCGGACCTCGCTCGACTGGCTCAGCTAGTCGCGGAGAACAGTGCATTCTTTCGGGTCAGCGCCGGCTTTCTGACGGAGGTGCGGCCATCGTTTGAAGAAGTAATGGCCTCGTTCGATCGCGAGCCCATTCAAAACATTCTCATTGTCCCATGGCAGTTCTCGGAACTGGATCGAAAGCACCTGTCGTCACTCTGTTCATCATGGACGAGTGAGACAGGAAAGAGCACTCGCGTGATTGAAATGCAGCTGGGGCATCCGGCGCTGGTGAATCTACTCATCGCGAATTCCCTTGCCGCCGTCCCGTGGAACGAGACGAAATCCACGGAATCGTTCGGTGATGCAAACCAGTTGACCGCAGCCGAAGAATTCGAACTGCAGCAACTTCGGGCGAGGATCGATGCACTTCTTCCCAGCGAGTATCAGGGGCGTTTCGAGTCCGTCTCACCGCAGTCAATGGGGACAGCGAAACTGAAGACCGACGAAGCAGGCCAGGTTGCCTGGGACCAGATCTGGACAAGCTTCTGCGACTTGGCGCTTGCCGGGGGACCGCCTCACCGTGGGAAACTACTCGAAGCGGTCGCGTCGGAAGAGGCCCGTGCCGATCCTGCAGCCTACCAGTTGGTTGTCGATGAAATCAGACGTGGCATCGGACTGGTGACTCACCTCATCACATTCGAGAGCCCGACGCCGGGCTGGGTCGGAATTCAATGCGAAAACGAGGAAATGGCGGTCTGGTTAATGCGTGCGATCATCGTCGAGAACGTCATGGTCCGCCGCGAAGGCGCGAATCTTTTTCTTCCGGCTGGGCCGAAATTCACGGTTTCCAAGGAGATCAAGAACGTCATTACGTCCGTCGCCAAAACAGTTCATTACTGGCAGGCCCACCTCAAAGCTCGGAAAAACGGACTGCTGTAGGGCCTTCGGTTCCGTAGTGGTAACATGCTAGCGCCACGCTTGTCTCTCCCTTCAAAATCGCTGCTTTTTTGAGCTGTTTCGCTGGGGCCGGACTTCTCTCACGATCGCACCACATTTGGATCTCGCGCATTAGTACTAGAGTGGCACATCAGTCAGGTGGCTTGCAACCGCGTCATTTATAATGGCAACGCCCGGCGACGGCCGAATGATGCCGTCGCCGGAGCGACTGGGCCAGCGCCTTCGCTTTCGTAGCGCGCTCACAGCTTCCGGATGGAAGTCGGCTACAGGTGGGATAGCTGCGAACGCCCGATCTTAGCACAGGTCGGATGTCGGTCGCCGAGCGTCTGCATGGGAGTCGGGAGCAGGTGTTCCTAATAAGTTAGCTAACACTGGCTGGCTTTCGGGTTCTTGCTCTGCATCTCAGATGCGACGATCCTGTCGCGCTTGCGCTCGGCTGCCGCCCTTCTTCGCCATCTCAGGAGGTCCAGGCCGGTGCCGTATCGATCGCAAGGAGAGAGCCAGGTACAACGAGTGTCTAACACCGGTCCACATTATAGATTGCGACGATAGCCGGATGAGCCTCATTTTTCAGCGGATCCCGGCATCGATCGCCTCAATGACCGATCGGAAACTGGCCAAGTACGTCCAGTATTTGAAGGAAGAGAACAAGATCCTCAGAGCGAGGATTCCGGGTGTCATCCATATACGGCCAGCTGAGCGCGAGCGGCTCATCAATTTTGGCAAGGCGATTGGAACGGCGATCGAAGAGATGATCACATCGTCAGCCCCAGCACCTTCTCCCGCTGGCTCCGGGAAGAAGAGGGGACTGCGAAGCGAAAGACGGATCCCAAAAGGGGACGGCAGAAGCCAGGGGAGATCCGCGAGCTCGTCATCCAGATCGCGATGGTCACCGGCTTCGGCTGCACGAAGATTTGTTCATACTACCCTCCATTGCGATGGGGATGACGAGGTCGCTGCCAGGAACCGTTTTGTTCATTCTACTGTGGATTTTCATTCGGACGAGGTTTGGGTG
>JAEZFD010000017.1 GCA_023417655.1 Planctomycetota bacterium | reverse complement strand
GTCCAGGCAGGAGAAGCGAGCATTCTGGGGACAGGTGCCTCCTTTTCGGCACACCTTGCCCGAGGGGATCCAAGTCGCTCAGGTCGCGGTCTGGCCGTTGTCAATGTTGTTGGCCTGGATTGGCTTCTCCTGTCTACTGGCGTTACTCCCGCCCTTGCGTTGGACATCGAAGTGGAAAGGGCAAGGAGTCCGCACCGCATTGCAGATTCCCGTGACCGCCGAATGGAGCCTGGCCCTCCGCGATCCAGCGTGCCGTCTGACGCTGGGCATTCTTGCAGTGCTAACCGCGTTAGCCTGTCAGCCGGGGCTTCATCACTTCCACGCACGACAGGAAATGAGCAAGCGGCTGGAAGTCAGAAATGAGACCGCACAGCGCATTCTCGAAGCCGTTTTCTCTCCCGACAAGGATCTCAAATCCATCCTGGGAGAAGAGGAGTCAGGGTTCTCGCTTCAAGAGGCTCAGGACCTAAAACTGGCCGCTCATTCTCCTGACTTGCTCGCACATTACGATGGACTCTGGTGGACCTGGATGGAACCGTCTCCGTTGTCCGTTCTGGCGATTGGGGAATCGACGACCTGGCCGGATCGCTATCGGATCTCTGCCTCATCGCACACGGAAACGCTCCGTCGGGACATTCTAGAGAATCCGTTCCATACTCGGGTGGGACCCTTTGATCTGACACTCTTCATCGCCGCGATTCTCCCATTGGGAATCCTGGTGCTCACCCACGGGATGATCTCACTGGAACGGGAGCAGGGAACGCTTGCACTCTTGATCTCGCAATCGGTATCGCCGTTTCGCTTGTTTTCTCGACACTGTCTGATTCGGGTCTCGGCGGCCGTGATGGTCATCATAACCGTGACCTTCGTCGTGTGCTGGTGTCAGGGCTGCAATCTCGCTCAGCCAGAGGCCCGTATCCCCTTTCTGCTCTGGGGATGCTCCATGTTTCTCTATGCCTTGTTCTGGGGAATGCTCGGCCTCGTGGTGAATACATTCGGGGGTTCCACTTCGACGAACGCCATCTGGCTGCTGCTTTGCTGGATCGGACTTGTCCTGATGATTCCTGTCATCGCGACTCAACAAGCCGTCCATCGGAATCCCGTTTCAGAATTCTCGGAACTGGCAGAGAAAGAACGTGAGATCCTCGAACGTTGCAAGCAGAAGTCCGCGGAATCGGATCCCACTCTTGATCCCGGCGACGCGCCTGCCTCTGCGGTTTCTTTGACGCCGCAGCAGGAGTCGTTCCGCTATTGGTCTATCCACGAAGAAGCCGCCGGACAGTTTCACACCATTCTCCAGAATGATTTGAATCAACACCTGTCACGCGAAAGATCTGTCGACGGGTGTGGCTGGCTTTCGCCGGTGATCGCCTGGCGACAAGGGGCCGTTCAGCTCGCCGGGACCAGTCAGTCAGAAATGGTCACGTTTGTCGAGCAGACAAATCAGTTTCAGCGAGACACGTTCTCGTTCTTCAAACCATTGTCAGTGGCCGAGCGAGACTTAACACTGGCTGACATCCAACAGATTCCCCGGTACGAGCCCGAGCAGCGAAACAACTCTCTGCAGAGTCACTACCACTCGTCCCGACTGTCAGTGTTGATCACCATTCTCCTCGCTTGGAACAGTGTTCTCTTTCTGGTTGCCGCATTTCGCATACGGCGTGGAATTGCAGTGAAGTGAATCACCGAGCATCGAACAGCAAGCGGACGCATCTCAAAAGTATCGCCCGCACCTAATGCATAGCTATTGCATTTGCGTTTTAACTGACGTAGTCTCCTGCGACATTCAATTGCATGTGCAATGCGATTCACTCTTCGAACCCAGGGAGGTTCCTGTGGCTGCTCTTCAAAAGAAGCTTTCTCGCTTTGGATTCACGTTGATCGAACTGCTGGTGGTGATTGCAATCATCGCCGTTCTGATCGCCCTGCTGTTGCCCGCCGTTCAGCAGGCTCGCGAAGCAGCAAGGCGAACGCAGTGCAGGAACAACCTGAAACAACTCGGGTTGGCATTGCACAATTACGAGAGCACTCACAATGTCTTCCCGTTAATTTCGCACAACAGCACCGGCACCTCAGCACAGGCCCAGATGTTGCCGTTTATCGATCAGGGCAATCTTCAGAACCTGATTGATTTCAGCAAGCCGTTAATGCTGGGGAGTGGGCCAAACATCTCATTGAACCCTGCTTTCCAGGGGATCCAGGACCGGCAGGTGCCGACCTTCTTGTGCCCCTCAGACAGCGGAGACCCGATGTCGTTGGATCGAGATGTTCAGTGGGCCGCCACAAACTACTTGATGAACATCGGATCAGGAACAGGCTTCAACTACTGTGCCAGTGGTGTCGTGGAGCCTGACGGCCTTTTCTGGCGAGGGAGCAGCTCGCGGATTCGTGACATCACAGACGGCACCAGCAACACCGTCCTCATGGCGGAAGGCGTTTTCGGCGGAAGGGATGGAGTCTCCTCCACTCTATTAACTGACCCGCAACGACAGCTGCGTCAGGTCAGCGGTGGAGGAGCCGCCTGCACGCGAACCGCTGAGAACCTCGTTTCCTCACCAACGACCGGATACAACGGCGGGCGAAACGGTTCTTGGATCCGAACGACGGCCAGTCATACGGGCGTCAACGCCTATTATCCCCCGAACAGCAGCAGTCCAGACACGTCATTCCATGGCGATGTAGTGTCTGCCAGCCGCAGCGCTCACGTCGGCGGGACGCAGGCGGTTCTGGCGGACGGTAGCGTTCGCTTCGTGTCACAGAATGTGAATCTCGAAACCTGGCGGGCGCTCTTCAGCCGCAATGGAAAAGAGACGATCAGCGATTTCTAGCCCCTGTCTCAGGGGAGTGCGGCGGCGAACGGAGTCAACTTCTCGCGCAAAAACTGTCTTGATCGCCGCCGGAATGCCAAATGTCCGTGAGATGCGTACTAGCATGCCTCCCGCGCCCTTTTTCCTGAATTCGCCTCGGTCGAACGCTCTGGCACATCCACACGGTTTCGATCTCCGGAGGAAGACATTGAAAGTGATAGCATGCGTTATCTGCTCATGATCGTCTGTCTCGCTTCCTCAGTGCAGATGGAGGGTTGTGGAGGTCCGCGGGAAATTCCAGGCGGAACCCCTGGAGTCATCCGAATTGACGGCAAAGGAATCACCGATGTTCAGGTTTCCGCTTACCGGAGAACACAGGACCAGAGTTTCGAACTGGTCGGGATTGGCATCTCCCGACGTGACGGTGCTTTCGAACTTCGGAAACCTGACACGCTCGAAGCTGTCTGGCTCGAAGCCGGCGAGTATCGTTTTACGATTGAATCGATCGGTGAAGTGAATCTCCCCTGGCGGCCGGAATTTCGTAACCCGGAGAAGACACCGCTCCGACACAAGACCACTGGCCACAGCCAGCAGGGGTCACTCGAGTTCGATGTTCCTGATCCGACCACAAGGCGTCGCTGAGCGATCCGCGTCAGGGAGATTACTCCGTTCACCTCACATTCACTAATCGAGGAATACACCGGTGCTGAAGGCAATCAATCTGGTGAAGAAGTACGGTTCCCATACTGCGCTCCGAGGGCTCGATCTGACTGTCGAGCCGGGCGAAGTCTTCTGCCTGCTCGGAGCCAACGGGGCCGGAAAATCAACGACGATTCAACTGTTTCTGAATTTCATCTCCCCGTCCTCGGGGCAGGTGTTCGTTAATGATCTGGATGTCACCAGGCACTCGCAGAGAACTCGTCAGTATCTCGGCTATCTCCCTGAGCAGGTGATGCTTTATCAGGATCTCACAGGTTTGGAGAACCTCGGATATTTCGCGAGTCTGAGTCGTCGTCACCGACCAACTCGTGACGAACTGAAGCATTTGCTGTCTCGCGTCCATCTGCCGAGAGACGTCTGGAATCGTCGGGTTGAAACGTATTCCAAAGGAATGCGGCAGAAAGTCGCCATTGCGATTGCCCTCTCCAAAGATGCCAAGGCGCTTCTGCTGGACGAACCGACCTCTGGCCTCGATCCGAAAGCTTCGAATGAGTTCTCGGCCTTAATCGATGAGCTGAGAGAAAGCAGAATGGCGATCCTGATGGCCACGCACGATCTGTTTCGCGCAAAGGAATCTGGCACTCGTCTCGGCATTATGAGACAAGGGCAACTGGTCGAAACCCTCGATTCCGAAAGCATCGGTCATGCTGATCTGGAGCAACTGTATCTCCACCACATGCTCGATTCGGATCTTTGATAATTCGCCGGAGGACAACTCATTGGATTTCCAGCACCGCATGAAGAGTCACACCTACTCTCGAGAGTGCCGGAAGTGTCACAAGAAACTCCATCCCGCGAGACACGGAATGTCTCAAAGACCTAGTCCGCCTTTTTAACAGGTTTTATTCCGGCAGCAGGCCTGTTCTCCATACCGGACTGGGCAAGCGACTTCAGCGCACGGGTACAGGCGGTGAGGAGCGAAGTCCCATGATCTTCACTGGTAAATACTTCAAAGCTGATTTTCAGCAGGGGCGACTTTCCTGAATCGGGACGACCGAGGTCTCCAGCTGCTCCTCCGCAATCGCATGGGAGGTGAGACTGAAGACAAGTGCCAGCATCACCGGCAGGCTGAGATTCTTCATGGCAATTCGGTTCAGTTGAGATGTCATCAGAAAGCTTCAGTGCTCAGAAGTTCTTCGTCTTCGCCGCCCGTCAGGCAGTGCCGGGGCGGCGCCACTTGCTCAAGATCGCATCAATGATCGTCACCAGGAGGATTGTGATCCCGGTGACGATCAAAATCAGGCCCCAGCCGGTAACCAGTTCGGACACAAACCTCCCTAGCACTCCAACATCAGAGATCGATGAAGTTCGAGCACGATTGCGAAGAAATCTTCTTCGGTGAGCCGCGTTCCCAGAACTTCTCCGGAATAGGGATTCAGGTAAATCAGCTCCTGTCGGTCGTCGTGTTTGCCCTCATCATGGGCAGGGTCTGCCGCATGGAAGATAAACCGGACTGAACGATCGGGATGGGAAAAGAACGCCATTCCCTCCAGGTCTTCGGAAGAACTGGCGTCATAAGCAGTTTGACGTAACTGTTCGAAGCTGACTCGCTCTGACTGTGGTGTCACGACGAGAAGATCACGGGCCTTCCACAGACTCAGTTCGCCTTTGAACGTGTAAAGCGCCCCGTGACCGCGAGGAAAAACAGGACCGGCATCACGATCAGTCCGGCGTAGAAGTGCCAGCGCCAGACGATCGTGTACAGCGAGCTCTTCCTGACTGGCACCGCCACGCCTGCGACGGCCTGACCGAGGAACTCAGTGGAGGCGTCAGGTTCCGCAGTCTCAGGGGAAGTGCTAGGCATCGCTGATTAATGAATTTGCAGAGAGCGGTTCAAAATCGATGTCATTGACCGGTTCAAATCGCATCTGTTACTTCGAACGAACCAGGATCGACTGATGGAGTGTTATCAGCCGCAGCACCGTCAGCGTGTGAGATCGGTCCGGCTTAGAAATCGCCCGCCACCTCAGCACCGCTGGCCGGGGCGCGTTGTTACCGTCAAGGGATGGGGCAAATCGCGATTGAGGGGCGAACGTCGAGGCCTGTGAGTCGATGATGCCTTGTTGATCCGGCCGACTCCCCCATCGAGCTTCAAGCGATCGGTGCGACTCGCCGGTCCAACGATTCGGAATGCGTCTCGAGAGACTCTTCTCCTACGTCGTCGTGAGGGGAACGCTGGCGTCTAGAAGGCTCAGTAATCCAGCCAAATGACCTTCATCACCTCTCTGAAGCGAGTCTTGCTCGCATCTCTCAGTAAAATGGTCAGTATGGAACAGTTGAGAGCAGGATCTCATTTGCGCTTTCCTGATCTCGGGCTCAGTTGAAGAGACGTGCGCGTCCACAACTCGAATAACTTGAGGACTTGCTCAATGGAGAAATTGACCATGTACAACCGGGGACTTCCATGGGTCATCCTTCGGGTGCGTGTGTTCACAGTCTGTGTGTTCACCCTGGCTGTCGCGCTGCCTTCCTCCATCGCCGCGGATTCCGGCGAGTTCATTGCAGCGATGGAGGAAGATGCTGGTGAGCAGGTCGATCTCATCGAGAGCGCGCTGACGAATCAGCGATATGCTGAACTCGAAGCACTGGCGGCTGAGTATCGCAAGAAAAACTCAAAAACCGTGCTCGGGGTACTCCGACTCGACCTCTTCTATCGGTCCCTGACTCATCCCACCACCGACACAGGAAAGCTCACTGTGGGTGTGATGACGGACCGGGTGCAGCAAATGGAGGCATGGAACAAGGCCTCCCCGACAATCACCTCGACGACCGCGCTGGCGGGAACGCTTCACCATCTGGCGGCAGTCGCAAGGGGCGGCGGCTTCGCGGACACGGTTACCGATCGCCAATGGGAGATTGTAAAATCAGCGATCGAGAAATCAGCACGGTTGCTGGATGAAATCTACATTGGAGAAACCCCGGCCGATGCGTATGCGCATGAGACGTCTCTGAAGATTGGTATCCTGGAACGCTACTCCAGGAAGAAGATGGAGCATCATCTCACGGAAGCCCTGAAGCTCGATCCCCTGAACACCAGGGCAATCGAAACCATGGTGATCTATCTGCTGCCGCAGTGGCATGGCGAAGACGGCGACATCGTAAAGTTCGCGAGAGATCTCGCCTCTCGACAAAAGGATGTGACCGGGGATTTGGCTTATGCGGCGGTCGTCAACGAAGCCTATCACTACCGAATCTTTAACCGGTTCGACGAGTCTGACTTTGAATGGGAGCGGGTTCGGCAAGGCCACCTGGACTGGCTGAAACATGCGCCGGATTCAGCTCAAGTCTGGGGACGACAGGCGTTCTTTGCCAGGATCGCCGGGGATCGAAAAGCCGCACGGCAGGCTTTTGAACAACTACAAGGTCGGTATGTTCCGGCCCGCTGGAGTCACTTTCCGTTGTACTACGATCAATCGATCCGGTGGGCGTTCGACTCTGATGCCCCGGGGGAATCGGAACACGTCATCGACCTCCGGATTGAGTTGCCCTCCCTCCTGGCCTATGACCAACGCTCGAATTCGATCACTCCCACGCTGCCAGGCATCAGTCTCCGGACATTCTCAATCGAAACCGGGAAGCAGCTCAGCGTTGAGAAGCTTCCCCGAAACGGGGTTCATCGTGTTTTTTCGGACGCGGCTGGAAAATCGCAGTTTCTGGCAGTCAGTCGAAACGAGGGAGGAGTCAACATCGTTCGCAGGAATCGCGGAGCCGGGAGAACGAGCGTCATTGCCGGGGCCGATTTCGAATTCACGAGAGTTGCCGTGTCCCCCAGCGTGAAAGTCATCGCTGCGAATGACGAGGACGACAAACTTCGATTCTGGACCTTGACCCCAACTGCGGTTCCACACTCGATCAAAACGGGGCTCGGGGGACAAATTGAAGGCCTCGCCATCTCGCCGGATGATCAATCGATTGCGACGGGGATGTCCGAGACGATCCAGATCTGGGACGTCAAGACGAGGAAACTGGTGCGGACCTGTCAGTCCGAAAAGCGAGAGCTGTGGGGTTTACGGTGGTCTCCCGACGGTACCATGCTGGCAGCATTCGGGGACAGCCCCCAAGTCGAGATCTGGAATCCCAAAACGGGAGAACTGGTGACCCGGCTTTCAGATGGGGAGAACTGGTATCGCACCGCAGCCTTCTCTCATGACAGCAAATATCTCGTACTGGGGACACATGAGTTGAGGTTCAATAACCATCCGGGAGATGTCGTGATCTTTGACATTGAGAGTGGGAAGCTCATCAAGCGATATCAGGGACATCGCCTGTCACTCCGAGACATCATCATCACTGCTGATAACAAGAAGATTATCTCTGCGAGTGCGGATGGTTCAATCCGTGTGTGGAAGATGCCAAGTCTGTAGTTCAGTGTGGTCGGTCTCCAGTGACAATATTCGAAGGTCGGCAGTTTCATCGGGAACAAACTGCTTTGCGTGATACCGCTCACGATGCCTCTGAAGGCCAGTGAGCAAGCGGAGTACACTTTGATGGCGACGATAATTAACGAGGCTCGAAGATCAGCGAGACGATCTCTAATCATTCTGCTATCGGCAGTGTGCCTGAGCATCGGGCCGCAACTTGCCGGTGGGGAGGAACTCCCCCAATTGAAACTGACCTATCGGACCGAGAACCAAAGTATTCTGTTCATCGACGGACAGAATCAGATCGAGGTCAATGCAATGAGGAAGGCCTGCAGAGAGCTGGGCCTGAAATTCGAAAATTCCGCAACATGGGACACTCCGTTCCAGGATTTCTCTCGCTTCCACACCATTATTGCCGGTAGCAACAATATGCTGTTTTTCGGAATGCGAACTCCGGATGAGGCCAAGAAGGAACGGGTCTTCTCGCAGATCTATCAGTTCGTCGCCGACGGCGGTCACCTGTTCCTCTTCAACACCGTCGATGGACGGGACTCGGAACGACTCATCCAATTTGGGCTCAAACCGGGACCCGTTCAATGCAGTTTCTTTGAGTTGATTCCCGGACGAAGTGAAGTCCTTTTCAAGGGCTTCGAAAGCGAAGTCCCGAAGAATCATCGCGTTTACTCCTGGGCGAACATCGAGATCGATCCGGCGATGAAACCAGTGGCCATGTTCAAGCGTCGACACAATGAACCTCATTCCCATGAGCCAATGTTCGCGACCATGACGTTTCAAAGTGGGCGAGTCACGTACACAACCATTGAGCCCTTCGATGATGGATTGTGGCTGATCCCGATTGTCGCCAAGTGGATCCAGAACGGTGCTCCCACCAACTTGGAACAGATTGGCACCAATGTCGTCGTCGATCGCCAGAAACTCCGGGAAATGAACACTCCGCCTCCACGGCCCAAAGCCCCCGGCGATTTGAAGGGCGAAGATGATTCCATCCGCAAGGAGCTTGCCAGAAAGTACTGGAAGGATCTCCCGCAGCATGCTGACACCGTGAAGCGATATGCGTCGCTGAAAACAGCCTGGGAGCTGGCTGCTGAAGCCGGCGATTTCGAACTCGTTGACATCATTCTGAAACGGGCCGCGATGGAGTTCGAGATCAATGAATCCGAGATTCGTCGCGATCTGCTCGAGATTCGACGGGCGCGAACAACTTACATGACGCCTGATTTGATCGAAATGGCCCTTGTCTGGTCGGAACGCGATTCGTCACTCGGGAGATTCGAGTCCGCACAGCAGTTCCTCACGATCGCGGACCGATGGGAGAAGATTCTGAACGAAAAGCCTTTGAAGGAGTTCCTAGAGAGCCGTCGAGTGTTGTTGAGTGAACTCATCAAACGCAAGCATGCTATCAGCCCTTTACTGAACCAGGCTCAGACGGGCAAACTGACACCGAGCGACAACACGACGCTGGGAAATTACTTCTGCTTCACTGTGAAAGACTGGGATCGGGGGCTCGCGTGTCTGAAGAATGGGGATTCCCCAGTTCTCAAAGAACTTGCAAGCCGTGACCTCCGGGATCCCGGAACCCTCACCGAGATTCTGCAACTGGCCAGCGATTGGGCCGCTGCCGCGAAGAATCAACCGGAACCGCAACGGACCGCGATGCAGGCCCGCGCACGGAAGTGGTACGCAACTGCGCTCACGCACAAAACTCTCGAAGAACGTGACGAGGTGGAACGAAAACTCTCGGAGCTCGATCCGCCCCGCAGTGAGATCCGGTTTCAGTTGAGACTGGATGGCGAGGCCCGGCTAGAAATCAATGAGGATCGGATCACTTGGATCCCCACCTACGGCACAACTGTTTCCGAGATCCTTGTGAACTCATCTGTCTGGAACCCTGAGGAGAACTCGACCTTTCCGAATCAGGGGACGAGACGCTATGCATCGGAGGACCAAGAGTTCCGTCATGCCCAGATCAGTAAGACGAAGGGGCGCGGCATGGTGATCGTCCAGCGCACGTTTCCAGAGAGGATTCTCGTGGATTTGAATGACGTCCCCCCGGGCGACGACGACTACGAGTTTGTGGTGACCGTCGGTGCCCCCTCAGTCAGCTTGCCGAATTAAAGGAGCTTGTTCGACAGAGCGCCCTGGCAAACGCGGATCGACTGATGAACGACTCAATTCTGGGTGGCGAGGACGTAGCGATCAGTCCTCCTTGACGTCTTCCCATTTTCAAAGAAGAGGCCGTTTCACGACAGATTAATATCACCACTCTCTACCGCCTCAGAGCATAGACCAGGATTCGGAGTGCTGCTTTGATGAACAGGGTCCGCTCATTCTTCTCCGAGGACGCGGCGACATTAGTGCGATTCAAGGAACACATGTACCAGTCCGTCGGCCAGCGTCTGCCTTCGCCCTTTTCCTTGAGTCTTTTCTGCAGCCAGCTCCGAACGCTACCTCTCGGTGAGGCTTCCAACTCCTCGACTTAGCCATCTGCGACTGAAACAACGCGATCAGGGCGCAACATCCTTGCAGGCAGTCCACTGCGACAAAGAGGTGACCTCCAGAAGGGGCGCCGTGCTGGAGGGTTGGCTCATACAGACACTGTCAGCGCCAGAAGATGAAAACTTCTAAAAACGGCAGGAGTTAGTCAGAGTTTGCACAGGTCGGCTTCGGCAGAGAGGGACGGTGATGATGGATGACTCTGACTGTCCTGAATGTACCTCGCTCGAGGAATTTTCACGAGATTCCGGGCATCGGACGCAGGCCCGGACGAGGACTGTCACCATTCAGATCCACGGACATCGGCCGGGCTACCGGATGTCTGCCTCGACCTCGCTTTCCCGGGGAACATCGGCTAAGAGTTGCGCGGCGATCCGATATCTGCGATGTCGCTCGTGAGGATGCATCCCGTTTGGCTCGCTTTGTCCACACCGTGTCAAACGGAAGCAAATCGGTATCCGACTCCTTGTTCTGTAAGAATATACCGGGGGCGAGCGGAGTCGGGTTCCAGTTTCTTTCTCAGGCTGTTAACGAAGACTCGAAGGTAATAGTTCTCGTGGGAATCTTGAGGTCCCCAGACTTCTCGCAATAAGAATCGGTGAGTCAAAACCTTTCCCTGGTGCTTGAGCATTGTCACGAGGAGTTTATATTCCAGCGGAGTCAGATGGACCTCAATGTTTTCGCGGAAGACTAAACGAGAAGTCAGGTCGACTCGCAGATCACCCGACGTCAATATCGTGGACTGCTGACCGTGTTGGTGGACGTGTCGCAGGGCTGCCCGGATGCGGGCGAGCAGTTCGCCAACCCCAAACGGCTTCGTGAGATAGTCATCTGCGCCATGGTCGAGTGCCTGAATTTTTTGCGACTCCTGATCCCTGGCAGAAAGAATGATGATTGGAGCGGAGCACCATTCCCGGAGTCGCTCAAGCACCTCCTGTCCATCCAGGTCCGGGAGGCCCAAGTCCAGTATCACTAAATCAGGAGGCTGCCGAATTGCTCTTTTCAGGCCATCCTGTCCGGAGATCGCTTCGGTGATGAGATATCCATCGCTCGAAAGAGAGGCCCGAAGGAACCGCCTGATTGGCTGCTCATCTTCGATGATCAGAATGTGATGCTCGCCGTCCATGGGACGATTCTACTCAACTTGAATCCGTGGAGCATCCTTCCTCAGCGGAAGCCGAATCACGAACTCAGTTCCTCCTTGCGGGAGAGTCGCGGCGGTAATGGTCCCCCCATGCGCTTTGACGATGGCCCGGCAGATCGCGAGTCCCAGTCCGCTTCCTCGACCGCTATCGGGGTTTGGAGATGCCCGATAAAACCGGTTAAAGATTTTCTCCTCTGACCCGACGGGGATTCCTGGACCGTTGTCGGACACGCTCACTCTGACGAGATCGTTTTCAGCGAATGCGCTGACGCGTACGCGTGTCCCAACGGGTGTATGGCGGACGGAATTTTCCAGGAGATTGACAAAGACCTGTTCGAGCAGCAGGCCGTCGACAAAGGTCAATGGGAGGCTGTCAGGAAAATTCAGTTCAACTGGATGCTGGTCGAGTTCCCCCTGCATCCGACGCAGAGCGCTGCCGACGATTTCCTCCAGCAGGTGCCATTGCATTTGGGGCGTTGTCGCACCGGCGTCCAGCTTTGACATCTGCAGAATGTTTTCGAGCAGCCTATTGAGCCGATTTGCTTCTTCACCAATCGACTCCAGCAGTTGTCGACGAACTCGTTCATCCAGCGTTGAACTTTGCAACAGGCTGCTGGTCGCCCCCGCAATCGCTGCCAAGGGCGTTTTCAGATCGTGTGACACACTGCTGAGGAGACTGCTGCGAACCCGTTCAGTTTCCGCTTGAATGTGGGCTGTCGTGGCATCGATCGCCAACTGATCTCGTTCCAGAGAAAGAGCGAGTTGGTTGACACATGCTTCAATAAATCGGCGCTGATCAAGGTCCAGTAAGGCCGCAGTCTGATGAGTTCGAATGCCGACTGCTCCCATCGTCTTCTGGGAACCGATCATCGGAAAGAAGACCGCAATCGCATTCGGCAAGGTGTTTGAACCTGCCCCTGCAATCTGTTCGTGGTCGATCACCCATTGAGCCGCCGGCTGGCTCACCGCATGGCGCGCGATGGAAGAATTCTCTCCGAACGCCAATTCCGCAGGAGTCGTTGGACGAGAAAGGTAGATGCAGATCTCTCCCTTTGTGATCTCGTTCAATTTGCTGCCCGCAGCGTTCACCAGAAAGGTGGTCCCGGAGAGTGAGCTGAGCTGTTTCCCCACGTCAAATAGCGCTGAGGTCCGTCTTTCTCGTTGTCGGGAACGCTCGACCTGCGCGCGAAGACGCGATGTCAATGTGCTGATGACCAGCCCGATCGCCAGCATCACGGTGAAAGTGACGGCGTATTGAGTATCGGCTGTGGCAAACGTATACAGCGGTGGAACGAAGAAAAAGTCAAACATCAGGACGGCAAGGACACTACTGAAAACGGCAGGCACACGGCCATAACGAAACGCTGTCCAGGCGACTCCTGCAAGAAAGAGCATCACCGTATTGGCTTCGGCATCCGCGATCTGAAGTGACCGCAGGCAAGCGGCCATGCAGCCCGCTGCGATGACTGTGAAAGCGGACTCGAGAAAGTGTCTTCGATCGAGATGAGAGCTGGAAGCTTTGACCGAAGAATTAGGGAGATTGTCGTCTTTTCCATGGATGACATAGACATCGATCTCCCCGCTCTGTTCGAGCAAATCGTCGACCACCGTCCCGAAGAGGAATCGTCTCCAGTGTGGCTGCTTTGTCTTTCCGATCAGAATCTTTGTGACATTTCGAGCACGGGCGAGTTCAAGAATTGCCTCTGTGAAACTCTCCCCCGCCAGCGTCATCGTCTCGGCCCCCAGCTGCTCGGCCAGCTGAAAGTGCTGAGCAATCTGCTCCTGAGAGCGAGCGGGCAGCTTTTGTCCCGTGAGATCAATGGAGACCGCAATCCAGGAAGCGCGGAGAGCCGTCGCCATCCGCCTGGCCGTTCGAATCACACGAGCAGTCGTCGGGCTGGGACCGATACAGACCAGCAATCGATCAACTGTGCCCCACGGTTGATTCACTGACCGGGAACGCCGGTCCGCTTCTACATCATCGTGAACCCGGTCTGCCACCTGACGAAGTGACAGTTCCCGCAGGGCGGTCAGATTCGCTTTCTGGAAAAAATTCTGAATCGCCTGCTCGGCCTGTTGCGAGGCATAGACTTTGCCAGCCTTGAGACGAAGCAGCAGTTCATCCGGGGTGATGTCGATGAGTTCGAGATTCTCGGCTTTCTCGAAGACATGATCGGGAATCGTCTCCTGGACGATCACTCCTGTGATTTGGCCAATCACATCATTCAGGCTTTCAATGTGCTGAACATTCAATGTCGTCCAGACATCGATTCCCGCCTCAAGAATCTCATTGATATCCTGCCATCGCTTTTCATGGCGACAACCCGGTGCGTTCGTATGGGCCAGTTCATCAACAAGAATTATTTCTGGATCTCGGGCAAGAGCGGCATCGACGTCGAACTCTCTCAGAGGGACTCCTCGATACAGAGTTTCGAGCAGCGGAAGTGTTTCAAATCCTTCCAGCAGCGCCTCTGTATCGGCTCTTCCATGCGGCTCGACATATCCGACGACGACTTCCCGGCCTTCCTTTATTGCCTGTCGCGCCGCCTGCAGCATGGAATAGGTCTTGCCAACCCCGGCCGCATACCCGAAGAAAATCCGGAGTGCACCGCGCGCTTCCAAATACTTCGCATTCTGGAGTTCTGCCAGCAGTGCATCAGGATTGGGGAGGGGTACAGGAGTCATATCTATGCGGAGAAATGTCCGTCGTGATGGCTTCTGAGAACCCCGCTGCGGATACCAGCGCTCAGCTGAGGAGATTTTACACGAATTATCTCAGTAGCACCCGCAGCAGGGAATTCGTTCTTCGCATTCTCACCCCACGAAGGGCGGGATTCAATTTGCGTTTTGACTTTCGACTGAATGCGTTGAAGCAATTGAGTCCCCGACTGGCGCCACTTGGATCCGGATTGAACTCGATCCGGACAGGGCCATTTCATCCTGCGGACCATTGAGCGAACCTCTGGGCTGAATGGCCTGTGCACGATCCAGAGCGAGGTTCAATCGGAGAACGTGGACTTTTGCCTCTCCCAGAATTCCGAACTGTCGGCCAGAACTGTGTTGGCGGATCAGTCTCGTGACGTCGGCCTCTGGCATGTTTCGCAGTTGGGCAATTCGAGGAACCTGAAACTCAGCAGCAGCGATCGAAATGTGAGGGTCAAGTCCGCTTCCAGAGGCAGTGACGAGATCAACGGGCACTTTCGAGGCAGAAGCCTTCCATTTTCGGAGTTCTGTCACCCGGGCTTCCGCTGCGTCTTTCAGAGCGGGATGCAGCGGACCGTAGTTTGATCCGCTGGAGGCTGCTGCATTGTAAGGGACAGGGGAGGTTGCAGAGAGTCGTCCCCAGAAATAGTCCGGACGAGTAAACTGTTGTCCGATCAAGTCGGAACCGATGGCCACTTTCCCTCGCAATGTAAGACTGCCATTTGCCTGATGTGGAAACACGACTTGAGCAACTACGGTCACAATGAGCGGATAAATGACGCCCGTGAGAATGGTGAGGCCGATCAGCATTAATATCGCAATTCGAAGTTGTTGAAACATTGTGAGTTTTCCTTGTGTTCTGTATGGAGTCGCTTGGTGGATCAGGCCAGACCAACCGTGAAGAGCAGTAGGTCAATTAGTTTGATTCCAATGAAAGGGACGATCAGTCCACCGACTCCATAGACCAGCAGGTTGTTTCGCAGCAACTGAGCCGCGCCGACAGGACGATAGGCCACGCCTCTCAGTGCCAGTGGCACCAGAGCAATGATGATCAGTGCATTGAAGATCACTGCCGACAGGATGGCACTGGCCGGGGACGTCAGCTGCATGAGGTCCAGCGCCTTGAGTGCGGGGTACGTCGCGGCAAACGCTGCCGGAAGGATTGCAAAATACTTGGCAACATCGTTGGCAATGCTAAACGTGGTGAGCGATCCACGTGTCATGAGGAGCTGCTTGCCAATGTTGACGATCTCGATCAGTTTCGTGGGATTCGAATCGAGATCGACCATATTGCCGGCCTCTTTGGCGGCCTGTGTCCCGCTGTTCATCGCCACCGCAACGTCAGCCTGGGCCAGTGCCGGGGAATCGTTGGTTCCATCCCCGGTCATGGCGACCAGTCGACCTCCTTTCTGATAATCCCGAATCAGTGCGAGCTTGGCTTCGGGCGTCGCTTCTGCCAGAAAGTCATCCACTCCCGCTTCGGCAGCAATCGCTGCGGCTGTGAGGGGATTGTCTCCAGTAATCATGACCGTCTTGATTCCCATTTGTCTCAGTTCAGCAAATCGCTCCTTGATCCCTCCTTTGATGATATCCTTGAGCTCAATCACCCCGAGAACCCGAGCGTCTCGACTGACGGCCAACGGGGTTCCGCCGGCTTTTGCAATCTGCTGGACGATCTTCTTGACATCATCCGGGAAAGTTCCCCCTCGCATTCGGACATGGAATTCGACGGCTTCAGCTGCCCCTTTCCGGATCTCCACCCCATCGATGGTCACACCACTCATGCGTGTGCGGGCGGTAAATGGAACGAAATGAGGTTTAATCCGCTCGAAGTCCCGTCCCCGCAGCCCGAACTGCTTCTTCGCCAGCACGGCAATGCTGCGCCCTTCCGCGGTCTCGTCCGCCAGAGAAGCGAGGTGCGCTGTTTCTGCCAACTCTTTCTCTTCAACGCCGTCAGCAGCAACAAAACCTGTCGCCTGCCTGTTTCCCAGGGTGATGGTCCCTGTCTTGTCTAGCAGCAGCACGTCGACATCGCCGGCAGCTTCGACCGCTCGTCCGGACATCGCAATGACGTTCGTCTGGCTGAGTCGATTCATCCCGGCAATGCCGATTGCCGACAATAATGCTCCGATCGTGGTCGGCGCCAGGCAGACAAACAGTGCGATGAGAACCGTCAGGCTGATGGCCCGTCCCTGTCCGGAAGCTTGGACGCTGTAGACCGAGTAGGGGAGGAGCGTGGCCACCACCAGCAGGAAGATCAATGTGAGTGCTGACAGCAAAATCGCCAGGGCGATCTCATTTGGAGTCTTCTGGCGTTTCGCCCCTTCTACCATCGCAATCATGCGATCCAGAAAGCTTTCTCCGGGCAGAGTCTTTACCTGAATCACCAGCCAGTCAGAGATCACACGGGTTCCGCCCGTGACAGAGCTGCGATCGCCTCCGCTTTCTCTGACGACCGGTGCACTCTCGCCTGTGATGGCACTTTCATCGACAGATGCCACGCCGTCGATCACTTCTCCGTCCGCCGGGACCGTTTCGCCCGCCTTGACGATGACGAAGTCCCCCTTCTTAAGTTCTGCTGCGGAGATTTCCGTCGCTTGATGGTCTGTCGGGGAGGCCAGCCGATGGGCGGTGACGGTGGATCGACTCCTCTTCAGCGACGCTGCCTGAGCCTTGCCATGTCCTTCGGCAATCGCTTCCGCGAAATTGGCAAATAGGACTGTGAGCCAGAGCCAGATTGAAACTCCAAAAGTAAACCACGAGGATTCATTCGCCATTGTTGTCAGGGAGTTGATCCAGAACAACGTCGTCAGCACGCTCCCCACATAAACAGCAAACATCACCGGGTTGCGGAGCTGAACTCGAGGATCGAGCTTTCGGAAAGAAGAAACGATCGCTTCGGTGATGACAGTCTGATTGAAAAGTTGTGCCGATGGTTTTGACATCTGTGGATTCCTACTTCATCGTCGAGAGCTGAAAGTGTTCGACAATTGGTCCTAAGGCCAGCGCTGGGAAAAAACTCAACGCTCCGACGACGATCACGACTGCGACCAACATCGTGACGAACAGGGGAGTGTCGGTGGGGAGCGTCCCCGGACCAGCCGGAACGACTTTCTTGGCAGCCAGCGAACCGGCAATCGCCAGGACAGGGAGCATCACCCAGAATCGCCCGATCAGCATCGCTAGCCCCAAGGCTCCATTGTAGAACGGCGTGTTCGCTCCGAGTCCCGCAAACGCACTGCCGTTGTTGTTGGACGTTGATGAAAACGCATAGAGAACCTCGCTGAATCCATGTGCGCCGGGGTTGAAAATCGTTTCTCGGCCAGCTGGTACAACGACGGCGATCGCGGTTCCGACCAGCACCGTCGCACAGGGAAGCAAAATCGCGAGTGAGGCCATTTTCATCTCAAACGCCCCGATCTTCTTTCCGAGGTACTCAGGCGTTCGGCCAACCATCTGGCCGACAATGAAGACCGCGATAATGGCAAATATCAGCATTCCATAAAGCCCGGAGCCGACGCCGCCGAAGACGACTTCCCCCAGCTGCATCAGCCACAAGGGAATCAGCCCTCCCAGTGGAGTAAACGAATCATGCATCGCATTGACGGAACCATTCGATGCTGCAGTTGTGACAACGGCCCAGATTGCAGAATTCGCGACTCCCAATCGGGTTTCTTTCCCCTCCATGTTTCCACCCGACTGGGAGTCAGTAGCAACCTGTTCGATTCCAAGCCGATTGAGAATTGGATTGCCCTGCTGTTCTGCGAACACTGTAATCAGCAGCAGGGGGACAAAGATGGCCGACATCGCGAGATAGATGGCCCATCCCTGGCGGGAGTTGCCGACCATCTCCCCAAACGTGAAGCAGAGAGCGGCTGGGATGAGGAGGATCGCCAGCACTTCGAGGAAGTTCGAGAACGGTGTCGGGTTCTCCAGTGGATGGGCCGAGTTGGCATTGAAAAAGCCGCCACCGTTCGTTCCAAGCTGCTTGATCGCGATCTGGGAGGCGGCAGGTCCCACAGCAATCCGCTGCGCAGTGATCTTCTTCCCATCCGAGTCGATGACTGGTTCAAGAAGCGTCACTTCGGGAGCAGCGCCGAACGTCTGAACCACTCCTTGCGAGACAAGAACGACCGCCAGAACGAGTGACAACGGCAAGAGCACATAGAGTGTCCCTCGGGCCAGATCGATCCAAAAATTGCCGATGGTGCAGCTCGACTGACGGGTGAAACCACGGATCAGCGCAATCAGCACGGCCAAGCCCACGCCAGCAGAAACAAAGTTCTGAGTCGTCAATACCAGCATTTGAGTCAGATAACTCATCGTGAGTTCTCCGCTATAGCCTTGCCAGTTCGTGTTGGTGACAAAGCTCACAGAGGTGTTGAAAGCCGAATCCGGTGACACCGCCCCCAGTTGCTCCGGGTTAAAGGGGAGTGGTGCCTGAAATCTCTGAACGAAATAGACGCTCAGAAAGCTGACGAAACTAAAGGCGATCACCGCCGCCGCATACTGCAGCCAGTTCATTTCCGTGTTGCAGTCAAATCCGCAGTAGCGAGCGAACATCCGTTCCGGAAATTCAACGTGCCCTCCAGCGAGATTCGCCGGTTCGGTGAACACTCTGGCAATGTAACTCCCCAATGGCCTGGCACAGACCAGCAAGACTCCCACAAAGAGAGCGATCTGAGTGAGTGAATCGAAAGTCATGAGAACGTCTCCGGAGCCAGAAGAGCGACAGCAAGGTAAATCGCCAGACCGCCGGTAACGATCAGCGAAACAATCGTGGTCCAGTCCATCTTCAGTCCTCCGCTTTCAGTCGTGAGAGCAAGAGAACCAGTCCGTAGGAGACAGCAAAGAAAGCTGTGCCCGCCCCCAGCCAGATCATGTCCATTTCAATTCCTTCAGAAGAGCACTTCGAGAAGGAATTAGATCCACGAGGACATCAAAAAGGGGTAAAGAGATGCGTTGCTGATATCAATTTTTCATCAATGAAGCAGAGGACACGCTGCGTTGCCCCAATCTCTGCAAGCGCCCCCGCAAACTGAAAATTGCGAGGCCCTTTCGGCACGACATGGAGATGCTCACCTGCGGTAAACCACTGGAACCCTTTTCCCCGTCAGCATGTGCAATCAAGTTTCCCAGCGTTGAGGGAGTTCGCACTCCACGTCTCACCTATCGGAGGGGTCTGCCGGAATCCAGATGTTGGAATACGTCGCCGGAGGCCCGCCCTTCAGCATGAACCTACTGAAAGCGACTGCAGAGCTTCAAACTGACCAACGCGAGGAAAACGGATGTGGGACTGGAGCACGCACACCTCCGACAAGAGGAATCTTCCGCTTGTGCCTTCGGCCTTCTCCGATCCATCGCTCTTCCGTGATTCCAAATGTTCAGCTTGATTGTCTCAGGATAAGTTCTACACTCTCTGTTCCCTGACGGGCGTTCGTTCTCAGGAACGGACAGGAAGCCGGTGAGATTCCGGCACGGGACCGCCGCTGTATGCGAAAAGGTCTTCGGCTAATTTGCCACTGCGACAAAGTTCGTGGGAAGGCGGTCGAAGACTGTTTGATTCGTGAGTCAGAATACGGCCCGCCAGGGTTTGCCATGTGATGCTTCGGCCTGAAGAATCACACGGAAAACGCTGCGCAACCGCCGAGACTCTTTCCCGCGGCTTCCTCGTTTTTCGTCGAGGGTTCTTTTAAGCGTCCCTGGAAGACATGTCCCTGCGCCTCCGTGCGCTCATGTTCTTTCCGCAGCCGAAATCCATGGCGAGGAAAGGAACAAGCGGATATGCCTCGTCCATGTCGCCCCCATAAAGGCTTCACTCTGATTGAACTTCTGGTGGTCATTGCGATCATCGCGGTGTTGATTGCACTTCTTCTCCCGGCCGTGCAGCAAGCACGAGAGGCTGCAAGAAGGACTCAATGCCGCAACAACCTGAAGCAGATAGGGATCGCACTACATAACTATCACGACAGCTTTCGAATGTTTCCGAAAGCGGGTTTCGCTGCGGGGTTTGCAGCAGCAGCGCAGCTGAATAATACAGCTCTATTAAGGACTCGTATCGTCAGCTGGGGAGTCGCCATCCTCCCTGGTCTTGATCAAGGTAACCTTTACCAAAGGTGGGACATGAACCGGTTCTATCTTCATCCGGAAAACCACGAGGTGGCCCAGAAGGTACTGCCCGTTTACCTTTGTCCTTCCAACCCCGGGGCTGCGCCACAGAAGATGCAAGGCGATAACGCCAACTGGCCAGGGGTTCCATTCGGCCGATCCGACTATGGGGCGAACTGGGGCGTGCGGGAACTCCAGTGCTTCGGCGAACCACTTGGAACATGCAACCGTACGAATAGCTATGGTAATTCCACGGATACCCGAGGGCCGTTTACAGTTGTCTCTGTTGCATACATGAACAACGTTGCGACACACCATGTCACAGACGGACTCACGAATACCATCTTTGTGGGGGAATCACCTGAGGCGCTCCATGGGCTTTGGGCTGGACACAAGAACTTCTTTGATCAATCGGCTCCCTTAAATGCCCGTTACGCGGCAATGAACAACACCACCTGGGATTCTTGTCGGACCAATGTGGCGGGAACGATTGGGCGTCTTGGGTGCGATTATGGACAAGAGTTTCATAGCCACCACATCGGAGGAGCACTCTTCCTGCTTGGGGATGGAGCGGTGCGGTTCATCTCCGAGAGTATCAACGTCCGAACTTTTGCTGCTCTGCTCTCATATAAAGGCGATGAAGTGATTGGCGAATTCTGAGAGACTGCAGTTATCTCCAGAAGTTAACCATCGAACGGAGAACTTCCGATCGCGTCTCAGATGAGCTCTCGCCCGGAGTCTGAAGACTGTCATTGAAGTTGCCCCCGGATTCGTTTGATGTATCGAACGAGTCCAAGGGGGCTCCATTCTCTCAGAGTCCGTAACGATCGCAAGCTGTGGGGCTGCAGCTAGAGAATCTCGGCGATCGACGCGTCGTCACTCTTCAGCAGAGCCGCGGCAGCCATGATGGATTGTCGGCAGCTCCAGCTGGGAAGTGAATTCCACTGAATCCGTTCTCCAGTGGAGGTCAGGAAGCAATCCCGGCTAGGACGATTCACTACATACTGCCCATCGGGAAGGACTAGCATTTTCCCAACTACCGTCTGGGCGATTTCCATCACGATTCCTTCAGCGCGTGCCCTGCGGAGGAGATTTCCGAACGCTTTCGCTGTGCTGGGGCGTTCAGCATGTGCGGTGATTAAATGCAGACCGATTCGTTGGGGGGCGTGAATTTCGAGGAGGTTGAGGAGCCCGTTTCGCAGCTCCGCAAGCCAGATCGATTCCGACGGCGCCGGAACAGGCTCAAATTTGGCATGGGCAAGAACAACTGGAGCTTGCACTGTTCCTGTTAAGACAGCCCAATGAACAGCATCCTTCTCTGCCCGAAATCCCATTACTTTCATTCGTCGAGCCTATAAAAGGTTTGACAACGGCTGTTTGGGCGATGTGCGTGAGTCGATTCGCATGCCAAGCCACGTTGGCATGCAACCGTCGCCGCTCAGCGAATGTCAGCGAGGCGACAGAGCCCCCGATTCGAACCTGCGGGAGCGAGATGGTCGAGCTTCCGCAGATTCGACGAGGATCAAATGAGGGTGTCGATTTCGCCTGATGTTGAACGAGTTCGGGTGGAATCCCAAATGCGACTGCCGCAATGCCAGATGAGCGAGCGAAGGGAAGACCGGCACACCTGATCCGACGCATGAAGACCGTTGCATTGGCATTCACCAGAAAGCATCAGTTCCACACACAGGAAAAATCAACCGCCTGGTGAGAATCGACGGACTCGTCAGCGCATCTCAGTCCCAGTTCAAGGAAGATGCGCTTTGATATTCGGTCACCCGCGTCTCGAAAAAATTCTTCTCCTTCGAGAGATCGATTGTTTCACTCATCCAGGGAAACGGATTCGCCGAACCGTACTGCGTTGGAAGACCGATTCGCTCAAGGCGCCGGTCAGCAATAAACTGGACGTAGTCGCGAAATAATTCCGCGTTCAGTCCAAGGACGCCTCGCGGGAGCACGTCGCGGGCGTAGTCAATTTCCACCTCCACCGCATGCATAACCCGGTCAACCATGGCCTGCTGGAACTCTGGAGTCCATAGGTGCGGGTTCTCCGTCCGAATCCCATTGATGAGGTCAATGCCGAAGTTCAGGTGAATCGTCTCATCTCTCAGGATGTACTGGAACTGCTCCCCGATTCCCGTCATGAGATTGCGTCGGTGGAAGGAAAGGACCATCACGAAACCGGTATAGAAGAAGATCCCTTCCATAATGATGTAGTAGCCAATGAGATTCTTCAAAAATGCCTGAGCACCCTCGAAGCTCTCAGTAGAAAAGTTGGGATCGAGAATCTCCGCGGTGAGCTCCAATTCCAGCTCATCCTTTCGGGCGATGGCCGGAACTTCATGGTACATATTGAACACTTCGCCTTCATTAAGCCCCAAGCTCTCGACGATGTACAGGAAAGTGTGGGTGTGGACCGCCTCTTCAAACGCCTGCCGTAATAAGTATTGTCGGCACTCTGCGTTAGTGACGTGCCGGAAGATTGCAAGAACAAGGTTGTTTCCGACGAGGCTCTCGGCGGTGGCGAAGAAGCCGAGATTCCGGAGGATGACCCGACGCTCATCGTCTGTCAGTTTATTGGATTTCCAAGTCTCGATGTCCTTATTCATCGCGACTTCAGTGGGCATCCAGTGATTTGCGCAGCCGTTCAGGTAATGTTCCCAAGCCCATTGGTACTTCAGGGGCATCAGTTGGTTTACATCCACCTGGTGGCAGTTGATCAATCGTTTCTCTCGAGCATTGACGCGACCTGGCTGTAAGGTCGGTGGGCTCGCGTCGTCGTTTAACTGTGAACCTGTGGACGAATGGATACTCATATCGAATCCTCCACCGCTTGTGGCAGCGTTTGTACTAATTGGAGAGCGAATTCATTTCTCTGCAGGCAATGTTGCTGAGTGCATGAATTTGAGGAGATCAGTTGTACTCGACAGCAATGAGGCGAACTCCAGGAGTTCATCCTGCATTGAAAGACATGCGGCGGAGAAGGGATCTTTGGGATCAGGCAAATCAAATCCGCCAATATCCGTAATCAGTATTTAGCGACTATCTCTGAGCTCCGCACGCCAGGCCCGTGAGATGCCTGGCGCCAGAACAACAGAGAACCCATGTGCGTGCAGCCAATCTTTTGAAAGCATTACTGACACGACTCGCAAGACGGGTCCTCTAAGCTACAGGCCTGGGGAATAAGCGATTCGACCTCATCGCGTCGGATTTCGACATCGCTAGAAGCACTTCGGTTCTTCATCCATTTCGGCTGAACACCGAAGCGGTTGATGTCTAAAGTCGATTTCTCGACCTGTGTCGCGGCCAGCGTCCGCAAGTAGTAGGTTGTCTTCAGCCCTTTCTGCCAGGCAAGCAAATACATGTCGTGCATCTTCCGCCCGCTTGGCTCAGCAAGGTAAAGGTTGAGCGATTGTCCCTGGTCAATCCATTTCTGACGCCGCGATGCACACTCAATGAGCCACTTGGGTTCCACCTCGAAAGCAGTGAGGTACCGTTGGCGTATCTCGAACGGAATCCGTGTGATGTTTTGCAGCGAACCATCGTAGTACTTGAGCTCATCCAGCATCTGGACATCCCAGAGACCGAGTTGCTTGAGTTCCGCAACAAGAGATTCGTTTACCTGGGTGAACTCTCCGGAAAGATTGCTCTTCGCGTAAAGGTGCTTATAGGCCGGTTCGATGGACTGGGAAACACCGATGATCGTGGAGATTGTCGCCGTTGGTGCAATCGCCAGTACGTTGCTGTTCCGCATGCCGTGCTGAGCGATCGAGTTGCGTACAACCTCCCAATCCATCGTGACCGTTGCGTCGACTGGAAGGGTTTCGCCTCTTTCTTCAGCCAGCAACTGGATGGTGTCGATGGGCAGCAGGCCGCGGTCCCACTTCGAGCCATGGTAGCTCGTGTAAACACCACGTTCCTTTGCGAGCTGTGAAGATGCGAGCAGGGCAAAATAGGAAATGGCCTCCTGACTGCGATCTGCGAACTCCACTGCCTGCTCGCTAGCGTAGCTGAACCCAAGCGAGCAGATTGCGTCCTGGAAGCCCATCACCCCAAGACCGACCGGACGGTGCCGCGAATTCGAATTCGCTGCCTCCGGCGTTGGATAAAAGTTGATGTCGATCACGTTATCGAGCATGCGGACCGCAACCGTCACGGTTTCACGCAACCGGTCCAGATCTAATCTGTCATCACGGATGTGATTCGCAAGATTGATTGAACCCAGATTACAGACCGCTGTCTCATCCGCGGATGTATTCAGGAGAATTTCAGTGCAAAGATTGCTGCTGTGCACTACTCCAGCATGATCCTGCGGAGAGCGGATGTTGGACGGATCTTTGAAGGTCATCCACGGATGACCTGTTTCGAACAAACGAGTGAGCATCTTGCGCCACAGCTCGGATGCCGAAACTTTTCGAAACAGCTCGATCTCGCCTGCCTCTGCGAGACGCTCGTATTCCTCGTATCGGCGTTCAAATTCTCGTCCATAGAGGTCATGCAGATCGTTGACTTCATTCGGGCTAAATAGCGTCCATTCGCCGTTCTGCCGGACCCGCTTCATGAACAGGTCAGGAATCCAGTTGGCGGTGTGCATGTCATGCGTCCGCCGCCGTTCATCTCCTGTGTTCTTCCTTAAATCGAGGAACTCTTCGATGTCCAGATGCCAAGTCTCAAGATAGCTGCAGACGGCTCCTTTCCGCTTGCCTCCCTGGTTCACTGCCACAGCGGCATCGTTCACCACTTTCAGGAACGGAATCACCCCCTGGCTTTTCCCATTTGTGCCATGAATCTGCGAGTTCGTGGCTCGAATGTTCGTCCAGTCATTTCCCAGACCGCCGGCCCATTTCGACAGCATGGCGTTGTCGGAGACGACTTTGAAAATGTGGTTTAAGTCATCGCTGACGGTGCTCAGGTAACAGGAGCTGAGCTGCGGGTGCGGTGTGCCAGAGTTGAAAAGAGTTGGAGTGGCCGATGTGAACCGGAACGCCGAGAGCATCTCATAGAACTCGCTCGCTCGCTCCTCCCGCTGCTCCTCTCGCAGTGCCAGCCCCATTGCCACCCGCATCCAGAAGTATTGCGGAGTCTCAATCCGACGTCCCTGGACGTGAAGCAAATATCGGTCATAGATCGCCTGAAGTCCGAGATACCGAAACTGACAGTCACGTCCCGGCTTCATCGCTTTTGCGAGACGCTCTAAATCAAAATTTCGAAGTTCACTACTGAGGCGGCCGGCCCGAATTCCGTCAATAATATAGTGTTCAAAGTGATCCTGATGAAGCTTGTTTAATGATTTGCGATCCGGAGTTTGCCCCAGGACCTCTTGGTAAATCACATTGAGCATCAGCCTCGAAGCAACGACGTCGTAGGCAGGATCACGTTCAATCCGGGATCGCGCTGCGAGAATTTGTGCACGATAGATTTCCCGTATCGAAATACCATCAAAGACCGACCGGAGAACCTCGTCGGAGAGTTCATCCGTATCGACAATACTTTCGAATCCTCGAGCGGCCTCAGCGAGACGTTTGACGATGCGTCTCGAATCGAAGGGGACCCGCGTGAGATCGTCCAACACAACGTGCACCTGCTCAGGTGTTTCCGTGAGCGGAGTTTCTCCTCGGATAGCACGCATTTTCGCATGTTCCGCCCGATAGATAATGTACCGTCGTGCCACGCGGTAGTATCCGCGTGCCATGAGTTCCATCTCGACGAGATCCTGAATGCGTTCAACGTCGATTCCGGTGTCTTGACTTGCCAGCGGTACGAGTGCTTCAGAGATCGCATTCAGGACAGTCTCGATATTCCTCTGGACGTCTTCATCCAGAGGTTGTTCTCCAGCGAGTTTCAGCTCTGCACGGAACGCGTTGGATATTGCGTTCTGAATCAGTGAAAGCTCGAAGGGGACCTTGCGACCATCACGTTTTCGGACGGTCCACTCTTGTGAGGAACGTAGCATTTGAGTGTTCTCCACTCCGCACAACACCGATGCGGATTGACGCCGTGCTGAACCAAATCTGGCCAGGAACTGACGAGGAGAACGCGCGAAGAGAAACGTCGGCAAATCCAGCAGACAAACGGTTCAAAAACGTAACCGAACTGCTGTATTGGTGACAGTGCGCAGCATTCATTAACATCCTCGACCGCCCTTTCCCGAGAAGGCTCGGCAGATGAACCATCCAACTCGACAGCTTCAACTGTCAATTTCTTTTAAGGCTGGATGTTCAGTTACTGGCAGGTCTTCGGACTCATGGACTTGTCCTGTCGCTTGTGATGATTGATCACTGCAATCAAGACGCCTAATAGCCATCGCTTCCCAGCATCCCCACGAAACCGTGATAACGGTCACTCGAGGACACCAGTGCTTAATGATGGCGGTCGTTTCCACTTACCGCTGCGGGGCAGCTCCGGATTTCCACCGGATTCCCTCTTGTCGGAACCTCAATTTCTTGCGGTTCACCAGCAACAGGGCACAGCATATCGTGAGAGGTCGGATTGTCAACCACGTGTTCGAATACGATCAGCAGCACCAGAACCGCAGAGGATTCGAACTGAGACAGCCACGGACCGAGAGCGCTAGCGCCGAGTTTTTTTGACGGGGACCGGGAATACGGCGGAGGTCTCTGACTCCGCAATCAGGCGAGTCGAGAATCTCGATCGAGGCTCCACCAGCCCTGCGATTGAAAGAGTTCCGCAGGGGACTCTCCACTCTAGTTCCTTCACAGGTTTCGCTTCTGAGCCTGCGGCAACCTGTTCGTCGTCGAATTGACGGCCGTGCACCAAGGATTTTCCACATGGATCCAAATGCATTCCCGATGAGTATTTTAAATTAGTGTCAAAACAAAACCGGGCTCGGCCTCCTTTGAGGAGGGGAACCACTCCGTCCGTGACAGAAAGCCAAGCCACAAAGGGCAGCATCCATTCCATCAATCAGGAATTCAAGGCGAGATTGCAAGATGCCAGGTGGGGAACTGATTGTCCCATGCCCTGCAAAGCTCACTTGGTGCTGTTCAAAAAATTGCCTGAGCGGATAGCAGATTAAGGAGGGATGTGTCGCGGTTTCGACCTCATCCTGCAGACGCTCAATCTTTTTGCACAGAGGAGAGTTCCAGAGAGTCCAATACAACAAGCTTCGAGGCGTTCAAAGCCGGTGTGGGTAATGATGATCCTGCATTTGGGCACTCAATTCACTTCCCGAGATGTTGGTTATTTTCGCTCCCGCTGGTCGTGTGATCTGATGGTGATTGCCATCATTGCCGTTCTGATTGCATTGCTTCTTCCGGCCGTTCAGCAGGCTCGCGAAGCTGCTCGGCGTTCCCAATGCAAGAACAATCTGAAGCGGATCGGACTGGCATTGCACAATCACGTCGACACTCATGGCAGCTTCCCGCCCGGGTATGTCTGCCATGACGAAAATGCGAATCGTTTCAAAGTCGGAGGCTGGCAGGACAACATGAATGAAATCGGGTTCTCCTGGCTGCCAATGTTGCTTCCTTACGTCGAGGAATTCGGACGCTGGACTCACGTGACGAATTGTCACAATGAATGGCTCAACAGCGGGACGAGCAACCCCTGTGACCATTGCGAATCACAGGACGACTTGGGGAATGTGGGGCGTGAATCGATGCCCTTCATTCGGTGCCCCAGCAATCCCCGCCTCCGCAAAATGTTCGGAGGAGCGATCAGCCTTGAAGCCCTGTGTAAAGGAAACTATGCGGCCAGCTGGGGGGCAGGAAAGATGCTCTCCTGGGAATCGACTGCAACTGCCGGAGCATTTGGATGCTATTTCGTCTCACAGGATAAGATCGCACCTGCACTGGGAGGTTCCGCAGACCGCTTCCAGCATCGGAAGGGAAGCACTCCAGCTGACATTACAGATGGGATGAGTAATACCATCGCCCTGAGCGAAGTGATTGCCATTGATGGAACCAGCACCGCTTCCTCCAGCCCAGACATTCGCGGGGTTTGGTTCAGCCGGGGGATGGGGGCGAGCATCTTCACCGGGGCGCGCACTCCGAATTCACCAGAAGCAGACGTGATTCCGGCTTGTGATACGACGATTCCGGAAACATCCCGTCCCTATTTGAAGTGTACTTCCAACAATACCACTGCCGATGTTTATGCTGCGGCACGCAGCCACCATACAGGCGGCGTCCAGGCGGCGATGTGCGATGGCTCCGTCCGGTTTATTGCCGAGAATATCAGCAGCGCCATTTGGATGGGGCTGAATACACGCAGTAACAATGAAGTAGTGAACGACTTCTAGGACAGTCGCGGATTTTTCGCCTGGAATTTGAATTAGTGAAGGTGAATTATGAAGTTATGTTGTGCGTTTTTTTAATGTTTTTCCTGGCTGCCTCCAGTGGATGTGGAAGTGCGATTGAAGCCGGCTCCTCGGAGCAGGATCAGGTTGTCGCCGCAGTCATGTGCCTCAATGATCGTGCGATGGGTGAGGCTGATTTTAAGGCCGCGTTTGTCGATGGAGCCGTGCCGGAGAATCGCGCGGACTACTTCAGTTCGGCAATCGAAGTTGTCGGTTTCCCCAGCCTGTCCGGCAGTGAAGCCACGATTCTGGTCAAAGTCTCTCAGGGGAATTCCAGCTCCGAAGGAGTCAAAGGACTGAAAGCGAAAAAGATCGGGAGTGGGGAAGTGACCTGGAAGCTCAAGAAGGAAGCGGAAGGCTGGAAAATCACGGACGCCCCAATTCCGTAATGAACAGTGTGCTTCAGGTGAAAAAGGGAGCGACGATGATCATCGCTTCGTTGTCAGCTCTTTCGGTGATGGTGTGAAGCGATTGATTTTGCTCGTTCTGATTGGCATCAGTGGGATGGCGGCCGCCACGCTCCTTTACTCGGCCAAAAGAGAATCCGCTCCAGCCAGCTCAATCCATGACGAACCCCCAACTGGCCCAGTGGACCCGGTTTCTGGATGAACAGTTTGCCGGGGACTTTTCCTGTCGCGAATGTCATCAGAAAGAGTTCGAAGCCCACCAGCGTTCAGGACATTCGCACACCGCCACCCGTATGGAACAGACGGAGTTGGCGCGAATCTTAAGTGGAACTCACTTTGCAGATCCTCGCCGTCCGCTGGTGTATGAATTTGAGAATCGGGAAGATGGCTTCCTGGCAGGAGTTCAGGGGGGCGATCAGCGGCCGGTCTTTCCTGTCCACTGGTTGCTGGGATCGGGCGTTCACGCGCAGACCCCGATTTCGATTGATCCCGTTTCTGGCAAGGGAGTGGAGTTTCGCTGGACCTGGTTCAATCAGCAGCAGAAATTGTCAGTCACTCTGGACCATGAACGGTTTGATGAATTTCATCCTCACTCGACAGCTGTGTTTGGTCGTCCGATGGATGCAAAGCAGGCTCTGGCATGCCTGTCGTGTCATGCCACGGTCATTCCTCCTGGCAATGTGCCTCCGCTGCGTGAAGCGGTGATCGCCAACGTCAGTTGTGAGCGTTGCCATGGTGCGCGAAAGAAGCATGTTGAGCTCGCCTGGCTCGGGCGAGCCGATGAAGCTCCTCCCCTGCTGTCATATCGGGACCCGGAGCAATCTCTTCAGCAGTGCGCTCAATGTCATCGCGATAAATCACAGGTTTCTCCAGACACGGCTCCGAATGTTCTCGTCCGCTTTCAGCCCTATGGCATGAAGCAGAGCCGCTGCTATCTGGAAAGCGGCAAGAAGATGACCTGCATGACATGCCATGATCCGCATGATCAGACATCAAGGAATCGCATTCAATACAATTCGACCTGCTTGGAGTGTCATCAGGGGCTCCAGAAAACAGCATGCTCACTGGCACCTGCCGGAGACTGCGTCAGCTATCACATGCCGGCGGTGGAGTGGCGATCCGGAATTCAGTTCCATGATCATTGGATTCGCATTCCGCAGAAAAAAATTCCACAGGCGGCGTTCTGAAAAGTCACCCTGAAGTTTCAGCACAGGACCAGTTGCCATGAGATTCCTGTGTGTTGCCTGTGGACTTCTCACTGCCCTCCTCGGAGCATCCTTTTGTTTCCTCGCCCCAGATGCAACGACTGTCGTCGGCGAACCCCCGCCGCAGATGACGGCGGGGGTTGCTCCGTCTGATTCAACATCAGAGATTCCAGAACCGCCGGATTTCGTAGATTATGACACTCAGCTGTCTCCGGCGTTGACGAAGCACTGCGCTGCCTGCCATCAGGGGAATACGGAAGAACGCCCTTCGAAGGGAGCCATTTCTCCGAACGAATGGGCCAATCTCGCTCAAAGCCTTTCAGAGAGTCATTCGCGGCCGCCTGCTTCGTGTGGCCCGGAGCCTGCGACGAACGATTTTCTGCAAGCCCGCGATATTCTGGAGCGCTGGTGGAACGAGGGGCTTCTGTTCCACAACCGGAACCCCGAACGGTGATGGACTGGGGAGTCAGTGAGCAGAGTCACTGGGCGTTTCAACCGCTTTCCAGACCGCAGGTTCCCGAACGCGATCCCGTGGTCCTTTGTCTCAATCCGATCGACAACTTCATCATGAAACATCTGCGGGACTGCAATCTCTTGCGTGTCGGCCGGGCAGACAGCAGGCATCTCGTGCGACGCCTGAGTTTTTCACTGACCGGTTTTCCGCCGGATCATTCACGACCTAAACGATACGTTAATGCTGACGACGGTGATCTGGACCTGCTGGTTAACGAGCTTTCGAACGATCCCGGGTATGGCGAGCACTGGGCACGGTACTGGATGGATGTGGCGCGTTATGCCGACACCAATGGATACGAACATGATGGCGAAAAGCCACTCGCCTGGCGGTGTCGGGATCATGTCATTCAGGCATTCAACGAAGACCTGCCTTACAACCAATTCTTCCTTCGACAGGTTGCCGGAGATCTGGTTCCCAAACCTTCGCAAGATGATTACGTCGCTGTCGGCTTCCTTCGCCTAGGAACCTGGGACAGCGAACCGGACGATCCTCTTCGAGACCGCTATGACCAGATCAATGAAATGGTGGACGCGACCTCTTTTGCGTTTCTGGGAATCAGCATTCAATGTTCCCGCTGCCAAGATCATCATAAAGAGCCCATCACATCACATGATTATTACCAGGTCGCGGCACTGTTCGATCAGCTGGCACGACCCGTCAATGGGATTCTGGAGACTGCTGTCCCTTCCGCTTCGGATTCTCTGCTGGCGGAGGATGCCGAAAAAAGCCAACAGGTTCGGCGACTGCAGAAACAGGCCATCACCGAACGCGATGAAGGTCGAGCCGGGATGTTGCGGCGTCACGCCGAGGCCATTGAAAAGACGATCACTCATGAAGCGGCCTATCGTTTCAAGCAAACGCCTCACCGTGAAAATGGAGCGAGACTACTGCGATCAGGAGATCCCCGAAATCCCGGGCAGTTTGTGCAGCCGGGAGTCCCATCTGTTCTGATTCGATCAGCGACTTCAACGCCTGTTCGGGATCGGTTCGAGTTTGCCAACTGGCTGATTGCAGAGCACCCTGTGTTATTGGCGCGGTTACTTGTCAATCGTGTCTGGTACTGGCATTTTGGGCGCGGGCTCAGTCCTACGCCGGGAACAATCGGGTTGAGTGGAAGTGTACCGACTCACCCGGAGTTCCTTGAGTGGCTTTCCTGCTGGTTCGTTCAGGAGGAAAACTGGTCGATCAGAGAGTTGCATCGTCTGATAGTCAGCAGTGCAACCTATCGAAGAACTGTTCCCCGGCAGCGTCTTCCTGAACGGACAGAACTGTTTGGAGAGTTCTCCTTTCGAAAACTGCGTGCAGAAGAAGTTCACGATGCCATGCGGCAGGTGGCGGGAGTGCTGTCTCGCCGCTCCTTCGGACCACCTGATCAGCCAGAGTTTTCGTCGCTTCATCATGCCATGGTTCCGGAAGTGACCTTGCAGGGGACACGAACTTCTGAACAAAGACGGGCGATTTATCAGCTTGTCAAACGGACGTTGCCGCATCCCTTTCGGGAGCCATTCCAGTTCCCCGACAGCACTCAGGGATGTGTCGTTCGCGCAGACGTCAGCAATACCGTTCAGGCTGCCGCTCTCTGGGATGGACCCGAGGCAAACAGAACCGGCAGCGTTCCGATTTGTGGGGAACACTGACTCGAAGCTGGGGCGGGTTTCTGGCTTTTTTCATTTTCTTTATCGGAATCACGAATTACGTCATCGCTCAGGGCCATGAGGAGACGTGGATTCTCATCAAACTGATGGCCGCGTTTCTGCATTACGGCTACGACGGCATGATCTGGAAAACGAACCGCAAACTTCGATCAGCGTGATTCTCTGATCACAACCTCCACGAATCTCATGTCGTTACCTGTCACCACTGAGTCGAGAGATCGCCAACGTCTGTTTCAGGCGAGCCTGATCCTCGTGGCCTTCCTGATCCCGATGCTGGTCCCGGGATTCGTTCCCGGATGGTTCGGGAGAATTGATCTCTATGGAGTCAGCTTCGTTTGCGCAATCTGCATTGCCGCACAGGTTCGCCGGCTTCTGGATCGCAGATCAGTAGGAGTGATTCTCGGAGGAGGATGCCTGCTGTTCGGGCTCGCGTTCTTCGCCGCGTTGCGCCAAAGTCAATTACTCGATTTCATACCGAAATACTGGATCTCCACTTCATTTCTGACTGTGCTTGCTTCGGCAGGCTTCATGTCTCGTCTCCCTCGCGGCAGAGACCTTGATTACAGTGGCCTGTTCACCCTCCTGTCAATCATCGCGATCACGGCTGTCCCAGTCGTCTATGCCGACTCTGTCAGACGTTCGATAGATGAAACTCTGACAGAAGCCCTCACGTCTCAACGGTATCGAAACAGTCTGCAACAGACACGACGGCTGAGCGTGATTGCCCCGCGGGCGGAAGTCTTGGAAATCCCGGTGGCCACATTGAATTCTCAACTCGAACAGCAGGTCAACCGGCTGGAGGTGTTTCTTCAGGCCATCATCGATTGCAATGCGATCTGTTTCCCAGCTGGGACAGCGGGTCACGGCGCTCATGCAGCTGGATCGCAATCAGGAAGCATTCGAACTTCTGACGAAAATCAGCTCACAGGAAAGAGTCCTTCCTCAGGTCCTGGATTACGGAGGACTTTGCTGTCAGCGTCTCTCACGCTGGGAGGAAAGCCGGTCCTGGTATCTGCGATCACAGCAATTCTTGACAGCACAGCCGGAAAACCCGATGCAGCGCCAGGCTCTGGTGAGTGCTTGGAAGGGAATTGCCTTTGCAGAACGGCGGATGGAACATCCCGCTGCAGCAGAACAGGCCTATCTGGCGGCCCTGAAACTGGAGCCGAGCGCGGAGATCCATCTTCTCCTGGCTCGATTGTATGATCAAACGGAGCGAACAGCAGACCTCCGGAAGCACGCTATGCTGGCGATGAGGCTGGAACCAAGCCGCTACACTCAGGAAGGGCATGCACTCCTGCGCCGCGAGGCGCTCTCTCATTTTACCTGTTCTTAATTCGCCTACTTGAACAATACTGAAACGAAATAGGCATGGTCCATTGAGGTTCGTGCCATTGGGAATTTCAACGAAGCGACGAGCGAGCGGCCCCACCGACGGATCAGGGAGCAGGTCCGCAATCAGAAATCATTGCGTGTCCCAAAGAGTGAGTTTGGGAGAGTCCTGGACACTGTCTTGTTCGGCCGCCTGCATCTCGACACCTTGGACTGGCCGATGAGCAAGTAGATCTCCTTTCCCCCTCCGCATAGGCACATTCCCTTCCTAATCGGTTGAGTATCTCAAAGGTTGTGAAACTGGCTCATCCGAGTTTGACTCAGTTCCGGCCGACAGCCGCATTCGTCACCTCGGATCCTTCTGAATACTGTCCGCTTTTTCCCGGCAACTCCAAGATATGAGGAAGTTGTTCGCGATTTCCTTCAGCGTCTTCAGCGCCCGCCACCACTCGAATCGGTTTGTCAGATGAGACCGGAAGCAGGATCTCCCACTCGTTGAAATTCTGTCCGAGTGACCGAACTGGCTGGTCGTTAACGGTCACTGTCTTCACGGTATAATTGTCCGTTGTGACCCCCGAGACCTTGATCATTTCTGGGGACACTCGAGTAACACCCGTCACCACCGTCACCGGCGGACGATCATCCTGTGGCTTCAGGCCGGAGTAGGCTCCCTCAGTGTAGGACTCGGCGTCTCCTGCGACTCCTCGTGGGAAGAAGACTGTCGTGTTCACCTGCGAGAAGTTCATTCGCAGATACTCATGGTTATTCATGACGCAACGCCACAGTCCATAGGCACAGTCATGGATGTCCGCATTCTGCAACTGGACATTTGGGGAACCGATATGAAACGCCCAGTGGGAGTTCCAGACCTTGGTGTTTCTGAGCAGGAATGGATGCTTGTAGTCGGGACCAACGCCGTTGACATCCTGTTCGTGCGACGGCCGCTTGCTGAAGTTTCGTGATGCGAATCCTCCGAGGTTCACCCCGAAAAGTCGGTGGCAGTGCGCTTCATTTCCGTCAAAACGAATGAACGGGAGAGTCCGGACATCCACCTGCTGGAAAGAGCCATCTGGCTGGAGAATGGACAGGACGGGATCGAAATCATCCCGCTTTACGACTTCGTAGCGGAAGCCATCTTCATCGCATTCAGCAGCGACGTTCCTTGTGAACGTATTCAGACTGTTGGCCCACCAGAAACCGGACCCGAGATTGTTGTCATACGGGAGGACCTGTTGTGGCAGCGGTTCTCCTCGCAATGCCTGGATCGCCAGATTTCGGTCGAAGATGTTGCAGACTTCGGTTCCATCTTCAAGGAAGTAACCGTGTCCAAGACTCTTGTAGCCAACACAGTCCTTGATGACGAGATACTGCGTTCCATGCACGGTAATCCAGCGGTTATGGCTGTCCCAGACGGAAAGCCCGATCAGGCTGCTGCCTCGCATGCTCTGTCCGACCAGGTGATAGTGAATCGGATACTTACCGAGGACGCCCTTCTTACCAAGGTGCCGAAATTCCGCATAGCTGATGCTGCCGGCTGAATCAGCGTGATACATCGTGTGACCGCGGACCCCTGACGGATCGGCAGACTCGATCACGATGTTGCGACTCAGATTTGCGACTTCCGCACGGTACTCACCTGCGGCAAGGTGGTCGAACTCCAGCGGCTTGTCGAAGCTGACGATCTGCAGATTGGAATCGAAATCGCCCCAGCGACGCATCCGGGTGATCACGCGTTCCTCGGACGTCGGATTGTCATAGACGCCGTTGTCTTTCCCGTCCTTCTGATAGCGAGTGCCGAGATAACCAAACTGACGCGTCGTCCCGGAAATCACAATCCGGTCCCCTTCCTTCCAGCCGGGCAGGGGGTAAGGGAGAACCACTCGCGCTTCTCCCACTTTGGCGGTCTGATAGGGGAGTTTGATCCAAGTCCGCTCCAGCGGAGCACCATGCAGGTCCATTCGCCCGCCGCAGCAGACGATGGCGGGACAGGTCTCCGGATTCATTCCTTCCAGATGATGCAGCCGAATGATTGCCTTGAACTGCGCAGGCAATGGAGCGTCTGGCAGCCCGATTTGCAGCGCGGAACGGTATCGCAGGGCGTTGGCGCCCGATCCGGAGTCCGCTGTGGCATGGGAGCAGTCGAATCCGTCTTCGCTGTATTCGTTGATGTTCTCGATACGGATTAAGCCGACCTCGAGACGAGTATTCCGGTCTGTGGCAAACTTGAGAGCTCCGGCGATCTGGATCCCGCGGATGACCTCACTGGAATCGTGGTCATAGAGAACGGTGTGGGCTCGCTGTACCAGAACCTTCGCCCCGTCACCGGGAATCTTGCCACTTGACCAGGTCTCTGGCGACGTCCAAGATCCACTGCGAACCGACTGGATGACATCGGCTTCAGCTGCAGCGAGAGTCACCGAGATCAGGGTAAGATGACTCAATGCCCCGATGAGCAGAAGCATTGAACTTCGAATGGAGTTGCGAGGATTCAATTTCATCTCAATTTGATTCCGTGTCAGTGCCAGAGGGCAGTTTCTGTCTCGTGCGTCCCGTCCGATCACCGGAGGGGATTCAGTCGATCCCATCCGCGCTGGGAGCTTGCCGCTTTGGTGGACGGAGAAGAACGCGAACCTTCTCCAGCTTGATTGCCTCAAATGAATTGTCACCTTCGTGGACCGTCACGTTGATTCCAGTCTGCTCGGCTCGGGCGAAACGACCATCCAGTTTGTCCCAGGCTGCTGATGTATTGGGCTCTTCCTCCCAGATGACAGCCACTCGATAATCGCCGACAGGCAGGCCGTCTCCATCGACGTATGACATCACCTGGAATCCACCATCGGAATCAGCGCGCGAGGCCGTGTTCCTCTCGCATCAATACCGCTCTCGCCGGCCGCAGGGACGAAGATGAGCATCGCACCCTTCGCAGGTTGGCCATTAATCATCAAAGTCCCGGTCGCCTTGCAAAGAGTGGCATACTGGAACGAATTCCCTCCCCCACATGCCGACAGAAAGAGCAGCAACACACAGACGATCGGCGTCCATCTTGCGGAAGTCATGAGGCACTTTTCAGGAGAGGGCGATGACTGCGATCACAACAGACAGCAGATGTATGATCAAGAGGAACGAATTCCTCAGAATTCACCGATGACCTCATTTCCCCACTTTGTGACCAGCGCGATGTAGGTCAAAGAGTGGACGTTCTCGTTGAGAAACCGGACAGAGCCATCTGCCATCGCAACATTCAGACCGCCCGTATGAAACGAGAAGGCAGTTCCGCGATCGTTGCTGGCATTCAGGAAGCGACTCCCTGAGGTATTGTCATTGCCAGCCTCATTATAGCTGTAGGACCATCCCGCATTGGGACCGGACCAGATTGAAAACCACCAGGCGTTTGTTGCATCTGCGGTGTCCAGCGCGCCTGTGGTCAGATTTCGCTTCAGCCAGTTCAGTCGCCCTGCCGACTCATGGACGATGATTGTGTTGGACAGCCCATCGCTGACGTCCCGCATCCGGCAGTTACTGTTCCCGCCAAAAATTCCTAAGTGAAGTCCAGAGTTGTTGTCCGTGGTGCTGCTCGGTTCTCCTGTGTAAAAACGATAGCTCCCGGCGTTGATTCCGCGTGATCCGGAGTAGTCTGTGGTGTAACCACCTCGGCCGGCGATTCCTGCATTATTCCACGTCCCACTCCCTGATTGAGTCCGCAACACGGGTGTGATTTCACACCCGCCTGGGACGGAGGGACATTCGAACACAACGAGCTTTGTCTTGATGGCAGACTGGTTCTCATCGTCCATCAGGCCGCAATCGAATCGATAGAGGTTGGCGAGTGCCCCCTGATCGATGTAGGGGAGAATTCGGGGCACCCAGTTTGACCAATAGGCATAGGTCATCCCCGGCCGATTCGCGCTGTAGGATTCCTTTGGGAACATCCCACTGACATCGGCATAGTTGTGAAGAGCCAGGCCGATCTGCTTGAGATTGTTCTTGCATTGCGTCCGTCGGGCCGCCTCACGCGCCTGCTGCACCGCAGGGAGCAGCAACGCAATCAGGACGGCGATGATGGCGATGACCACCAACAATTCGATGAGGGTGAACCCTGCCTTCAATTTCATGATCGGGACCCCAACGGCGCGCTGTCGCGAAGCCATACCTGAAAATCCTCGCCCGCTTGCACCACGAATGAACCACAGCGGCTGTTGAGAGTGAGGCTGATCACTCGAACGACCGGAGCGAGTGTTATCGCCAAGTTGAAATCGAGATTCAATCTCAACTTTCGGAAATTTTAAGAGAAATGCGAGATGGTGCAAGGCGGGATGCGACTTCTCTCGCAGGGAAGTAACCCAACAGTCATGTTCTGTAACTAGCTTCCCCCAAATAACTTCGGAAACGACTGGGTTATGTGTTAGGAAGCTCGTGACTCACCCGCTTTCTCAGGCCTCATCCGTTCAAAAGATTAAGTCGGTCATTCTTGCCGAACGAGTTCCCATCCGCACGGCGCCAGTTTCTGTGCTGGGGTGCTGTACAACGAATGTGCAAAACCGTTCCAAACTACAGATTACGACAATACCGATATGGCTGCGATTTTCCATCCACTGTTGGCGTTGATTGCTTCCGCGACGGATCGTGAACTGGCGAAGTACATCCAGTTCCTGAAGGAAGAGAACAAGATCCTTCGGGCTCGGATTCCGGGCGTCATCCACACGCGGCCAGATGAGCGGGAACGCCTCATCAAGTTTGGGAAGGCCATCGGCCGGGCCATTGAGGAGTTGCTGACGATCGTCAGTGTGAGCACGTTCTACCGCTGGCTCCGAGACGAAGGTCAGCCCAGGCGAACGAAGAATCCCAAAGGCGGACAATGGAAGCCTCAGGAGATCCGCGAACTCGTCATTCAGATCGCCAAAGTCACCGGCTTCGGCTGCACGAAGATTTGTTCATACTACCCTCCATTGCGATGGGGATGACGAGGTCGCTGCCAGGAACCGTTTTGTTCATTCTACTGTGGATTTTCATTCGGACGAGGTTTGGGTG
>JAEZFD010000009.1 GCA_023417655.1 Planctomycetota bacterium | reverse complement strand
CAGCGCTAAATACGGGGCCAGAAAGGCCCATTCGTCATCCGTGACGTCACTCGGGTAAGGCATCCGTGGCTTGCTCATTCACGGAAACTACTCAAACATCGCCACTTAAGTCCATAACAGACTCTAGGGCTGCATCAGACTCCTGCAAAGGTCAAAAAGGGACTGATCGCTTCGCTGACCTGTCCTTACAGCTTCCGCTCTCAATTGGAAGCCTGCGTAACATGGGTCATATGCATGGCCGGACCAGAGCAGGCAGTTTCGCTATTTCACGGAAGCAGATCCGGCAATTTCATCCATTGGTTTGCGATAAAATGAGTTGGATGTGTGTATTGACATCGTCTGAGACCGATTCTAATGTCGAAATACATGCGTAATTTCGTATCTGTTTTTCTGAAGTCATGGGCGAGTGTGAGATCAATGATGAAAGAATCTAAAATCCGGAGTCGCGAATTGCGTCGCATGCGACGAATTAGTCCGACTGGTTTTACGTTGATTGAACTGCTGGTCGTGATTGCGATCATTGCAGTTCTGATCGCCTTGCTTCTACCAGCGGTCCAGCAGGCCCGTGAGGCGGCACGTCGGACGCAGTGTAAGAACAACCTCAAGCAATTAGGGTTAGGACTGCACAATTATCATGATGTGCATAAGGTCTTCCCGTATCGACAAGGCGGAACAACAGGGATTTCAGACATCACGGGCAACCGTGATCGTCTGAGTGGAATGGTGGGATTGCTGCCAAACTTTGACCAGGCAGCGCTTTACAATCAGATCAGCAGCGCTTTCGACAATCCAGGGGGGCTGCCTTCTCCCGCACCCCCAGGTGGGCCTGCTCCCTGGAATGGTGGAAGTGCGACGATCAATTACTCACCTTGGGCGACATTGATTCCCTCACTCCAATGTCCCAGTAACGGTGAACACCGTGGAGCAGCCAACAACGGACGCAACAGCTACGGATTCTGCTCCGGGGATGCTCGTAACACGAACACGAATCGCCCTCGCGGGATTTTCGGCACCCGTTCCAAGACCTCGATGGCTGATATCGTCGATGGCTCCAGTAACACGATTATGATGGGCGAGATTCTCTATCCGGTTGCCGCAAGAGATCTTGGACATGCGGATCAAGGGGTCGGCTCTGAATTCCCAAACGACTGTCGAGCGAAATTTGATCAGGCGAACCGTGAATACATCACCGGCGTCAGCGCCGCGACGACACGAGGGGCTCGTTGGGCAGATGGAGGGGCCAGCTTTTCAGCGGTGAACACGATCCTCCCACCTAACTCCCCGAATTGCACGCTCACAAGCGGCGACGCAACCGACGGCATCTATTCCATGGGAAGTCGCCATACAGGTGGCGTACAGGTGCTGATGGGGGATGGCGCGGTCCGATTCGTTAGCGAGAACATTAACACAGGCGATCTCTCCGCCAGTTCAACTGAATCAACGATGTCCGCACGAAGTCCTTATGGCGTTTGGGGATCTCTCGGGACAAAGGCTGGCGGTGAAACTGTTGGAGAGTTCTAAGGAACTTCCTTTCTCCATGCTTTTGGTAATACGGACGTCATCCAGAATTGGTGACGTCCGTAATAGTTCTGGATCCGGCACCGTCCTCACACGCCGATGCTGAAGACGGGACGGACGGAAGAATGAGGCGACGGGTCCCAGACAGTCAATATCTTCAGTGAATATTATATAGCAGTGCCATTAACCGCTCAGGTGATCGCATTCTCCACTCTGAAAAGGTGATCATGATTCGTTCTGTTACTGCTCCACTTTGCTGTATCGCTCTCGCTCTGGTGTTAAACGCCGGGTGTGGAAAGAGCGAAGACCGCTGGACAAAAGATCGCCCTCGAGTGATTCCAGTTTCGGGAATCGTCACGATGAAGGGAGTCCCCGTTGACGGTGCGAATGTCAGCCTGACCTCGGCCAATAAGGGGCCAGCTGCGTTTGGGATCACCGATTCTTCCGGGAACTTCAAACTGACGACCTATGGGAAGGACGATGGAGCCGCGCCGGGCAAATATATCGTCACGGTGCGGAAGAAGGTCGTCGAGACTAAGCCGGATCCGGTCTCTCCAGATTTGAATCCTGCGATTCTCGTCAAGGAGACATTCATCGTCCCGGAAAAATTCGGTCATGCTCACACGAGCGATCTCACTGTCGAAGTGAAGGATAGCCCCGATAACTTCCTGAAGATCGACATCCCATAATCGGCTTCCGGCTCAATGGTGATTGCTTTCGTCCTGCAATTGCAGGACGAATTCTTGTTGGACGTGATTACTGCTCGGCTTTCGGGAAGCCTTCGGCGAGGAGTTCGCGATAGCCGGGCTTCAGCACTTTCACCTGATAGCCAAGTTTTTCGAGCGTACTTCCGACGGTGAGGGCTCGCTTTCCGACGACGCAGTGGACATAGAGAATCTTGCTCTTCGGCAGCACTGAGAGCTCTTCCTGAGTCAGACCATCGACAACGGTGCTGATCGGGAGCGGGATCGCTCCTTCGATGTGACCTGAGTTCCATTCCGGCTTCTCCCGGACATCGACGAGGACTCCCTTTTTCTGTTCCACGGCCGCCTTGACCTGAGACAACGTCTCCTGCGTATGGTCAGCTGCACTCGCGGCCAAAGGACAGCCAACAGAGAGAGCCGCGATGAGTGTTCGCATCAGTTTCAATGACATTTAAATTCCTTACGTCGAAATCGAAGTCCGCTGCAAATCCGCACTCTTTATGCGGGCAATATGCATGATAATGTTTTCGCGACGGCACCTGGTCGGAGCGCTTTACTTTGTGTTCGCTGGCCTCCGTTGTCCCTGCCGACCCGGTGTCTCGCGTTGCATATTCGGAAGAGTAAATGGAGGCTCATCGTACTGAGTTGTGCTGCCGGTCACACGCGGGTCGCCTGTCTCCGTCAGTAACGTCATCAGGCGCTGACTCAGTTCGTCTTTCTGGCGAGCATAATTCGGGTCGCTCGCCACATTGACCATTTCCGCAGGGTCTCGTCGCAGGTCGTAGAGTTCTTCCTCAGGGCGGAGAGCGAATCCCCGTTCGAAGAAGGGGACAACAAGCGGATCTTTCCGATGCAGTAGCACCCAGGCTTTCGTCGGGCTGGCATCCATGTCCGCAAACGCCGCATAGGTCTCTTCAGTCAAAGCCTCTTCATCCGGAAACTCACCATCAGGTTGCCCGAAGCCAGGGCCTTCGCCCAGCGGCCAGCGTTCAGGCTTAAAGTTGCGAATGTACAAAAAATCGTTGGTCCTGATGGCACGTTGAGGGTAGGGGAGGTTGCCTGAGCGAGCTCCGGCAACATGACGTTCACGACCAATGACGACGAAGTTTCGATCCGGTTCGACCTGTCCCTGCTTGTCAGATTTCAGTAACGGAAGCAGGCTGCGGGCGGTCATTGTCGCTGGGGATTTCACACCAGCCGCTTCAAGAAACGTTGGGCACAAATCCGGCAGACAGACGAAGTCATCGACAACGCGACCACCGGGAATCTCTTTGCCCCAGCGAATGGCGAGACTGACACTGGTCCCCAGGTCATAGAGATTACATTTGCCTCGCGGAACACCGGGAATGCCATGATCTCCGGAGATCACAATCAGCGTGTTCTCGAACTCACCGGTCTTCTGTAGTTCATCAAGGATGACGCCGATTCCGGCATCAAGGGCCTGCACCTCGCCTAAGTAATCGGCGAGATCCTCACGCACCTCGGGTACATCCGGGAGATCAGCCGGAACCTTCCCTTTCAGGCTGTCAGGATCGATTCCCCAGATCCCCTTGCCTGACCCCTTGATCCATTTCCGGTGCGTATTGGTCGGACCGAACCAGTAGCAGAACGGAGCTCCCTCCGGGCGTGCCTTGAGGAAGTCCTGAAAGTTTCCGCGAACCTGCTCATACAGCACCTGCTTCGCCGCTCCGACATCAGGTTTGCCAGTGACGTTCTGCGAGAACTGATTGAACTGATTTCCCTTCTTCACATATGCAAGAGCATTCCCACCATAAGGTGCATTGGGCGGAGTGCCGGGCCCCCAAACCTTATATGTAAAACCGATATGATAACCCGCGTCCCGAAGCATTAAGGGATAACTCGGAATCTTCGGGTCCCATTCCGCTCCGTTGAGAATCGCTCCACGGCCAGTTCTCCAGAAATACTGCCCGGAGAGCAGTGAACTGCGACACGGAGTGCAGGAGGGGGCATTCACGAAAGCATTCCGAAAGAGGACGCCTTCCTTCGCGATGCGATCGAAGTTCGGAGTGCGAACCACATCGTTCAGTCCTCCCGGCTCGAGTCGCCCATAGATACCGGCGTAACGTCCCCAGTCATCGGCGAAGATCATGACAATGTTCGGCCGCTGATCCGCCAGCAGCGTTCCATTTGAAGCGGCCAGCAACAGCGCCAGCATTCCACTCCACACGTAGAATGATTTGAGAATCGAGTGCATTTTCAGGGTTCTTTTCTTGCGGCAGGCACAAAGACTTCAGGTGTTTTCCCACTCAGAGTCAGCGGCGTTTCGTCATCCCAGAGTTCCACCGCCTCGAGAAACTCCTGCGGTGTGGAAATGAGCCGGTCGCCCACTTTTTCAATGAGATCTCCTGCAGTGAGACCAACGCGCGCGGCAGGGCTGCCACGTTCAACATCCGTCACCTGAACTCCCATTCGCAGCCGAGAGAATCCCGGGGAATCGGTTGAGAATTCCGCCTCCGGGAATCCCACACGCAGTCCCCTCCAGAGGGGCAGGCGATGTGCGGTAAAGCGTCCTGCGAGTTCGTGCGGCAGAGGAGTCTTCGCCGTCGTTAACGTGACCTGGTCAACCATCTCAAGGTCGGGTTTCCAGAGAGTCAAAACAATGGACTCCCCAGGTCGATGTTGAGCGACGAGTCCGGCGAGTTCCTCAGAGTTTCTCACTCGTTGTCCATTGACCGCGAAGACGATCTGGCCGACCGAGAGTTCAGGTTCATCGTGAGCCGACATTTCCGGAACGCCTGTCAGCCGAACTCCTGTTCTGACCGGATGCGGCTGCGGAAAGTAATCAATCGGAATGGCGGTCAGCTGCTCAGGATTTGCACGTTCGCCCATCAGCCCGAGCCAGCCGTACTCAAGCTCATAGCCGCTCCGGAGATCATTAATGTATGATTGCTGGGAGGCGGAGCAGTCGATCACGGGGAGTCCTGTTCCTGCGAGATCATTGACGGTCGGTTCCGCCACAATTCCGATGCAGTCTCCCTTCTGATCAAAGATCGGGCAGCCTGTCACGGCGGGTTCACGTTCCCGATCGAGACGCCATGTGCTGATGGGCGGGAGAGAAATAGCGGAAGGTGTCGCCACAGCAGGTGGTCGCCATTCCTGCCGTCGAATCGTCGCTGTACCAATTGCAGAAGCCCCTGACCTCACCAGGCCGATTGGATCCGAAATCAGCACGCAGGCGATCCCAGGCATTGCCCTTTCAGAAAACCGGGCGACCGGTTGCTCACGAGTACGGAAGGTCGCAGGAACCTCGGCTTCGAGCACTGCGAGTTCGATGAGGGGGTGACTCGCCAGCAGTCGTGCAGGGAGCTGCAAGCCGTCATAGGTCACGATCAGGATCGCTGGCTCCCGGGAGGACGGCCGATCCATTGCATTGCCGGAGACTGTCCCCAGTAATCGGGATGAAGTCAGGACCAGCAAGCGACCGTCCGCGCCGGATTCAATCACCACTCCTCCCCCGATGGCGGCAGGGAGAATCGCCGCGGCACGGCCTTCAAGCCAGTCATTCAACGGGGAAGGAACCGTCGCCGGGAGACTGCCGGGCATGCGAACCACCGCCACCATTTGGGACTGAAGATCCTGAAGGGACTCTGCCTGACCTGGAGTCGTCACCGCCTCATCGGACATGTCCGTTTGTTGGGCGTGTGCCACTCCGTTTGAGCAGACGATCAGCAGAAGAATGAGCGGAATCAGGAGCAGGGGCTGATCCCGTCCGGGCGAATGAGGAGTGACCGGGGTGAAGTCCGTCGCCTCCGCTGTGGCAGATGATTCAGGCAATCTCACCAATTTCCCTCCTGAGCGATTTTGCATCAACAACAGTCGATCGGATAGACTTTGTGATGGCACCGCAACCGATCTGATCCTTCGCCCCAGTGTGCCACGTACCGCCGCCTGCCGCGAGTCACTGACGGACCGACTCCCGAAATCAGCTCGGATGACTCTCGCTTTTTTTCCGAGACAAGTTTTCTCTGGGTCAACTTCTCTCAGAGAAGAGTCACTCAGAAAGCATGCTCGCGGAGGTGAAACTGGGAAGGGTCGATGACCGTCCTGTTGATCACTCATCCCGGGAGAGCAAAGAATGCTGAAGCCAGCGACAAACCGATCCCGCCGACAGTTCCTCAAAACATCAACGCTCGCAGCCGCAGGCGCGGCCATGCCTTACTCGTTTATGACCGGAAGGACACTGGCCGAACAAGCCGCTCGAAGTCCCAATGAACGACTGACGATCGGCTGCATCGGGACTGGGGATCGCTGGAAGCAGGATCCCTATTCTCGAATGAAGAACTATGGGGACATCGTGGCTCTGTGCGATGTCGATCAGTCACATCTGAATTCTGCTCTCGAACGAGTCACAAACGATCAACGGGGACCAGGACGCGAATCGAAGATCCTGACGACCGACGATTATCGCCAGATTCTTGATCGCAAAGACATTGATGTCGTGACGATCGTTACTCCTGATCACTGGCACGCAAAGCAGGCCATCGAGTCCATGCAGGCGGGGAAAGATGTCTACTGTGAGAAGCCGCTCACTCTGACGATCACGGAAGGGAAGCAGATCATCAAAGTGCTGGAGCAAACCAATCGGGTGTTTCAGGTTGGGACTCAGCAGCGGACGGAGATGCAGCGTCGGTTTCTGACAGCCATCGCCTTGGTTCGTGAGGGGCGGATCGGCAAAGTGAAGCGGATGATCTGTGATATCAGTGGGGTCACTCCGAGCGGTCCTATTCCCGTTGCACCGATTCCTGAAGGACTGAACTGGGACCGCTGGTTAGGGCAGTGCCCCCTCGTGGATTTCCGCTTCAAAGACAACGGTTCCCGCTGGGGACTCACTCGCTGCCATTACGAATTCCGCTGGTGGTACGAGTACTCCGGAGGAAAAATGACCGATTGGGGAGCCCATCACGTCGACATCGCTCAGTGGGCCATCGGGCAGAACGGGCCAGGGCAGGGACCCATCAGGGTAGAGCCGGTTTCCGCTGTCCATCCGGTGCCGTTCAAAGATGGCAATCCGACTCAGGACGATGCCTATAACGTCGCCACGAGTTTCGACGTGAAAGTCACCTTTCCGGGTGATATCGAAATGCGGATCGTCAGCCAGTCCCCTGATAACAACGGAATACTATTCGAAGGGACTGAAGGACGGTTCCATGTCTCCCGCGGCGGCCTGAAGGGGGCACCCGTCCAGGACCTCGAGACGAACCCGTTGCCGGAGGGGGCACTGGAAAAGATCTATGGGGGCCCGCTGGCTGAGAATCATCAGGAGAACTTCGTCCAGTGCATCAAAACACGGCAACGACCGATCTCTGATGTCTGGTCGCATCACCGGGCAATGACAACCTGTCACCTCGCAAATATCGCAATCCGGTTGAATCAGACTCTGGACTGGGATGCGAAAAGCGAAGAAATCACGAATAACCCACGTGCTCGAGCCATGCAGACCCGAGAGCAGCGGAAAGGATATGAAATCGACGTCCCACTCTCGTGACCTCTGAGCAGAAGAGTCAAACACGGAAGGATTCTCTTCGGTGAGGCGATGCCACTCCGATCCCGTCGTGTGATGGTCGATACCTCCCAACGTAGGGAGCGGAGTCCCACTCGAAGCCCTTTTTTTGAGAAGACGTGCCATGACCCGGTTTGTCATTCTGGAACACGACTGGCCTGAGCGACACTGGGACTTCATGCTGGAGATGGGTGAATCTCTGCGGACGTGGCGACTGGAACGGTTCCCAGAGCAGGATCTCTGGATTCAGGCGACACCTTTGCCGGACCATCGCCTCGCCTATCTCGATTACGAAGGACCGGTTTCAGGAAATCGGGGAAGCGTCGTCCGTCGTGAGGCAGGGGAATATCGTCTTACGGCAGATTTCCCACTTGAACTCTGGGCGGAAGTCACTGGCCAGACACTGGTTGGGCGAATTCGCATCCTGCGGGAACCGCATGCAGAGAAGTTACTCTTCCAACTGGGGCAGCACCCTACGGCCAACAGGAAAAGCGAAGAAACGCTCTGATAGGGACCTGCCTTATTGGAAATTTCCAGGAATTCGACGAAAATTCAGATGTGAACAGAGAATTCGGCGAACAGAACCTGTTCCCAATGTGGTTATCAGTCAGGCACTGCTCATCGGGGCGGGCCTGGGACAACGAAGTCCGCTTCGACTTATGAGGACGTCAGGAATGCCATTGTCCAAGTCACCATGCAATTCCATCAACCTCGCTGCAGTCCGCTCTCGTTGTGTACTGTGGGCAGGGATGGCAGCGGTGTTGGTCGGAGTTGCCGGTTTCCCCCTCCACTCCCTCGAAGCCGCTCCTCCAAAGGGAGCAGCGTTTTCCACCGGGGTTTCGGATCGCGTGGTTCAGTTTGTCGATGAGAAAATCCGACAAGGTTGGGAAGATAACGAAGTCGAACCCAGTCCCGTCGCTTCGGACGCGGAATGGATTCGCCGTGTCTATCTCGACATTGTGGGACACATTCCCTCCGCCAAGAAAGTTGAAGCGTTTATCGACGACAAGTCGCCCGACAAACGGGCGAAACTGATCGATGAACTGCTCGACGATCCGAACTACGTTCGGAACTTCACCGAAGTCTGGACGAATGTTTTGATCGGCCGGAACACTCCCCAGCGGACGAGCCGGACTGGAATGCGGAAGTTCCTTCGCGAGGCCTTCGCGAAGAACCGTCCCTGGAATGACATTGTCTATGATCTGCTGACCGCCGAAGGACACTATGAAGACAATGGCGCCGTCAACTTCATTCTCGCCCAGCTGAATGGAAATCCAAATTCGGAAGAGTATCACGTCGAAGCGACGGCTCGCACGGCGCGAATCTTCCTTGGAATGCAGGTGCAGTGCACGCAGTGCCACAACCACCCGTTCAACGAGTGGAAGCAGAATCAGTTCTGGGAATTCAATGCCTTCTTCCGTCAGGCACGTCGGCAGGATCATCGCAAATATGATCCAAAGGCCGGACGCGAAGTCGACGACTATTCCGAACTCGTCTACCGCGACTTCACTGGTCCCGTCTACTTCGAAAATCGGGGCGGTCTCGTTCAGGTGGCCTATCCCACCTATCTGGGAAATGAAGTCAACCGCGAGTCACCAGACCGCCGGGAAGAACTGGCGAAGTTGATCTGTCACACCGACCCGGAGAAGCAGCTCGCCCGGGCGATGGTCAATCGCATGTGGGGTTACTACATGGGATATGGCTTCACCCGACCTGTCGATGACATGGGGCCTCACAATCCAGAGAGCCATCCGGAAGTCGTCGATCGACTGACTGAAGAGTTCGTGGCACGAGGCTATGACCTGAAACAGCTCAGCCGCTGGATCTGCAACACGCATGCGTACAACCTGACCAGTCAGTTCAATGCCAAGAACGAAATCGATAATCCGTCTGCCGGAGAAGTGCCGCTGTTCAGCCACATGTATGTCAAAACCATGCAGGTGGAACAGCTGTATGACTCTCTGCTGATCGCAACCAGTCCCGATGGAAATGGCACCATCGCAACCGGAGGTGACGAAGAACGTGAACGTTGGCTGCGGGATTTCATTCGGATTTTCGGCGGAAACGAAGATGAAGAACCGACTCTCTTCAGCGGAAGTATTCCCCAAGCCCTCCTGATGATGAATGGTCCACTTGTTGCGAAAGCAGTCAGCAGCGAACGGGGCAGCTTCGTCACAAACGTTCTGTCCGATCCACGCCACAAAAATGATCCGCAACGGATCAACGCCATGTTTGTCGCCGCGTTGGGACGTCCGGTCGAACGGACGGAACTGGCACAGATCCAGAGAGCCATGCGACTCTCAGGGGACCCTCTCAAAGCCTATCAGGACTTGTACTGGGCCTTGTTAAATTCGAACGAGTTCATTGTCAATCACTAGTTCACAGCGACAGTTCACAGCGACCACGAGTTCACAGCGACTTTGTCGCCGCAGACTGAGTTGAAGGTCCTTTCAATTCAGTTCAACGGGCCACACAGAATTCACCGCGTTCACCGCAATCCTTCTTGAGAAAGTTCATCCGATGTTCAACGACCTTCCTGAAGGCATGTCCCGACGGCACTTTCTCAGCCATATGGCCATGGGAAGCGCCACAGCGCTCGGTGCCACTCACTTCCTGAATCACCTGCAGACGCACGCCGCTGAGGTGAAGTCCAATCAGAAAGCCTGCATCCTCATCTGGCTGCAGGGGGGTGCCCCGACTATCGACATGTGGGACCTCAAGCCGAATTCCAAGAACGGCGGTGAGTTCAAGCCCATCAGCACTAAAGGCGATCTGCAGATTTCCGACCAGCTGCCCGAGATCGCCAAGGTCATGGACAAGCTCTCGGTCATTCGCTCAATGAGCACCCGTGAAGCCGATCACATGCGCGGCAACTACTACATGCACAGCGCATATGTGCCAAACCCCACGGTCGTGCATCCTCCGTTCGGCTCAGTTGTCAGTTATGAACTGGGAGGGAAGCGGAAGGACCTGCAGATTCCGGCCTTCGTCTCGATCGGCGGCGGCAGCATGAGCCCCGGCTTCCTGGGCATGACCCATGCTCCGTTCGTCGTGGATCGACAGGGACGCATTCAGAACGCTCAGTTGAGCGGAGATGAGGCTCAGCGTCTCGAACCCCGTCTTCAGATGCTTTCAGCAATTGAGAATAACTTCATCCGTTCAAACCGGGGTGATGCCGGTCAGGCTCACAAGGAAGTGTACGAAAAGGCCATCAACCTGATGCGGTCTCCGCAGATGGCGGCCTTCAAGTACAACGAAGAACGTCCGGAAGTTCGTCAGATGTACGGCAATCACGACTTCGGTGACTCTCTGATCATGGCCCGTCGTCTGGTCGAGCAGGGGGTTCCATTCGTCGAAGTGCAGTTCCCTGGTGGATGGGACTTGCACGATGACGTCTTCGGGCGTTTGAAGAACACGAATCTTCCTCGCTTCGACACCGGGATCGCAGGTCTGACCCGCGATCTCGAGCAGCGCGGAATGCTGGAGAACGTGACGATTGTCGCCATGGGCGAATTCGGACGAACTCCCCGTATCAACCAGAATATCGGTCGGGACCACTGGGCCTCGAGCTGGTCGCTGCTCATCGGCGGCGGCGGACTCAAAGGTGGCCAGGCCATCGGCTCAACCGACGAAGACGGCGTCCGGATCACCAGCGAAAGTTATCTGCCCGGCGACGTCTGGGCGACGGTGGCACATGCTCTGCGAATTCCGCTGAACACAGTGCACACCTCGAAGCGCGGGCGTCCGATGCCACTTGCCAACGGCGGTCAGCCCATCAAGGGCCTGATCAGCTAAAGATCCTGATAATTCCCCGTGCATGCCACGCCATTCATCGCGTCTGACGTGTTGATTGGCGAGCTGCACGGGTTCACGCGAGCAAATTGCCCCGGCCGAGTCGAGTGGATCGCACTTTGTTGGGGCACTTTGTTCAGATTGTGCTTTACTGGGTCAGTCAGCGACTTGGGAAGAGCCCCGGGCGTTGATGGCCCGGGATGATTTAACCATTCGACTCCCGGTGGACATCGAAACAGAGAGGACGTCTGCGGTGTCGCCAGAGTCCGAAAGTCCGTCGTCGCCTTCATCGCCTCCGGTTCCTGGGGAAGAGTTTGTTCAGCAATTCACCCTGAACCAGCGCGGCCTGTATTTGTTCATTCTCGCCCAGGTGGGGAATGTACATGGAGCAGAAGAAGTCCTGCAGGAGACGAATCTCGTCGTCTGGGCCAAGATGCATCAGTTTGTTCCCGGGACGAGTTTTCTCAGCTGGGCCCGTCAGATCGCGCGATTCGAAATTTTGAAGTACCGTCAGCGGTTCCGCCGGGACAAGCTGACATTTTCAGACGAGTTCGTCGCCGCCGTCGCTGAGGAAGTTGATGCCCAATCGGAGACGCAGGAGCGGCGTCGTGACGCCTTGCAATTTTGCCTTGAGAAATTGCAGCCCGCTGATCGGGAACTGATCCAGCAGCGCTATCAGCCCGGGCTGTCAGGGAAAGATCTGGCAGAGAATCTCGGGCGGCCCGCCAATTCGGTTTATCAATCATTAGGGCGGATTCGAAAAGCCCTGTTGGATTGCATTCATCGCCAGCTCACCACCGGACTTGAAAATTAAATGATCGCCGGCCGCTGCAGAACGGGCCCTGAGAAATAGACATTGGATTAAACGACTGTGAAGCCTTCGGAACGTCAACATCTGATTCAGCTCGTGGAGGCCCTGCATGAAGGGCTGGCCACTGAGAAGGATGTTGCAACTCTGGAAAAGCTGGTCCTCTCTGATCCTGAAGCACTGCGGCTGTATGTTGAAGCCCTGAGTCTGCATGGTGAACTCTTCTGGGATGCCGCAGGCGCCGGTGCAGAGGAACTCACAACCGCCGTTGAACACGATACGCTTGGTACAAGTTCGGTTTCAGCTCGCCCCCCTGTCAGCACGAGGCAAAAGACAAAGCCGACCTGGGCTCCCTTTTTCCCCAGCAATCGGGGTTTAAAGCTGAGCCTGCTTGCAGGTGGTTTGCTACTTGCCGTAACGACCATAGTGGCCGTCTGGCCGGAGAATTCGCAACGCGATGGCTCGGGGTCACTGGCCTCGCAGATGACTCCTTCGGCGGATGAGAATTCAGGGAGAGCTCCAGTAACCACGGAGGTCGATGCTCCTCCAGCGCATTTACCTGCAATGGCACAGCAGGGATCACCTGTCATCCCAGAGATCACCTTGCCACGGGTCCATCAAAGTCCAAGCCAACCGAATCCAGCGCGACCTTCATCGACTCCTTCGCCCTCCGCCGCATCGCTTGCGGGATCTCCCCCAGCACCTCCGACGACCGACGTCGGGCTTGTGGCGTTCATCAATCACGAACTTGAGCGAAGTTATGCCGCGGCCGGAATTCAACCAGTTGGCCGGTCAAGCGACGCTGAATGGGTCCGCCGGGTTTATCTGGACCTGGCAGGTCGCATCCCCACGGTTCAGGAAGCCGAAGACTTCCTGAAGTCGAACCATGCAGAGAAACGAACCGAGCTGGTCGATCAGCTGCTGCAGTCACCTTCATTTGCTCATGCTCAAGCGTCAGTCTGGACGAACCTTCTCGTCGGACGGTCGCGTGATGAGCGAATCAGTCGGGAACAGTTGTTTGCATGGCTGAGCCGTCAGTTTCGTGAGAACCGCTCGTGGCGAGAAACGGTGGAGGAACTGATCGCAGCCGTCGGCACAGAGGAGCAGGGGCCGTCCAACTTTCTACTTGCTCATCTGAACAATCAGGCAGTCCCTGCGACGGCGATTGCCTCACGGATTCTGCTGTGCCAGCAGATTCAGTGTGCCCAGTGCCATACGCACCCCGATGTGAAAAGCTGGGAACAGGCCCAGTTCTGGCAGCTGAATGCGTTCTTCCAGCAGACCAGTATTAAAGAATCCATGCGGTTCAACCCGCAGACGGGGAAGACGGAACACGTCCGCGAACTTGTCAATCAGGACAGGTTCGGGCCGACTTTCTATGAGACACTTCGCGGGGTGATGCAGGTCGCTTATCCGCAGTACGGTGGCGTCGAGGTCATGACGGAACAGACTCGTCCGCTACGGGATCAGCTGGCGGAACTGCTGTTTCTGGAATCCCGTCCGCAACCCGCCAGAGCCTTCATCAATCGAACATGGGCCCAGCTGTTTGGCTATGGCTTCACGATCCCGCTGGATGACATGGGACCGCAGACGCCCGTCAGTCACCCGGAACTTCTCGAAGGTCTGACCGCTGCATTCGTCGAAAGCAATTATGACGTGAAGCGTCTGATCCGCTGCATCTGCCTGTCGGATGCCTATCAGCTGAGCAGCGAGCTTCCCCGTCGATCAAATGTCGACTCCCCCGAAGCCGGCGAACAGCCTCTGTTCAGCCGCATGTATGTGAAACCATTAACGGCTGAGCAGCTCTATGATTCACTGACCGTGGCCGCAGGCAAGCCGCCTGAATCACTCTTCACCCGAGAAACCGCTCAACAACGGGAACAGTGGCTCTCCCGGTTTTACACATCCGTCGACACCGAAGAGAACAACGAACAGAGTACGTTCGACGGCACCTTGCCGCAGGCTCTCGTCATGATGAATGGCGACCTTGTGCAGCAGGCCACCGACCTTGAGTCTAATGCGGCGCTCATTGAGATTCTTCAAAACCGCCGTCTGGGAGAGAACGAGCGAATCCGGCAGCTGTCACTCGCTGCCCTCTCACGTTACCCGTCGTCGGCAGAGCTCGCCGAGATCCGCGAGATGCTGCACCGTACGGTCAAGCAGCGGGTGGATCGCAATGTGCCGGTACAGGTCGCGTTTGCTGAAGGCTTTAAAGACCTTTACTGGGCATATCTCAACAGCAGTGAGTTTGTGCTGAACCGTTAGCGCATATTGCTGTTTGATCTGACCTCCGGCATCACCCATCTCACGCGGTCCCATCTCACGCGGTCCCAATCTCACGCAGTCCCAATCTCACGCAGTCCCAATCTCACGCGGTCCCAATCGCTGCCTTGTTCGCAGTCTCGCTTCATAAGGCCGATAATCATGTCTCTCGTGGGCACTCACTTGGCTCGAGATGGACGAGAACGTCAGTGAGGGCATGAAAGGTTCCCACCAGTCGATCCTTTACGACATGGCCGATTTCGTGCCCTGCTGCGACGGTCATCAGCGGATCGACCTCGATGTGGATGTCCGCAAAGAATTCCAACCCGGACTTCCGCACCCAGAGTTTCTCAACTCCCTGAACCCCGGGAACTGACAAGGCCGTCGCACGAATCTGCTCGACCAGATCTTCGCCCGCCTGAGCGTCCATCAGTTCGCTGGCACTGTGGCGGAACAGCATGACGCCCGACCAGATGATGGCACATACCACGACCAGAGAGGCCGCTTCATCCGCCCAGAGCCATTCGGTACCACCCCAGCGAACCAGTCCCAGGCCGATCAGCACGGCAAATGAGCAGAGGGCATCGGAACGGTGATCCCAGGCATTTGCAATCATGGCCGCTGACCCCGTTCGACGTCCCACAGCCAGCTTGTAGTGATACAAGGCTTCCTTGATCGCCACATTGCCTGCAGCAATCCAGAGAGTCCACATCGGGGGGATCGGGTGACTGATGTGGAAACGCTGAATTGCTTCCCAGCCCATCATCAGAGCCGAGAAGATAATGACCACCGCGACGTTGGTTGCGGCAATCCCTTCCGCTCGACTGTGCCCATAGGGATGCTTGCTGTCCGGGGGACGTTGGGCCACTCGCAGGGCCACCAGAACGACGATCGTGACGAACGCATCGCCGAGTGAATTAATTGAATCCACGATCAGTGCGAACGAGTTCCCAATTAGGCCCCCTGCGAGCTTGATCGCTCCTAATGCCAGATTCACGAACAGCCCCAGCACCGCCGCCTGCGTGACCTCCCGGTACAAATCCTTCTCCATCGCCGTTGTCATTCGTCTCGAGATTCTGAGTATCTGGGGCGTCGCGCCGGAGTCCGCATTCCTGGCGACCCGACGACGGCGAAGCACGAAAGCAGGAACCAGGGCCGACAGACCGGAATTCTCACAGGATCCTCCGCCCATTGTAAATGCCGTTTGGTCAGGACTGTTTCCAGAGTCTGGTCTGACCGCTATAATGATCTTGTTGAGACGTTGTCTCAAAAGTTGTAACTTTCTGCGAATTGAGACGTTCCGTAATGGATGCGATTCCGCTCGAGACACTGGAGACGGGGCAGGCCGGTCGCGTGGTCGAGGTGGATGCTCCCGACGACTGGCGACACCGTCTCGCTGAATTAGGGCTGCGTGAGGGGGTTGTCGTCCGCCTGGTGAAGGGAGGCACTCCCTGTCTGATCGGGATTGGAACGCAACGCCTCTCCTTGCGCATCGAATCGTCGGTCATGATTCTCGTGGAGGCCCTTTCACATTCGGCCTCTTCAGAAGTGGCCTGACCAGCAGAGACGCACAATAAGCCTCCGCGAGCGCTGCGCATGCCCGTCCCCAAGAAGAGCCAAGCTTCACGGCCGACGCCTTCTCAAGACATTCCCTGCCGTCATTCAATGTTTTCCCTCTGACTGAAATCCCCGGTAGACCTTCGGGATAAATGGTAAGTGAGACATGACTCTGGCTGATCTGAACGTTGTGGGACAACACGCGGAAATCCTCGATGTCACAGGAGATGATGCGGTCGCCGTTCGTCTGATGGAAATGGGTCTGACCGAAGGGGAAGAGATTTCGGTCGTCGGGTTCGCTCCACTGGGTGATCCGGTCGAATATTCGATTCGGGGGTATCGTCTCTCACTCCGCAAGTCGGAAGCGCAGCGAGTGTCAGTCAATCTCAAGACTCCCACCCGCTGAACCTGCGGACACAACCGCGAGACCTCGCAACGTCACGCCCCCCCCTCCATCCTCCCAGCAGTTGATTTCCCGCCATGTCCACTCAGCCCCCTCCCGCTGTTGCTTCTGCTTCTCGTACATTGTCCATCGCTCTGATCGGCAATCCGAACACTGGGAAGAGCACCCTGTTCAACGGATTAACCGGGGGCAAGGCCCGCATCGGCAACTTCCCCGGGGTGACGGTCGAAAAGAAAATCGGCCGATTCCAGCACGCGGGGCATGATGTGCAAGTCGTCGACCTGCCAGGGACATATAGTCTGGCTCCCCGTTCTGCCGACGAGATGGTCTCTGTCGATGTCCTGTTGGGAAGAAATCGCGAAGTCCCGAAGCTCGATGCCGTTGTCTGCATCGTCGACGCCAGTAATCTCGAACGAAATCTTTATCTTTACACGCAGCTGCGCGATCTCGGATTACCAATTCTGCTGGTTCTCAACATGCAGGACATCGCGGAGCGAAACGGCATCAAAATCAACGCCGAACAGCTGAAATCGCGACTCGGTGTCGATATCGTTTTGACCTCCGCCCATCAACGACGGGGACTCAACGAAGTCCGTGAAGCCATCATTCGCATCGTGGGGCAGGCGCCTACAGCCGCTCCGAAGTTATTCCCGCCAGCGTTCTACGAGGAATCGACGCGGCTCGAGCAGTGGCTCGCAGAGCAAGGGCAGCCAGATGTGCCTGCCTTTCTCCGTGAGCGGATGCTGCTGGATGTTCATGGCGCGGCGGAGCACCTTGCTGTACTCAATATCACCGGCGATATTACCGAATGGTTGGCACAAAGCCGTGCCAGACTTCAGGCCGCCGGTTGTCGCGTCCCGATGGTCGAAACGAAGGTCCGCTATGGCTGGATTCGTCAGACACTCGATGGCGTGGTCCAACGAACCGCAGGGCCAGAGCAGCTGACGGCAAGTGACAAAATCGACAAAGTTCTCACTCATAAAGTCTGGGGACTCGGTTTCTTCGTCCTGCTGATGTTTGTGATCTTTCAGTCGATTTATACCTGGGCGGGACCGGCGATGGAGGCCGTTGAATCCGTTCAGGGAGCCATCTCCGATTCCGTCATCTCCGCCATGGCGCCGGGAACACTCCGCAGCCTGATCGTTGACGGTCTGATTGCCGGTGTCGGTTCGGTTGTCATCTTCCTGCCACAGATCGTCCTGTTATTCTTCTTCATTGCCATTCTGGAAGACTGTGGGTATATGGCCCGCGCTGCCTTCCTGATGGATAAGCTGATGACAAAAGTGGGGCTGAGCGGAAAATCGTTTCTGCCGCTCATGTCGTCGTTTGCCTGTGCTATCCCCGGCATCATGGCAACCCGAACAATCGAGAACCGCCGGGACCGGATGGTCACGATTCTCGTGGCTCCGCTGATGAGCTGTTCTGCGCGTCTGCCGGTCTATGTGCTGATGGTGAATGCCTTCGTCCCGGCCGTCACATGGTGGGGGGGCTATGTCGGGCTGCAGGGGCTCGTTCTGTTTCTGTTCCAGGCTCTCGGCGCACTGGTCGCGATTCCGGTCGCATGGATCCTGAAGAAGACGTGGTTCAAAGGCGAAACCCCGCCGTTCGTCATGGAACTGCCGGAATACAAATGGCCATCGCCTCGCATTGTGTTTGACCGTGTCTTCGATCGGGCGAAAGCGTTTCTCGTTCGCGCCGGAACTTTGATCTTCTGCGTGACAGTATTGATCTGGGCCGCCGGATACTTCCCGGGCGATCACGCCGAGCAGCATCAGCTGCAGGAGACGCTGGCTCAGCAAACGGAGCTGGTGGAACAGAAGCAGGCGGAACTTGATGAGCTGGAGGAGACAGCCGCGAATGCCGCCCCACGTGCGGTACTGTCAGCGGAGCTGGAAGCCCTCACCGTACAGGCAGACGAGACGACCGAGCGTCTCAACGAAGTCAGCGGCGAACTGCTGCGAGGCAGCTTGCTGGGGCAGGCCGGAAAAGCGATTGAGCCCGCCGTGAAGCCGCTGGGCTGGGACTGGCGACTCGGGATTGGTGCGTTAGCCTCGTTCCCCGCCCGGGAAGTGATCATCGCAACGATGGGAACGATCTTCAGTCTCGGCGGAGAAGTCGATGAAGCCGACCAGGGACTGATCGGCACTCTGCAGTCAGCGACCTGGCCGGATGGCCGGCCATTGATGACACTTCCGGTGGCCCTGTCGATCATGGTGTTCTTCGCCCTGTGTGCTCAGTGTGGAGCAACCCTGATGATCATTCGCCGCGAAACAAACAGCTGGGGCTGGCCCATCTTCACATTTGTCTATATGACAGCCTTGGCCTATGCCGGCGCATTCCTCGTCTACCAGATCGGGACCGCACTCCTCGCTGCATAGCCCACACCGGAACAGCCCATTCGAGAAACCTTCCCAGAGGACAGGGAAGAGGAGAACTCTCATTTCCTGAATTCTTACCCCCGACTGGAAGAGTCTTCAGGGTAGAATGAACTGATACGCTGCAGACTGAATTCAGTGTCACGAGCTTCCGTGTCCTGAACTTCAGTGTCGAGGAGGCTGAGATGGACTGGCAAACACCACTCGCGTTATTGTGCGTCGCACTGGCGGCTCTGGCACTGCTGCGCCCGCTCTGGTCTCGCAAGTCACACGGCTCAGGGTGCAGTACCGGCTGTGGCAACTGCCCGGCCCAGCCAGAGGCCTCTCAGGTCAGTCCTCCCCTCGTCCAGCTCGGTGATCTCTCTTCACTGAAGAAACATTGATCGTTTCGAAGTTACATAAAGAAACCGATCGCCTGCTCGGTCAACTGATCGAGAGATTGAAGAAGCAGGAAAGATAAGCGAGAGCCCGACTGCACTGGAAGAGTTGCTCGCCAGCGGAACGAGTGCAAAGTGACCGCTGTCCACCCTCGGGCACTCCGCATGGGCGTTCTGAGCGTTTCCTAAACATTGAGGGAGTGTCGAGTGGATTCTCTGGACAGATCTCTGGCAGAAAAGTTTAACTCAATGCTTCTGTCACGCGACATTCGTGGATGCAGCGACCTTGCGGCCGAGAGATGCCTCTATTCTCCACACCGTTCCTGGTGGTGCCGACAGCTCGGGTTCGCGCTTCACTGTGGCTCGAGATATCGCAGTGCACGTCAGATCTATCAGTTGTGCATTTTAGACTCACCCGACAACGAATCGTCCCATCTGAATCTGTCGCTGCTGTATTCAACGTGCCCTGTGATTTTCATTCGAAATGGAAGCAAGGCCATGCATCACGCGGAATCCGGCCTCTCACTTCTTGAGCAACCCGATTGGCGGGCACTTCTCACTTATGCAGTGGCAAATGCTCAGGTAGGGAAATGGAAAGATGCCCAGAATCTGGTGTGCTCTGCACGGGAACTGGCGCCCCCGGGGCTGGAGGAACATCTGCTGAGTCGGCTTAATCTTTTCAAGAGAAAGAAACGGTTGCGTCTTAGTGGAAGACAACTGATCGACAACCAGTTACTCGCCGAGAAGCATGACCCGACATGGACGCAGACGTGGTTCGAATGACTTGCACGGTGGAACCTGAAAGCAATGAGCCTGGATGCCGCCGTTATTTCTCGAGAGAATTCGTCCTACCGACGGGCAGCACCTTTCTTCGTCGGCGGTTGAAGGGTGATCTCATAGCGGTTCTCGCCTTCGACGACTTCCAGCGAGAGCGGGGTCGTCTCGTCGTTTGCGTAGGCGTTATCGATGTTCATCGAGGCCAGGCTGCCTCCCCCTGATTCGGATTCGTCCAGCTGCAGGCGGTCCACGATGATTTTGTACGTCCCAACAGGCAAGGGGCGTTCCAGCTGGAACTCACCGTTCTCTGCGGTGCGACCGGTTGCGCCCTTTCCAGTCATCGAATTGTAGAAGGACAGTCTCAGTCGCTCGGACGGGGCACTGCCGTCGACGACGACCGTTCCTTGAACGGTTCCGACTGGCTCCTTATTTCCCGAACAGCCAAGGGACACAATCAGAAGCAAGAATGCCAACAAGAAGCGAGTCATGAAACCAGAGCTTTCTCAAATTGATAGCGGGTTCATGTGAGGACGGACTAGGAGCACAAGCACAAGGCGGCGCCCATTCCCACTGAGCATTTGACCGTGCCCGGCACCCGAAACCAAAGGCCTTCAACATACCTTTCGCACGGTACGCGAGAACTCGGCCCAACGAGTGGCTTAGTATTCTCCGACAACCTGGCCGTCATCCTTCATCGCCAGCTTCTTGAATGTCTGGAAGTCGACGTTATCGGAGATGAAACGTACGGAACCATCCCCAAGGATTGCGTGGATTCCTCCGGTATGGAAGGAATTCAGAATGGTGTTGTTGTTGTACGGCCGACCGGAGCTGGCCTTATGAATCATTGGCGAATTGGGCAGCCATCGAACGCAAGTTACACCTGACTGCCATGAATCTCGAGTTCCCCCGGCCTGACAACTTGGGGAATTAATGTCATAGAGTCTGCGCGCGCCGTGCCAGCCGCCGTAGTAGTTCGAAGTCAGGTCTTCCCCGTCAACGAGACCAGATTGCTCGGCAATTAACAGCGTATTGCTCAGGCCGTCAGTGAATCTGGAGAACCCGAAGGACATGTTCACAGGCATTGCCCCGGTGCTGCAGCTCCAACCTCCTCCGCAGTCAACATAACCTGTCGTCTGCGTCCAGTTGAAACTCGGAGCGGCTCCTGAGATGGCGATGTAGTGAATCCCCATCCCTTGTCCCTGGTTATAGAAAAGGATGCTCTCTCCATCTTTATTCGTGTAATCCGTGGGGAAGATCGGCAGGGCACTCGATGGACACCGAAACACATTCACGACCAGCCCACGCAGGACAGGGTTCCCTTGGTAGGCGTCAGCATCTGTCCGGCCGGCTGCGAAGCTTCCAGAGAAGTTCAGTTGGTTGTAAACCGTCGTCTGCTCGATGTATGGCAGAATCGAGACGCGCCAGTTGATTGAATTCTTCACACCAGGCAGCTGGTGAATGGTCGGCCCTCTTGCGCCCGCCGGAAGCTGGTTGTACACATCATGGTAGTTGTGTAACGCCAGCCCAATCTGCTTCATGTTGTTTTTGCACTGGCTGCGTCGGGCCGCTTCGCGAGCCTGCTGAACCGCAGGTAAGAGCAGGGCAATCAACACAGCGATGATCGCGATGACCACCAAGAGTTCGATCAAAGTAAAGGCACGCCGGGAGATGGGATTCAATCCTGTCGACTTCGTATTCATTTCGTGAGAGCTCCGATTTGCTGCCTGCCGAGACTCGGGCGCTGTGGATGAGAAAGGGTCCTCGGCCTGTTCGTTTCATCCTAAAAGACTTTAGACATCGCATACGAAGCAATCGTTAAGTTTTCGAGAAAACTTGTGAAGACCGTCGCTTCATTGGGCCAACTATCACCCATAAACTCTCACTAACAAACTGTTTACAGTTACTCGCTGATCATGATTTTTTCGTTTGACCGCTTCCTTCGCACGACAAACCTCGCGCTGCTTCGCTGACGAGTGTTTTGAGTATTCAAGCCCTCGTAGATTGTCAAATGTCAATCCTTTGCATGAAACTCTCAAACTTTCAACAAAGCTCCCCATCCGATCGAGCAGAACACCTGGAAATCCGCGGGGCATTTCTTGAATCTACACCATCCGATGCGTTGAAACTCGGCGCAAACACAGTACATTTCAAGAACAATTGATACCTTTGTGTTACCGGCTCTTTGCGCTCTTATTGCCTGCTTTCTCTTCCGAGGACCCTCTCCATGTCAGAGATACCTTCGCGACCACTTTGCCGCCGTAGGCGCGCATTTACACTCATTGAACTGCTCGTGGTGATCGCAATTATTGCGGTTCTGATTGCACTTCTGCTCCCGGCAGTACAACAAGCTCGAGAGGCCGCCCGCCGCAGCCAGTGCAAAAACAATCTCAAGCAGATTGGCCTGGCCCTCCATAACTATCTCGATGTGCACGGCGCGTTTCCCCCCGGATACGTCAACCCGTTCTTCCACACACCTGGGATGACCGATCAACAATACGCCGCATTTCTTGCGTCGGGGGATACCAACAACGCGTGGGGATGGGGGGCGTTTATTCTGCCACAGATCGAGCAGTCTGCCACCTTCAATATTCTGAACGTCGGGACGTTGACGCTGCGGCAGGCAGCCAGCGATCCCGCTCGACTCACAGCCCTGCAGACCCCACTTGCCGCGTTCCGTTGCCCGTCCGACGGGTCGGCTCCAGGCATTAATGCGACGAAGGCTATCGGAACAGGCCTCGGTGTTGCGACCTCCAATTATGTCGGGAACAATACGAGCCACCAGTGGCATACTACGGCCGGCGCGTGGGTCAACGGGGTTCCCGAAACGGGGCCTTCGCAGTGGACTAACGGGAATGCTGCTTCGGCGCCTTCTGGGATCTTCTTCCGAAATTCGAGCGTCAAGATTAGTGCCATCACTGATGGAACCAGTAATACCGCACTCGTCGGTGAACGGATCTGGCAGATTCCGAACCCGGCAGGCTCGCCATATCCCTGTGCGGCTGGGAATGTGTATGGCACGTTAGTCACCAACGAGCAATCTGGAGTCCACGCCGTCTTGGGATCTGGGGCCGGGCCGATTAATTTCCAGAGCAATGAGTGTAATAAGGGGTTCTCCAGCCCCCATACAGGAGGTGTTCACTTCGTGCTTTGTGATGGAAGTGTTCGCTTCGTCTCGGAAAACATTGACCATAAACCCAGTTTTCCTGTCAGGCTTGATGCCACGCAAATTCATTTAATCGACAGCACCTTTGAGCGTCTCCTGCACAAGTCAGACGGACAGCCGTTAGGGGACTTCTAGCCAGCGAATGTTCTTCGACGATACGAACAGACACCGGTCGACTCTCTCACTCCATAGAGAGAAGCATCACTGATTTGTTCCAGAGTGAAGTCGTCGCTCTGCGATCAGGAAACATGAGATCCGCCTCGCGCGCTGAGTTCTGGCGGGGCGGATCTTTCCATTTGTGCTTCCAAACTCTTCTTCATATTTCAAAAGTTGATCAATAGACGAGACCTAGAATGAAACGCATTGCCAGCATTGCAACATTTCTCAGTCTGATTGTCCTGTTGTGCGGATGCGGAGGTGGTAAGGGCCCCGATCAGCCGGAATTGGGGACGGTCAGCGGGACTGTCACTGTCGATGGGAAGCCGGCGACTAATCTGACCGTCACGTTCCTGCCTGTTGATGGAGGCCGGCCTTCTACCGGAGCAACAGACTCTTCCGGAGCGTACACCCTTATTTACAATGCGAATTCAAAAGGCGCGAAGATCGGCAAGCACAATGTCAGACTGGGCGTGCAGCCCGACCCGAATGCTGACCCGAACGCGATGGTCAACACGGACCACATTCTTCCTCCGAAGATCGCTGCGATTCAGAAGACTGTGGACGTCACTGCAGGGGCGAACAGGATCGACCTCAACTATCCGTAGATTCAGTTGAGATCGCTACCACACTCCGGTCGGAGATGATGGATCTCACTCGCCTGTCGATCACTTGACCTGAGTGGGGCAGCTGAGCCGCTATGAAGATGCCAGGATTCAACGCGGAAATTCGCGTGATATCGAACCAATGAATTCGCCTGCATGGGACACCAAAAGGAAGACCATGCTTGCGACATCTCTGCGGTTGATCGGCGGTTATCTCGGATTCATTGCGACGCAATCCTTCATTGCCAGATTCGTTTTTTCGAGTACCGGCGGAGAAGCCGCGATCGCAAACGGCATGGCCCTTTGGACAGGGGGATGGATGATCGTTCTCTTCTGCTATGCCTTGGGAATCACGATAGGACTTTTTGGAATCATCCCAACGGTGTCTCTGCTCGTTGCAGTATGGCAGCAGCTATCAGTGAGATATGGCGGCAAGTTCCGTTAAGGACCATGATACCCCGGTCCCCAGAACCACAGCTCTGCAGAGTCTCGGTCGCCGGTTCCCAAGTCATGCTTTTTGAGATGGGCATGCTGAGGTGAAACGGAAAAGTCTTCTGCCCCACTCAACCACCGCTCGACTGCCTGGATCATCAGACGCAGGCCGACCTCAGTCATTTCGACGATCGCCAGTTTCGCTTCGAAGCTGATCTTCATGACTTGAAGGGAGCTGCTAGGAGGAACGACTCGCAATTGCAGCAGCGAGATGGCATTGTGACGCTGGCACTGCGCGAATCTGAGAGACCGGCTCTGCGGTGGTTCTGAACTTCCGAGTTCGTTCAATGCGTCGTCGATCGGCGCGCCGAGATCCGCGGACTTGCGATAGAGACAGAGAGAAGACGTTGACTTCCCCAGTTGTCCTCGATGAATCCAGGCTTCAATTGGGAGTTCGGAAAACCGGGAGTGCATTGGGGTTCTCTCTGCTCGAGTGAGGCTGCGAGCGAAATCGCTTCGCTGTCCGCTCTGACCGCGTTCCTGAGGCCCGTCCGGGCTTCTCGGCGTCATTTCAGGACGGATCGCCCGTCACTCTTTACAGGCTATCCTGAACGATTCTTTTTAATGTGCTCCAGCAGTCCGCCAACATTCGTTTCAATCTCCCATAAAGAGGAGTCAACGCATGTCATCCTTAAGAAGCCGCCCTGCGTTTGGCAATCAACGCCCTCGACGATTCCGTCTGAGAGCTGAAAGTCCAGGGTGGCAAAATTCATGAACTGGTCTTGAGTCATGATCACACCCTGAGGACTCCTGCTGCGTTCCTCCAATTCGAATACGTTTCCGATCAGGGGCGATCCGCTGATGATATCCAGTTCCTTGAGAGACCATGAAGCGGCGACGGGGTCTCCCAGTCTTCGCATCACTTCTCTCAGCGAAATGAGAATCCCACCTTCCAAGGCTGTGATTTTCAGCATTGGCGTCATGTTTCTGGTAAAGAGATACTTCGCCCAAGCTGCCAGAAAGTTTCTCATGCGTCCCCGCCCATGAAGATTCGATTTCTTGAACGATCTTTAGACGACGATTCAAGCCACCGGATCCGACTTATTCCCCACGGCGATCTGCTGACATTGGACCCAGAAACACCAGAAGGGAGCCTGCTGTCGTGCGGACTCCCCTGTGATGAATTCAGTTGAACCAGTCCTCCGATTCAGCGGGAATGGTCAAGCAATTGGTCCTACTTCGCCCGGCTGTATTTCGTCGGGATCACAGGCTGCGAGATGGTGGTCGGGGTCAGAACCTGCTTCGATTCCACTGATCCGGCGGCTGGGAAGGCGTTGGGCTGGCGAGCCGTGGTACGTGCGGTCCGGGTGACTTCCGGAACGTGCTGTTCGCCGTTCGCTCCCAGCAGTCCGCTGTCGATCGTGTCTTCCTTGAGTTCCCCTGTTAGATAGGACAGGAACTTCGGGCTTGCCTGGTGCAGGATGACGACGCGGTTCGAAGCTTGCGGTTGGTTCGGATCACGAATGATGACCACCACTTCGGCTTGTCCTGCCTGAACATCGAGAGGGGTGCCTCCCCCGCGAGTGGCGGAACTGACCAGGGAAGTCGGAACGGAAACTGGAACTGAAGCAGGAGCGGCAGCTGGCGTGCTCGCGAATGGTGATCCTGCCGAAGAAATCTCGAACGGAACGGCCTTGGCTTCTGGGACAGCTGGCCGGGCAGGGGTTTCGGCTGCACTGGCAGCGACTGCTTTCTCAGGGACAGCTGGAGTTGATTTGTACAGACTGGCCAGCCCGTTTTCATCGAGCAGTTTGTGAATCGCCTGCAGACCGGAATAGAACCCGCGCTGCTCGTCTTCATCAGCTGCACTGCAGACACCGATCAGGTCGCCAGTGCTGTTGAAGAGACCGCCGCCAGAGCGTCCGCGAACGGGAACTCCCATGCAAAGCAGATTGTGAGGACCTTCATACTTGTCGATGTCGGTAATGCGTGACTGCTGACGGGTCGGGTCATCGCCACCGCTGCAACCAATGGCCGCGACCTGATCGCCAACCTTCGGCATCTGCTCGACCGTCGCAATTTTGCTGGAGCGGATGCGCATTGTCGTCGGGATGGAAATCAGCCCAACGTCTGCCGGTTCATCGTATTTAATGAGGCGAGCCAGATACTGGGTCGGCCGGTTGTTTTCAAAGACATCCACTTCAATACGGCTGTCGTCAGTAAACCCTTTGAAGATGTGAGCACAGGTGAGAATGCGGGAGAGCCCCTGTTCACTCGAGACGACAGTTCCAGAGCCGAGGTCGATTCGCCCGTTGGTGATCACCCGAATGCGGACACTGGCTTCCATCGGATCGACTGGAGCTCCTTTTGGCGGCGCTGCACTCGTGAGTTCCTGCCTGCCGACAGGGGAGTCATTGCCACGAATCACTTCAGGTGTTTCTTCTGCTTTCTTGCGGCCAAATGGAAGCAGGTCCCGCAGTCCACTTTTGCGAGGCTCAGCTTCAGCGACTCGCGTCTCAGGTTGAGCGGTTGCAATCGGTGCTGGACGAACAAGTGGAGCCGGCTGTCCCAGTTCAATTGGAATCACTCCTGAAGAACGGGGCGAAGCGGCCTGAGACACTGCACCCTGAGAAACTGCGGGCTGAGTCATGGCGGCCTGAGGAGCACTTGTCGGGATGCGGGCAGCCATGGTCCGGAGTTCGGATTCTGCCATCCGGCCGGTGCGTCGTTCGACTTCTTTACCTTCCACCACCAGCACGAAAGTCGGCATTCCGGTCACCTGAAATTTCGAGACGAGATCAGAGTGCTGATCAACGTCAATCTTGCGGATGGGAACGCCTTCCCGCTGCAGTTTTTCCACGATGGGAGCCATCTGCTGACAGGGCCCGCACCAGGTGGCTGTAAAATCGTAAATCACCCCCTTGGGCTCTTGAGCAAACACGGGAATCGCAGCAAGTGCGAAGGCCAAGGCCGCTAATACGGTGACTCGCGTCATCGGAGGTTCTCCTGCGGAATGCGCTGCCGATCACTCGGCTCGCAGCAACGTCAACGTGAAATTGAAGGGGAATGAAAACGGGGCCCGAACTGGCCAGGAGGATCAGGCTGGCTGAAGGAATTCAGCGTCGGTCAGAATCCGCCGACGACAAATCAATCAGCCCGAGATATGAGGTGCGGAAGTCAGAAAGGCTGACAGGGAAGACAAATGAGAATCGCGCCACACCAGAGAGAGGGGCATCGAATGGAATGGAGAAATTTGATCCATTCGAGGGAAAGTGGTCGCGAGAGCAATCATGCGGCTTCCTGCCATTGAAATTGTTACAAGCGAAGATTGTCATTTTGACAATCGCGGGCAGGGGAGGGGATTTTAATTGAAGCGGAAGAGGCCTGAGATCGCGGCCTTTTTCCAAGGAAAACCATCCACTACCCTGTTCGCATCACTGACGATGGAGTCTTCGTGACCCGTTGTCTGTGTGATTACTCGAAGAAATGCAGATCGCGTGCCAGAAATATTCTGGTGGGGGAAGTGTCCAGTGACGCAAAAGAAGACACCGCCACGTACTCCCCCGAAACGCCCGGAACGCTGGGCGGAGGTCAGATCCGGCTGGCCAATCTTCCTGGCCGCGGCCCTGACCGCTGTATTTCTGCTCTGGATGTTCTGGTGGCCACTCTGCAACGGCGGAGGTCTCATCGGCGGCGACCTCTATCCTTATTATTTCCCGCAGAAGGTCTGGTTTTCGGAATCTCTGGCACGGGGTGAGACTCCGCTCTGGAACCCGCTGGTCGGGTTCGGGTATCCGGTGCTCGGGGAAAGCCAGACTGCGGCCTATTATCCCCCGAATCAGTTGCTGTTCCGCATTGCCTCGGTGAACCAAGCGTTCCATTGGAGCCAGCTCGGCCACTACCTCCTGGCATTCGCCGGAATGGTCGCACTTTCGCTTCGACTGGGGTTAAAGGGTCCCGGCGCGCTGCTGGCGGCGACGGCCTTCATCTATGGCTGGTTCCCTGCGCGAATCTGCCTGGAATGGGCCATCATCGGAGGAGCCTGGTATGTTTGGATCCTCTGGGCATACGTCGCTTTCCTGCAGACAGGTCGGCGACGCTATTGGGGGCTGCTGGGTCTGTTTCTGGGCCTCGATCTGCTGGCCGGGCATTACAATCTCGCGTTCATCACACTGTTGACGATGATTCCGCTCACCTGGCTGGTCCCTCGGATCGCCTCGCAGCAGGATGACACATCCGAGAATCGAAACGTCCCACGCACAGACTGGAGACGGGTGTTCTTCTCAGGCGTCGCGGTTGTGTGTGGCTTTCTTGTCAGCGGAGTGCAGTTGCTTCAGTCATGGGAGCTGAAATCAGTCAGCCAGCGTCAGGAAGTCAACGACGTCTTCGCCCCGACCTACGGCCATCTCCCGCCTGTGGCGATCTCTCAACTCTGGATGCCATGGGCGTGGTACGCCGGCGAGAAAAGTTTTGATGAACTCCTCTCCAGCCGATTCCTTTCGGTTCCAATGGCGACGAATCAGGCCGAGGCACAGCTCTATGTTGGTCTGATTCCGTTCCTGCTCGCCCTGCTGGGACTGCTCATTCCGAGTTGGCGACGCTCGCTTTCAATCCGGAACCCGTGGGGCTGGCCGGCACTGATTGCTGTTTCCCTGATCTTCGCGACCGGCTGGCCCACCGTCTTCCTGTCGAATGTCCCCGGCTTCGGCTTTTTCAGAGGCCCGGGCCGTTACTCGATGACTGCAGCCTTCGCGATTGCCATTCTGGCCGGAGCATGCCTCGACCAACTCACGCGCCGATGGTCACTTCGATCGATCGAGATGACGTTGCTCACAGGCCTTCTGCTCGGAGTCACCGCCTGCGACCTCTGGGCCGCCTCGCGTCAGTATCAATTCCATTTCGGGCCATTTTTCGGGCGGCAGGTGTTTTATGCGACGTTGCTCGACGATCCGCCAATCAACCATCTGCATGAAAGTCCATTGCGGAAGTACTTCACAGAGCAGGGCGGGAATACCCGACTTTATGCACCGGGGCAGAACATTCCTTCGATGCTGAATGTCTCTGCGATCCCGGTCTATCTGGGGCTCGGCCCGGAGATCTATGAGTCTGATGAGATTCGCGTCGACTTCTCACAAACGGACCCTGCAGCCATTCAGAATGCCGTGTCGCGACTGCGTCGCTTTGGAGTAACTCATCTTCTGCTAGAGCAGCCCTTGGAACCGGATCAATGGCCGGTTGAATCACTCGGGGGTGTCATTGACCCGTTTCTGAATCGGGCCCTCGCTAGACAGGAACCCTTCTATTTCTACAAGCTGCTCGACTCGCCGGGACGAGCGTCGTTCATCAGCGGGTCAGGGGAGATCCACAGTATCGAGGACACCGGTCATTCCGTGTCGATTCAACTGACATCGCCGTCAGGGGGAACACTGCAGCTTCGCGATCTGAATTATCCGGGATGGCAACCAGCATCAACGGGAGGAAAGGCCGAGACTGAATGCGATCAGCTTTTCCGCTGCGTGGAGGTGCAGGGGAGTCCAGAGCGTCAGACGATCACCTGGAACTACCGCCCCCGCAGCTGGTATTGGGGGAGCTTTGCCTCCCTCCTCGGGTTAGTGCTGCTTACTGCTGGATGGCTGTGGAGACCGCGGTCGGCGCACATTGCAATCACGTGACGCCAGTGCCTTTAACTGTTACGGCTTACTCTTCAGTTCGAAATCAATCGTGTTGGGCTCCGCTTTGACGACGGCAGTCAGCTTGGTCGACTCGAAACTGGAATACTTCGGGGGAAGGAGCTGTTTGGCGCCCAACGCTTCCGCGTCGGCGTCGGTGGTTTCAGCAGGGACAGGTGTCCCATCCGGCATCACGAGCTTCGTAATTGCCACTTTGTAGGCCCCCGGGACAGCTCCATCCGCCGACCTGCTCCCGCTGCCGGGGATGAACGTCATCAGGGTGTACTTCCCACTCTCGTCCGTGATTCCCGTCGCCAGCTCTCCTTCAGACTGTGCCTGCGAATCAGGGACGTAGGAGACCATCACTCCAGCCAGCGGTTTTCCGTCGAGAGACAACATTCCCGTGACCGGCGAAAGCTGAGCGGTAAACTTCTGAGCATCTTCACTTCCTGTTCCCCCGCAGCCCAGACTCGCAAGGAGCATCACAGAAACGAAGCCAGAGATCAGAGTCGGAAGAACGGTTCCATTGATGAACATCGGCAGCCTGCGGATCAAGAAGCAAAACGGATAGGACAGAGGAGAAAGGCTTAACGACTCCGTACCGCGTCGACCATGTGCCACGTGATATCAGTTACCATTCTCCGAGAACCTGAGCATCAGCAATCATGTCCAGTCGCAGACGGGTCGTGGCGGCAGCATTATCGCTGAAGAAGCGAACGGATCCATCAGCGAGGAGGATCTGCAGTCCGCCGTCATGCAAGCTACCAGCGGTGTTCCAGTCCCCGAGTCCCGGAGCGAAATCCCTGTTTCCACCATCGTAATTAACACTGTTGCGGTCTGTTCGGTTCGGCCGGATTCGGCTGAGGCTGAGCCCATTCTGTGTATAACCGCGGCCACCCCAGTTTGCATTAGAGCCGTTCCCGCAGCACTGCTTGCGTGTCTCGGCAATCATCACAGTGTTCGAGAGCCCATCTGTGACGTCGCGGGACTTACAGTTACTGTTATCGGTAAACATGGTCTTTGTCGTCGCCGTGAGCTTTGACCAGTAATTGCACCTGTTATAGTCCTGATAATAGACGATAAAGTCATAACTCGTCCGATGCGCGGTTGAGCCGCCGGGGAGATTGTAGGTCGTCGATGCTGACATCCCGACCCCGCCATCAGAGGGGCAACTGAAGATCGGCATCTCCCGATTCACCACTGCGGCATTCGTCGTTGCGTCCCCTCCAGCCAGCGGCACAGTGAGATTCGTATAGTCATCGAATGCCTTGTTGAAATCGAGCTTCTGATAGATTGACCCCTGATCGAGAAAAGGGAGGAGAAGCACGAGTCCATTCCCATTGATTGCTGGGTTATTGGGAGTGCCAAGCCCATCGCAGTTTCCCTGACCGATTGTCGATGGCGGGAAGACGCTGTGCGTGTCCAGGTAATTGTGCAAGGCAAGCCCCAATTGCTTGAGCTTGTTTTTGCAGTCGCTGCGGCGGGCGGCCTCTCTCGCCTGTTGCACCGCTGGCAAGAGCAGGGCAATGAGCACAGCGATGATCGCGATGACCACCAGAAGCTCAATCAGCGTGAAGGCAGAACGATTTCGACTTGCCGTCATACACCACCTCCTCAATCAGGGTGAAAAATGCTGTTCAGGCTACTCGGGTCATATCAGTACACATTGAAACGATATCTCGCGGCATCATTAACAGCAACATTAATTCCATAAATCAGAACACTTCCGTAAAAACGCCCTCACCAAGCCCCATCTCCAGTCAAAGCTGGGGTTAGCCGATCACTTCCCATTGATATGGTTCGGATTCACAGCTAAGTCGGTTGCCAGAATCATGTCGAGTTTTCAGGCAGGTTCTCTCAATGCTGCCGGGTTCCAAGGCAGAGCACGATCCGTTCACCAGTTATTGAAACAGCCCGGACCTGAGTGGATCGTCCATGGCATCGGTTTTGGACTCTGCATCGGGTCGGTGATCACGGCTCTGTATTTCATTGCAGATCGTGGATCGTTCCTCAGAGTTTCCACTTTGCGGATGATACTGACGTTTGTCTCCTCAACGGCGGATTATCTGCTGGCTGTCTGGCAACTCTCGTGCGAATTGCGACAATCCCGTCCCTGGACGACAATGGATCTCGCGGAATGAAGACGGAAGTGATTCCGTCGACCGCGCTGGTTCAGATGGCTCTCAGATTTCAAAAGCGATGTACGATCCCCAAGATGGCGCCCAACCATTCGAAATCGAGAAGTTCTCGATGAGAGCAGGGAAGGCGTTGGCTCCCGCCCGATCCAACTGCTTTGGTGTCTATCGATTCGAAAGCGGGGCAGGGGAAGTCGCCGTCGATGAGGCCACGCACGCGATCTCTGCACCGGGACTTCTGTTTGTTGTTCCCTATCAGCGTTTGAAGTTCACCCCAGAGGCGACATTGAAAGGGGACCTGATCCGCTTTCATGCCAACTTCCTTTGCATCGAGACGTTTCATGCCGAGGCTGGATGCGCTGGCGTTCTCTTCCGGGATCCCTACGGCCTGCCGTTCCTCACACAGACAGAAGAACAGTCGGAGCGATCACGGGGCCTGTGTGACAGCATCGCCGAAGAGGCCCGAACTCAGGCCATTGCTTATACCGATGTGACGCTGGCGTATCTGAAGATCCTGCTGATTGAAGCCACACGCTGGAAGTCAGCTGATCCGCTGGATGATGATGCGCGAGCCATCGTCTACCGGCATCCGGTGCTACAGCAACTCATCTCACTTGTCGAAGAACATTACGCCGACTGGCATACGCCTGCGAAGTATGCCAAGGCACTGCATCTGACGCCAAAGTCACTCGGACGTCTCGTCCGCGAGCATCTCGGGACAACTCCGACCGACCTCGTTCGTGGAAGGATTCTCGCGCATGCCAAATGGCAGCTGCTGCACACGCTTCGTCCGGTGAAAGAGATCGCCGCCGAAGTCGGCTTTCACGATGTGTTCTATTTCAGCCGGCTGTTCAAAAAATCGACCGGAATGTCTCCTCTCCATTTCCGCGAGTTTGAAACCCGCATTCGGGGTGGGAGCAATTTGTCCATTCCTTCCGTCCCGTCGTCCATTCCGGAAGACGCCTGACCTGCGAGAATTGCATCAGCAACGAAGCGAGCGTGGCCACAGTAAGTGCCAACGCTGCCAGGCACTGATGGAGAGCTCTCGATGTCGATACAGAAACTGCTGGAATGGGCCAGCCGCATGGACCGGGTCGGAATCACGGTCACTCGATTTGGCTTGATTGTCGTTCTGCTATGGATCGGCGGGCTGAAAGCGTTTCGCTATGAGGCCGACGGCATCATTCCCTTTGTTGCCAACAGCCCCTTCATGTCGTTTCTGATCCATGATCCGGGGAACTACAAGCCGCACATGAATCCGGAAGGGGTCCTGAACACCGAGAATCGTGCCTGGCATGAGCAGAACGGAACCTATGAATTCGCTTATGGTCTCGGAGCCGTCATCTGCCTTTACGGATTTCTGATCTGCCTGAATCCAGTATTCCCGAAAGCTGCAGCGCTCGGCAGCTTTCTCGTATTCATCATGTCGTTCGTGACTCTGTCGTTTCTGATCACGACGCCGGAATGCTGGGTGCCGCCGCTGGGAGATGCCCAGCACGGCTTTCCTTATCTGAGTGGACGAGGACGGCTGGTCGTGAAAGACATCATTATGATGGGAGCCGCGCTCGTGACAATGGCCGACTCGGCTCGATCAGCACTGGCTCGTTCGGCGATGGCCCGTTCCGCACCCGCTCCTCAGAACTGAGTGAAGCTCCGTCGCCCAAATGCTTAAATGTGAGCTCCCGCCAGACACGGGAGCTCGTTCTTTTCCAGCCAGATCATTTGAGCGTCAGTTGCCGAATGATTTCGAAAGTCGGGCAGGAGCATTTATCAATTGGCGTCAGTCATCACGACGGGAAGAAATCACCTTACCAGTCGTCGGGTTCACGAGCACCTTGTGACGCTGACTCTTAAAAGTCGCTTCCGCTTCCCAGTGCTTCGTTTTCCAATCGAGCTCATAAATTGGAGCGTAGCCTTCGTTCTCCAGAGCCCTGGCGATCGCTGAGACCGAGAGCTGATCTTTAGGTGGCAGGTTGGTATGACGGTCCGCCTTCTCGTGGATAATCGTTCCGAGTTTTGCATCAACTTTCAAGTCGACGCCGTTCGCCCCACGCATCCCTTCGATCTCCCAGACCCCATCGTCGAAATTGGCCTCTTTAATCTGTGAAATTCCCTGACCTTCCAATTGCTGCAGGATTGCTGACAGCGGCTTCGCTCCCTCCGGCAGCACATCGTCTGCCATTCCGACATTCAATCCAACACTCAGCATCGTGGCAACCGCTCCCCATGCTCCGAGCAGATAGGCTCTCATCGCTTCTTCTCCCTGTTTGAAAAGCTCTGTTTCATTGAAACACTGAAAATCAGGACATCAGCTTCTCCCAATGTCCTGAGGTCGTTCTCTTTCAGTTTCGCAGGAGAAGATGATGCCTCCCTGAAATTCAGATAACTTTTTCTTCATCTTCACAATCTGGCAAGAATTCCGGTCGGAGTAGTCTTTGAGTTGTTTGAGCGACTCCAGTATGCGTTGATCTGCAGAAAGTCAGGGAATCGCCTACACTGCGGCGGCGCTTAGATTCTGTACTTCCCTTCTGCAAAGTGACCTGCACTGATGACCGGCTCCCTGACGATTGCCGAACGACTGCGTCCTGCCATTGACCGCCTGCTGGCCCACCCGCTTTACGAACGAGTCCGCACCGTTGAGACCCTGCAGGTGTTCATGCGGGAACATGCGTTCGCCGTCTGGGATTTCATGACACTGTTGAAACGATTGCAGCAGGAGTTTTGCGGAACGCGGCAACCGTGGAGCCCACCGGCTCATCCGTCCGTCGCCCGATTCATCAACGAAATTGTACTGGGGGAAGAATCGGACGCCGATGGCAACGGGGGCTTTGTCAGCCACTTCGAGTTGTATCTCTCTGCGATGGATGAACTGGGAGCCGAGACCGCTCCGATCAAGGCGCTGGTCGCCGCTGCAGGAGAGCAGGGGGATGTCGTTCGAGTTCTGAAGCAGTTACCGATCCGCCCTGAAACACGAGAATTCGTGAACTTCAACCTGCAGACGGCTCGCACCGGACAACCGTGGGAAGTTGCCTCAGTCTTCTGCTTCGGACGCGAAGATGTTATTCCAGCCATGTTCCAGCGGTTGATGAAGCCGCTGTCCGAATCCCGGCTGAATTCCCAACGATTCGAATACTATCTTCAACGCCACATTGACCTGGACGGCGATCAGCATGGCCCGTTAGCAAATCGGCTGCTGCAGGCGTTGATTAATGACTCCTCTCAACGAGCAGAACAGGCCTATCAAGCAGGTCTGCAGGCAATCGAACTTCGCATTCGCCTGTGGGACGGCATTCTCAGCGCACTGGACCACTGACTGGAATTCGACGATCTGAATTATGCTTCCATCTGGAGCTCAGGAGATGAACGTGCTGCGAAAGATTCTTGTTGTTATCACGCTGCTAATGGCTCTCCCGGGTTCGACCTGCTTTGCTGAGGGAGTCGATCCGGATGCACTCCGCCTCACGCTTCCAAAGACGGCTTATGCCGTAGTGGGGGCCGAGATGAGCGTCTACTTCGATAACATTGTCCTCTCTGAGAATTCCGACGATCTGAAATTCGTCGTCACCAGCGATCTCGGCAAAACTGAGCCGAAACGCTGGACAGTCACCGCCACTGAAGCTGATGTAGGCGATCACCCTTGGCAGGTTGAGGTCTTTCGCGGAGACAAGTCTCTCGGACGGAAGTCCATGACCCTGCATGTCAGCCCCGCGAAATTAAGCAAGCCTCGCAACGTGTCGTTGCTGATCGTCGGAGACAGTCTGACGAATGCCACGCACTACCCAAATGAAATCGCGAAGCGTCTTGATCAATCAGGCCTGACTGCCTGGAAAATGCTAGGAACACACCGACCGACAAACGCAGCTCCGGGCGTCGCTCATGAAGGTTACGGAGGCTGGACCTGGGCTCGATTTCTCAATCACTACGAACCCAATCCCGATCCCGCTAATCGGAAACGCAGCAGTCCCTTTGTCTATCTCGACGGTGAGAAACCAAAACTCGACATTCCGAGATACTTCCAAGAGGCCTGCCAGGGAGAGAAACCGGATGTGATTATCATCATGCTCGGAATTAACGACTGCTTTGGTGCCAACCCAAATAGTATCGAGAAAACCGACGAAACCATCGACCGTGTCTTTCAGTCCGCGGAATCATTGCTGAAGGCGTTTCAGGAAGCCGCTCCCGAAGCAGAAATCGGACTGTGTATCACGACACCAGCGAACACCCGCGAGTCAGCCTTCCAGGCGAACTATAAGGGGTCGTATTCACGTTGGGGGTGGAAACGGATTCAACATCGGCTCGTCGAACGACAACTGGAGCAGTTCGGCGGAGACCGCGCCAAGCAGAACCGAATTCATCTGATCCCGACAGAACTGAACCTCGATCCGGTCAACGGCTTCCCTGTTGATAACGCAGTTCATCCCAATCCAACCGGTTATCAACAGATCGGAGCGTCAATCCATGCCTGGTTGCTCTCTCGACTCACTTCAGAATGAGTGTCGCCGCCGGGAAGAACACGACGAGAAGAATTCAGGCTGAATCCTGAATATAGAAATGAATAACGCCTGCAGGGAACACGCCCTGCAGGCGTCTTCTTGTTATCCAAGACTCTCAATGACTCATTTCGTCAGATCGAAGTTAAACTGGTTCTTGCCGGGCTTCACTGATGCGGTCAGCTCTGTCTTTTCGTGGAACTTCTCAGGCAGGAACTCTGCTCGGGCAGGCTTGGCCTCAGCACCACCTTCTCCTCCCTGAGCAAACTGTTCCGTCGTAATACGGACCTGATGGTCACCGACCACGGCGCCCATGATATTTTGCGTCAGCTGCAACTCATAACGGCCGCTCTTGTCAGTGACCCCGACGGAAGGACGGAAATCACTCGGTTGAAACAAGACCTGTGCTCCCTCAAGAGGCTTTCCCTCGAAGGTCACGATCCCGCTGACCCTCCCGACATCACGATCAAGGGGTGAACGCGAGCATCCCGTAAGAAGAACCAGAGTAAGGCAGGCACCAACGAAACAGTTTCGTGTCACTCTCAGGACGAGAGCAGGGAAGGGGTTCGGCCCCTTTGCGAAATGATTGATCAACTGCACAGCAACTCCTGAAAATGATCTCGCCAGATGAGGAAATTATTTAGAACATTGATCGCAACGAGAGATTAGAAATCCCCGACAACTTTGCCGTCTGCAATACTGGCCAGATACTCAATCGTGCTGTCGTCGACCGTGGACTGATTGTTATGCACGAACTCACTTACGAATCGAACAGAGCCGTCGGCAAAAACAAAGTGCGCCCCGCCAGTGTGCTGACTGCTAAAGGAAGGCATCCGGTCGTTGTTGCTACTTGTTGTCAGGATCGGGTTGATTGACCAGTAAGTCATCCCGAGAATGATTGGCATTCCCTGATCGTAGTAATGATCAGGAGAAGTGTGATTCTGATGCTGTGGCCCCCCGCGATCACGATCGCGCGTGGCAAACAGTGACCCGGCATTCTGACGGAATCCTCCGCGCTCATAGGCACGTTCGCCAACCATAATTGTGTTGCTGCTTCCGTCTGTCAGATTCCGCATACTGACATTGCTGTCCCGATAGAACATTCCGGTGGAACCAGTCGTTCCATCATCGCTTCTCGTCGCTTTATGTTGACGGACCTGCTTGGAATTTGCGGATGCAACGTAGTTTGTCAGTGAGAGCGGAACTTCCGTCCCGGCGGAATTCATAATCCCGCTTCCCAGATTGGCCGTGTTCGTCGCCGGACCTGTATCAGACGGACATCGAAAGACGGAGTAGGGCGTCTGCATAATGGCTCGATGCGACGTCGCTGCCTCGGAAGCGGTTCTCGTTCCCACCTGCAGAGTGTTGTAGATCGTCCCGAGCTCGACATATGGCAGAATCATTGCCGACCAGGCCCAGTGTCCATGATTGTCCTGCAGCGTTGTGTTCGAGCCAGGATTGCCGCGCAGATCCACATACCCAGGCGGGAAGACACTGAACGTGTCGAGATAGTTGTGCATCGCCAGCCCGAGTTGCTTCAGGTTGTTTTTGCACTGCGAACGCCGGGCTGCTTCACGCGCCTGCTGGACGGCAGGCAACAGCAGGGCGATCAGGACCGCGATAATTGCGATGACCACCAGCAGCTCAATCAGCGTAAATGCGCGATACCGCTTTTGAACGCTCACCATTTCAAGCTCCTCTACTCCAGAACGAAAAACAATCGAAATGACTGCGAACTGAAAGGCACGCTCTCAGTTCACCGGTCGAGCAACAAAAATCCGGATCTCATCAATCCGTTGAAATCCACAACTCATCGTCAGACGCAATGTTCGCTGGTCAGGCAAAATTTCGAGGATGTCACCGGCCTCCGCCAAAGCCTCAGGACTGTGGACAAAGCCGCGATTCTCGAAAGGCTCCTGTCCTCCCAACTCGCGGGGATAACGGATGCCAGGATGCCCGCACGCCTGATCCGTTTCATGGAGCTGTTTGGCACTGAGTGCGACGGCGACAATGGGATGCTCAAAGGTCAGCTCTGCTCTGTTAACGTTTGAAGTGCCATGGTGATTGCCATGAATCAGATATGAGTCAAACACGTCGCCGGGCGGGAGGTCTGCTGGAGCAGGGAGGGCATCATGGAGATACACCCCCGGTAAAGCGTCGAACAGGTCGGATGAGCGCGGTAACGAGACATTGCGACGTTCCAGGACCAGAAAGATTCCCGGTTGAGAGAGCTCCGGATCAATGAACGAGGCCGGGGGGCTTTCCAGATATTTCAGGTTTGCAGAGACCGAGCGGACCCCTGCCAACCGGATTAGTTCACGATTGAAAAGAATCGGATCCGCACTTGCCTTCGGCCCGATCTCACCTGTTGCCTTGATTGATCGGGCAGAGCCCGCCGTCACTTCGATCCCTGACGAGGAATTTTTGGCTGCCTGTACCCGTCCTTGAAAAACATGAACTTCAGAAGAGCGGTCTTCCAGAACCCGAACTCCAAATTTGGTCCCCAAATCGACGATCTTTCCGCCTGGTGTGAGAAGTGAAAACCCGAAGCCACGGGGAGGGACATCCGCAACAACGGTTCCTTGAATCACCTCGACCAACTGTGAGTTGTGAACGACCAGCTTTGCAGGTCCAGAGCCAGCCAGGAGAGCACCACTATCCATTCGCAGATGGAAGGCTCCGGCATCGCACTCGATTTCAGAACCTTGTCGGATGAGCGTTCGAGGTGAGACACCTCTCAACGTCGTTTCCGGTTCTGTGAATTCAACATACCCTGCGAGTGGAGCAACCGGCTCATGCCGATGCTCCCGATGAACACTCCACCCCCAGGCGAGCACCGTCAGAACAGACAATACTGAAACACACGCGACCGACGACCAGATCCGAATCCGCAGATTCAGCTTCCGTTCGGCACGAATCTGGCTGACAACCACTGATTCAGCGATTTCAGAGCCATCCGCCAACCATTGCAAATTGGACTCGAAGTGACACCACTCGATGTACAGGTCCAACGCGTCAAGATCGCGCTCAATGAGTTCACGAATCTGACTGACGACCTCAACAGATTCCCGTTCAGGGCGTTGAAGATTGAGGAGTTGCTGCAGCCGGTCCCGATCGGTCATTGCTCGCTCCCGTCGCCACTGCGGCGTCGCATGCACTCGAACAGGCGAGCGTGAATTCTCTGGAGAGATTTATAGAGAGCCTGTAACGAACGACCTGTCCGTTCAGAAATCTCCTGCATCGATGATTCCTGAAAGTAGTAGCTCTTCACGAGGGTCCGCTCATGGTCCTTCAACTGCGAGAGACAGACCTGAAGTGCATCAACCTGCGTTCCCAGAGCACGTGATCGGGCTTTCATCCTGCGATCAAGTTCATTCAGCAGGGCATCCGTGGCGACGATTCTGCGACGGGCCTTACGATTGAACATCAGCACTTTGTTGCGAGCAATTCCGCAGACCCAGGCGACGAAGTCCTGCGACTCGTCGAATTCGTCAAAGCTTTCCCAAGCGGCCACCCCGACTTCCTGACAGAGATCCTCGGCGTCCGCCCAATTGAAAACCATGGTGTAGACATAGGCGCGAATGCGTCGGAAGCCCGCCGTCCACAATTTGATGAAGACACCGTGGCGACCACGACTCGGCGGGATTTCCAGAATTCTGTTCCGCGCGAAAACCATTCCGATCTCGGTGGAAGGCAATTTGTCATTTCAGTCTTTGCCGATGTGGCATCAAATTGGACATTGTTTTTTCTTTTTTTGCTACACATGCGAACTCTTCGCTGACCAGAAAATGACCACAAGTGATCCGTTCATCACGACTCGAGACCTAAGCAGCCTCGGCAAAGTAATTTGCGCCAAATCGGCACACCCGCATGATCGTGAAATGAAGAAGATGGAATTCGACCAGTCGCAGGTCGATCGTCCGTTTCTACATCTGACCAGTAAGGAAGTTACTACGCGGAAGCGATTATGAGAGATCACGCTCCTGCGACGATTCACGAGAAGACCGGTTCAGAATCCCTTTGAGAAAGCGTTTGCAGCCGCGCTGCCCAGTCGAAGAAATCGGCGGAACTGATTCCCCCTGACTTCTGGACTCTGAAACCGGGGGAGGGGGATCTCTCGCCGTTTCATCGACTCCTTCCTGTGTCGCAGGCTGAATCCTCAAGACCCAGTTCACTCCGCATTGCGATTGCGGCAGAGCTCCCCAAGCTGAAATGCACGCCGGAAGCAAAGATGTTCTGCCCGCTATGTGGGATGGTAATCGCATCAACCAGATGGCTCACGCTCACCGGGGAGAACCGCCGGTCTCATCCCCGCCACTTCCTCCCACGGGTTCAGCCGATGCAACTGCTGGAGAAGTCCGCCCAAGATCCAACGGACCTGCTGCCATCTCCCTGTGTGAGAAACGCTCGGCCATAAGAAGATTGCGAGAAGACACTGGGACGGCGCAGATGATGGACGTCGACTGTCCGGCTGGTCCTGGCTGCCGACTGTTCCAGTGCGATCAGTCATCCTTCGTCCCTCAGTCAAGCACGATCAGCTCCGCTGGAATCGATTGAGAGGCCGACAGTTCCGTAGAGGAACGCCCGACTCGGAGTCATTGACTGAGTTAAGTGCGGCTCTTCGTTCAATTGATTATGGATCGTCTACGAATTGAGCGGGCGTTCATTTACGTGATTAGCAGGAATCTTCAATTGCCCTTCACTCCGAATGGGTTCGGTGCATTCTTTTCTTCAAGTGTTCATCAGAACGTCATAAAGGGGATGGATAATCCCCTCCCAGTGATCGGCGGGCATCTTTAGTGTCGAAGAGGCCGACACTCGACACAAACACTGGAGAGGGAAAATGATTTCACGCAAGGGCTACAAAGAACGTCGCATTACCAAAGTGCAACGGGCAGGGTTCACGCTGATTGAATTACTGGTCGTGATCGCAATCATCGCCGTCCTGATTTCATTACTGTTGCCTGCAGTGCAACAGGCGCGAGAAGCGGCTCGCCGCAGCCAGTGCAAGAACAATATGAAGCAGGTTGGACTGGCGCTACACAACTTTGAGAGTTCGTATGGGTACCTGCCTCACTCAGGGCAGTGCAACAGCACCGGAAGTTCTGATACCAAGTATATGACTGAGTCGGTACCGACCTTGCTGCTGGCATATCTCGATCAGGCGAATGTCTACAATAAAATGGACCATTCTCTGCGGTTCGATCAGATGGCGGCAGCCGGATACGACATCGCAAACCTCGACCCCAATGCGATCGGTCGAGTTTATAACGACGCGGCTCACCCTGAGACGGTTGCTGCGGCCAAAACGCATATCCCGTCATTTGTCTGCCCGTCGACCCCAATGGATGCCGGAGCCCGCGCGACAGACGGCTTCGGAGTCTGGGACTACATGTTCATCACGACCAGTGATATTGAACATGATTCGACGCAGGCCAACTACCGTTCCCGCGCAGCCTCGGCCCGACGGACACTGCCCGGCGTGACCGTCCAGGGATTTCTGAGCTGCGAGCCAAAGCGGAAGCTCGGAGCGATCACCGATGGGACGTCAAATACGATCCTCTGTATTGAGGATGCAGGGCGGTCGCACCCGAATGCTGGCGAGTTCGCATCACTCTCGAATCGAACCTCACCAGTCGATGAAGGACCTGCCTGGGAAGGCGGCGCGACACGTGGTCGCCGCATGTATGCCTGGGCCGATCCTGATGCAGGGACGAATGGTATCTCAGGTCCCAGCAATGCTCTCTCTCCGGGATCGAAGCAGGCAAAGATTAATGCGTTTGCATCTCCGATGGGAGGCCCGCCGGAGTGCCGGTGGACGGTAAACAATTGCGGCCCCAACGATGAACCTTTCAGTTTTCATGTGGGCGGATGTCATGCTGTCATGGGCGATGGCTCGGTGCGGTTCCTGGGAGAAAGCCTCGATTCATTGGTTCTGAAGTGGATTGCAGGTGCCGCCGACGGGAACGCTGTCGGAGAGTTCTAAACCGGTTCGGTCTAATACTTGGTCGCGTGGCGCATTTCACCAGTCAGTTCGCTGCTGCCCGCCTGTCAGACCGGCCAAATGATTCGCAGAACCGCTCTATTCGAAGTGCAGAACAGTCATTTCTCGTAATTCACGCAGAGCCTGCCGGGGGAATGCCAGGCAGGCCCTGCATCATTCAGGGTTAATTTCATGTGGACACGATCTCGTCACGTTATTTTCGTATTGCTGGTTGGTTCATCTCTCGCCGGTTGTGGTGGAGTGACGGTCCATCAGACGGCCACGCCAGTGCAAGTCTCTGGAACAGTCACGTCGCTTGGGAAGCCAGTGAACAACGTGATCCTGAGATTCCAGCCGACAGGCGACGGCCTCCCCAAGGGGATCCCGGTTCAGAACGGGAAATATGAGGTCAGCCTTGTTCCTGGGCGATACACCTATTTCGTGCTTGCTGTCGAGAAGAAAGAAAAACTGCTCGACGCCATCCCCGTGAAGTACCACGAGGGATCGCTGGATCGGGAAATCAGTTTCACTTCCAGTTCAACACATAACTTGCAGCTTGATTAGAGCCAGTCGGTCAACAAGTGACCGCTCAGCCATGAAGATCAAGACTTGCTCGAACACCTCCAAAACTTGAGAGATGTAATCACAAACGAAGTCCAGGGCAGTGATGTCGGCTGGCTCGATCACGACCCAGCCCATCGGATGTTCGCGCGAAGGGGGTAGGCAACTTGAGTCACTGCAGAGCGGCAGGATCCCGTCCATCCGCTGATCGCAGGTTGCGGTCGTCAGTCAACACAGTCCATTTCCTCGTCTTCCATTGGATAGGGATAAGAAACCAGCATCGGAAACCAGTCCAGGAGTTCCTCCTCCCTCGGCGAGACCGTCGGGTTCACAGGGCGCTTGCTTCTTGACACGTTCCTCCTCAGGCGGCGAGTAAGCGCCTTGACAACAGATTGCAATAATTCTGCATCCGACAGCAACGCTTCGTGACTCACTCCCGCAGCCTTTAACATGGATTGGGGAAGGCCAGCAACAAACGCGGGCCATTGCGTCCAGTGACTGACCTTCAATCCCTGAGATTGGTAGGCATGTTGGAGGGTCACTCGGACGGGATGCGACGGAATTTCATCATCATTGACGACATAAGCGATCAGGTGGTCCGTCGAGCTCTTCTGCATCGCATACTTGAGATAAATCTCGCGACACTGTGCTGCTTCTCGAAATTGTCCGCATGCGTAATGGAGCGGAACCCGCGAATCGAGGGCACAGAGAACCTCCAAATTGATTTCAGGTAAGGCAGCTGGGTCCAACGGCTGTCCAAAGACGGCGAACTCATATCGAGTGTGACGTTCCCAATTCTCTATATGGCGTCCCAAATACCAGTACGCATCTCGCTCGAAAGAGTGTGTAAACAGCGACTCACATTCTCCGACTGTCGCAATGGCGTATTCGCGGATTCGTGAACACCCCTCAAGGACTTTGTCGAACTCTTCGTACATCCCCAGTCGGGCCAGCATAAGGGAATAAAAGCGTCTGGCTTCTTTTGACTGGGTGAAAAGATTTGGAATCTCCACGATCAGCTCCGGAAATCCTCAGGCTCGGCGCCCCCACTTGTGAGACCAACTCCCGCTCAGCACACCTCCGCGGGTAGTGAGAACATAGTTCACGTGTCCTCGCGAAGCGAGTTGCCGCTTCACCCACGGTTCACCGCTGCTCGCAGAACATTGGGACACACCACGGATCGACCGATGCACTCGGACCCCAGGATCGGGTCGCACCAAGAGTCCCTCACCGATTCATGTTCGCCCTGCTGACGCTATGCGAACAAGTCGCCCGGCAAACAACATCGGCACTTCGTCCCGTTCACTCTCGGTAGAACACCGCCAGCCAGACGGTCGGTTCATCCGGCGTCGTCCAGGCAACCCGATGCCGCTGATGAGCTGGAATCAGAACGGAATCGCCCGGCGTTAAGTGCAACGCAGCGCCATCGTGAAACTCCAGCTTGGCCGCCCCCTTCAAGACAATCACCCATTCATGCTCTGCCTGATCGTACCAAAACCCGTCCGGCGAGCACTGTCCGGTCGAGACGATTCGCTCAATACGAACATGCGAATTCTCAGCGAGAACCGTCACCAGTTCGGTCGGCAATGCGGCAGGCAGATTGGCGAAGAGATTGTTCACGAGAACCTTCCGGATTGGAGCCCGGGGCCACTGAATGACTGACAGATGCGAGGTCAGCCAAGCCCTGGCACATCCGATCTTCGCGAGAGGGAGGCGACAGAACAAGAGTCGAAGAGAAAGCCCCAAGGAAACGGGCATCGTTCATAGCCCCGGTACTACAACGGCCCGGACTGGGGCCATGAACGCCTCACTGCATTGAAAACGTGCCACAGCGCCCCAGCCACCCTGCCGCCCGGATCAAACTCAGAAGCCTCTATCCATTGCCTGCCAAATAGCGACAGACAGACCACTACGAATACTGAAACTCTGGCGTTGCTCATCCGTCAGCACCACGGGATACTGATTGGGTGTCGACCTCGCCATGACTGAGCCTCCTTGCTTGGAAATTGAAACCTGACAGGAGTCTCCCTGAAACCCATTCATTTTGTCGAGGCCAAGTACTACATGGCTAAATAGGACCTCCACGTCACCGGAGTGAGTTTTAAGCGGCTTTGGCGAAGGAGTGTCGCATATCGAGGTAGTGATTGTTATTCACCTCGAACCATTCATACGCCTGGTCGATGAGCTCTTCCAA
>JAEZFD010000004.1 GCA_023417655.1 Planctomycetota bacterium | reverse complement strand
CGGTCCAGAAGACCGGGGGTCGTTCTTTTTTCAGCTCACAGAGAATCTGAAGAGACCCTGCGTGATCCGATTCGTTTAGCTATCCAGAGCGGCCTGAGCGGCTGCCAGACGAGCGATTGGAATTCGGCGTGGTGAGCAGCTCACGTAATCGAGACCGATTTCGTGGCAGAAGAAGACCGACTTTGGATCTCCCCCGTGCTCGCCGCAAATACCGATTTTCAGGCCTGGACGTGCCTTGCGACCCTTTTCCACACCGATCTTCATCAGCTGGCCGACGCCTGGCTGGTCGATGGTCTGGAAAGGATCGGATGGAATGATGTCCAGTTCCTGATAGTGACCGATGAACGACTTGTAGTCGTCGCGGCTGATCCCCAGAGTGGTCTGGGTCAGGTCGTTCGTCCCGAAGCTGAAGAACTCAGCACCGGTCGCGATTTCGTCGGCGGTGATCGCAGCCCGTGGGATTTCGATCATCGTTCCAACGGTGTACTCGACAGTGACACCCTGTTCTTTGAACACGGTTTCTGCGGTATCGCGGATGATCTTGGCCTGGTTGTCGAACTCAGCCTTGAATCCGGCCAGAGGAACCATAATCTCTGGGTGGACGTTGATGCCCTGCTTCTTCAGACCACAAGCCGCTTCGATGATCGCGCGGGCCTGCATGGCTGTGATTTCAGGGTAAACGATTCCCAGACGGCAACCGCGATGACCGAGCATCGGGTTGGATTCCTTGAGCTCGTCCACGCGACGGTGAACCTGCTCCACAGTCACGCCGAAGGTCTTGGCGAGCTTCGGAGCGAGAGTTTCGTCGTCGTGCAGGTGGTGCTCAGACAGGAACTCGTGAAGCGGTGGATCCAGCAGACGGATCGTCACAGCCTTATCGCCGAGCGTCTTGAACAGGTGGGTGAAGTCGTCGCGCTGGAATGGCAGCAGCTTGGCCAGTGCCTTCTGGCGATCTTCCACCTTCGTTGCGAAGATCATCTCACGGATTTCGTCGAGGTGATCGAAGAACATGTGCTCGGTCCGGCACAGTCCGACCCCTTCGGCACCGAGAGCGACTGCAGCAACAGCATCACCAGCTTCGGCGTTCGCACGCACTTTCAGCTTGCGGTACTTGTCGGCCCAGGTCATGAGCTGAGCGTAGCGGCTGTAGGTTTCTGACTCTTCTGGCTTCAGTTTGCCCAGCAGAACGTCCATGACTTCGGAAGCCTTGGTTTCGATCTTTCCGGCAAACACTTCACCAGTGAAGCCGTCGACAGAAATCCAGTCGCCTTCCTTCAGGACGGTATCACCAACGGTGATCGTGCCCTTGTCGTAGTCAATGTTCAGGGCGGCACAACCGCAGACGCAGGTCTTGCCCATCTGGCGGCTGACCAGAGCTGCGTGAGAAGAGGCTCCACCGAAGGCGGTCAGAATCCCCTTGGCAACCTTCATCCCGCGAAGGTCTTCAGGGCTGGTTTCCTTACGGACCAGGATGAGCTGGGCATCGTTGTCCTTGTTCCAGAGCTCTTCAGCATCGGAAGCATGGAACACGATCTGGCCGGTGGCAGCACCTGGACCAGCGTTGATCCCCTTGGCGAGGACGCGGTTTTCCTTCTGAGCCTTGGCCTTGCCAGCAGGATCGAAGATCGGCTGCAGCAGCTGGTTCAAGTCGTCGGCAGGAATACGTCGCTTCTGAAGAGCGGTCTTCTCGTCGATCAGACCTTCGTTGACGAGGTCCACGGCGATACGAACGGCAGCGAAACCTGTCCGCTTGGCGTTACGAGTCTGGAGCATCCAGACTTTGCCCTTTTGGACGGTAAACTCGATGTCCTGCACTTCTTTGAAGTGGCTTTCGAGCTTCTTGCCAATCTCGGTCAGCTGAGCGAATGACTCTGGCATGTCTTTGCCGAGAGTTTCTTCGATTCGCAGTGGAGTCCGGGTACCGGCAACGACGTCTTCACCCTGAGCATTGATCAGGTAGTCGCCGCAGAAGCCTGGAATCCCGACGGAGCAGTTTCGGGTCAGACCGACACCGGTTGCACAGTCATCGCCCAGGTTACCGAAGACCATTGCCTGAACGTTAACAGCTGTTCCCCAGTTGTGAGGAATGCCGTACTGGCGGCGGTACACGACAGCGCGGTCATTCATCCAGCTGCCGAACACGGCGCCGACGCAACCCCAAAGCTGCTGCTTTGGATCAGTTGGGAATTCCTGCTTGGCGTGCTTCCGGATAACTTCTTTGAACTGAGCAACGATGTCCTTCAGCTGCTCGACAGTCAGGTCCTTCTCGTGCTCAACGCCAGCCTTTTCGCGGACGTGATCGAGGATTTCTTCGAAGTGGTCTGGGTCGGTCTTCTTTTCTGGCTTCAGACCCAGCACGACGTCGCCGTACATCTGGATCAGACGACGGTAGCTGTCCCAGGCGAAGTGCTCGTTGCCAGACTGCTTGATCAGAGCGGCGACGGTTTCTTCGTTCAAACCGATGTTCAGAACGGTGTCCATCATCCCTGGCATCGATTCACGTGAACCGGAGCGGCAGGACAACAGAAGTGGGTTTTCTTTGCAGCCGAACTTGGCGCCCATGGTCTTTTCGACCTGAGCGATTGCTGCGTCAACCTGAGCTTCGAGTTCAGGTGGATATGTCCGACCGTGGTCGTAGTAGTACGTGCAGACTTCGGTCGTGATCGTAAAACCGGCCGGAACGGGAAGCCCGATCTTGTTCATTTCGGCCAGGTTGGCGCCTTTCCCCCCCAGCAGCGGCTTCATGCTTCCATCGCCGTCAGCTTGACCGGCTCCGAACCCGTATACGTACTTTGACATTCTCGAATTTCCTTTGAGAAGCGACTTGCAAGTCCCGCTCCAGGGAGCATGCTGACTTGCGGTGCAACACGAATTGAATTCTGGCAATTCCCCTAAGCCGCCGGTTCCCCGACAGCGATCACTCGCTTCGGGCGGGCGATCAGGTGGCGACCCCTTTTCCTCCAGCCAGAATCACTGATTGGCTGCCCGGGGTGAAAAGTGCCCGGGGAGAAAGAGGTCTCTGAGTTCTTCCTGCAAAAACAGCGTGGCGGTCCGATGTCAGCCAAAACGGCCAGACCACAGTTGCCACACCGCCTGCGCAGAATGTTCTGACGTGGGTTTCTTCGAAATCGGAACCCTGCGTCACCGACTCAGGCCACGGGTCCGCAAACACCTGAGACCCGGACCAATTGATACAAGCGAGAAATATCGCAGATTGCTTAGCGGGACTGCAAGCGACCACCTCTCGGGCGTCCCTCCGGCAGCCAGTTGAACGAGACAGAAAGCCAAAGGCCAACAATGAGGGACAGCAATCGGTCTCTAAAAACAGAGACAAATCACCGAAATGCCTCGAGACGCCTGCCCCACGGGCCGGAGCCCACCGCCAAGCCTGCAATGCAACCACCACAAACCACAGAAAACCGGATGAACACACGCAAGCAACTGCCTTCGCGTGATTCACCCAGTAATCAAATGCGGTCGAATTGGTGCAGACGACTTACTTGCCATCCGCGATGGTGAACGGCGTGCGGACAACCGGACGCTCAACCATTCCGGAGCGAATCAGGCTGACTGGAACGCGGCGACGAACGACTTCGCCGTCTTCAAGGACGCGAATTCGCTGCAGATTCAGCTTGAACTTACGACGGGTAATTCCGGTCGTCTTGCGACCGTTACCGCCCAGATATTTGGCTTTACCGCGCTGAGACAGGCTATTGCCGACGGTCGGCTTGTTTTCGCCGTAGGCCTTGAACTTCTTGGCCAGTTTCAGACGCTTGTTTTTCTTCAACGTGCTCATGGATAGCTCACTTGAGCAGTTTGCCAACCCTCATAGGATTAACAAACTCACAGTCGCGAAAGGGTCAGATTAATCCGAATCCCCAATCTCAGGGGAGCGGAACAGGATATCGAGTGACCTCGGGAAGTTCAATCCGAACGACAACCTCCCCGCCACCCGCAGGGTTCACACTTCGCACAGCGACAGAAATTCGCCGCAACCATTTCCTAATCAATAATTTGCAAGAATTACTCGACAGTCTCTCCGAGCGAGTAGATCGCCTTGACGTCCAAAGTGAGATTGTTCGCGGAGAACAATTTGGCGATTCCCGCCTTGTGCAAGCGCATCTTGTACCCGCCGACCCCCAAGGCTCCATAAGTCAGGATTCCCTGCTTTTCAACCCCCTGGTCGTTCGGTTCAATCCCCTGCAGCCCCAGCGGAGGCACGGCGTTCAGGTCAATCGCGGCTTTGAGCGAGTCAATGCTTTGCCATTCATCGGCTGTCAGGAACGAAACACCGGCCGCGCCCGCGGAGACGAGTAACTGAATCCCGTCAACCGCCGCCGCCAAGGCGTCATCAGTACATTCAACCGGGACTACCGACGCACCTTCGACGCGGCCGCGAATCACTCCGGCAACGGCCTCGGCTCGCGAGATTTCTCTCGATGCCATCCGCACTCGCGCCCCCTGAGACGCAAGGAGTAAGCCGACCTGCTGCCCCACCGGGCCTGTTCCCCCTAGCACCAGGGCTTCACATCCACTCAGCGGTACTTTAATAGAGGCCAGCCGAACCGCCGCAGCCGCCGTCGTCGCAGATCCACTTGGATCCAGCATCACCGACACTCGCATTGGCCCAAAGAAGGCCTGATTGACCGCATGGAAGACTTTTTCGGCAGCTTGCAGACTGCTCCCTCCGACGAAAATCGCCGTATTCTGCAAGTCCTTTGGCCCTCGAGTGAAGATTGCTCCATGCACGAGCGGAACAACATTCTCAGGCGTCACTCCGCCCATACTGAAGATTTCGTCGGCCCCCGCATCCACGGCGACCACCCGATCAAACGTGGAAGGGATCGGATCCGTATCAAACTGAAAAAGAATCCGCTTCATCCGCGTAGCCTTTCGATTTTCCAGACGTTCCGCGACAGATTACCGCCGTGCAAGAAGCCGGAGAGAGCCAATTCCCTCCCCCAGCAACTCCACTCTAACTGGCAGATTGCAACCGCAACACAGCCAGCCGCGGAAATGGATGCCGTTGAAACAGCTCGGGCCGCAGGAATGCGGCCCTTGATCGAGCATCGAAGAAGTGAATCGAGCGAGCCGAAACCCGCCTTCCGATTGTTACTTCTTGAAGAACGGATGGCTGGATGCGTCCTTCTTCTCGAGCATCTCAGCGGCGCTCGGGGAATCTTTCATCGCACGTTCGATCGACAGCTTGGTCGCTTCGTAGTTGTACTGATAGATCTTCTGGTCGTCAGCGGCTTCCCAGTGAATGAAGACGCCGCAAACGATGCAAAGCTTGTCGCCCTGATCCGCTGGAATGGTGCCGGCTTTCACGCAGTCAGCAACAGCGTCAGCAACAGCTCGCTGGGCTGGACCAAACATCTGGACAGCCTGACGGGCTCCCTTGATGGTCACTTTTGTGATCATGACCGTCGCTGGTTTCACGGCCAGGTTTGGTTCGAGAACAGCGAGGAGATTGCTATGCCCGGCCGACTGGCTGGCAAGAGCATTCGCGAAAGCAATCCCGACTGGTCCGCTCTTGTCGCCGATCAGCAGATCGATGTGTGCTACTTCATTTCCTTCGCCGACCAGTGCCTCACCAACATGAAATGACATCGAATTCTCCTGAACGTGCTCAATTTATTGTGATCATTCGTTCGCCATTCATATCAGTGATGGTCAGTGAATTCCAGCGACTCGACGAACTGTCTCAGAGCATCCGGAAATCCCGCCGAAGTTTCACTTGGAATTGCTTTCCAGTCGACCTGACACTCATTCCGGTAGTCGCCCATCCTGATTCCGATGCTATTATCTTCAAATCTGGACATTGAAGGTCAAGCACATGCCTGTAGCGACATTCCGGTCATTGAATTCCGGTCATTGAGAGCATCTCGCCGAGTCAGGCCCCATGGTTCCTGACTCTGGGGTCGTTCGTCGCCAGATCCATTGCCCCTCCAAGACGCGATTCGCCCCACGCCTGCTTCCAACGTCCCCGTTTTAAGGAGTTCCGGTGTCTACAGCCGAGGTGTACCAAGCGGTCGGATCGCTGGTTGTCCTGATTCTGCTGGCACTCAGCGTGAGAATCTGGTCCGACCTCTGGAAGCGATTCCGCGCAGGCCAGCCCCCCCTCCCGATGAAGTTTCCAGGAACGACGGTGCGCGCCCCTCGTTTCGCACTCTGCCTGACAGTCCTCTATCTGCTTCTCAACTTTGCCCCGCAGCCTGCCCCCCCGGAAGAACCTCCCCCTGCCAAAACAGAAGAACAGGAACTGCGGCACGCCGAACGAATGCTCGCCGCAACGTTGATGGTCAGTCTGATCATCCTGCCGGTGCTGCTCGGCGCCGTGGTCCTCGAGGTCCGAAGCACGACAGGACTGCAATTGCTCGGCTTTCGATCGGATGACCTGACAGAGCAAATCTCAACTGGCGTCAAAGGCTTTTTGGCCGCGATCCTGCCCGTGGCGCTGCTGCTACTTATTTCTTTCCCTCTTCGAAGCGAAGAGGCCATCCACCCTTTCCTGAAGCTGCTGCATCGTGAGTCATCGGGCTTGAATATCCTGATGATCTTCCTCACGGCCGGGATCCTTGCACCGCTCACAGAGGAACTGATGTTTCGCGTCATCCTCCAGACGCAACTGCTGGAGATTTTCACCCCCAAAGTCGCCATTACCCTCTGCGCACTGATCTTCTCTGCCGTCCACGGGTTGCCCGATTCCATCCCGCTCATGGGGTTATCGCTGGTCCTGGGCACCGTCTATTACTACCAGCGAAGCTACCTCACCATTGTGCTCATTCACGCTATTTTCAATTTCAGCAATCTAATTGGAATGTTCATTCCGGATGCTCCGCCGCTCCAGGAAGAATTTTCCCTGCCACCATCACCCTAGAACACAACAGGGGGATTTCACGGGCAGTCAGCAGCTTCGAATCAGGCCTCAGGACCCTCACGCAAAGAGACTTCCCGCATTTCTGGAACCGAACATCAAAACCTTCAGGCTTGTCAGATCAGGCAGAAACACTAGACTTCCCATCGTTCACGAAGCCACATGAGCCTTCGTTCGAACGAACAAAAAAGAGATTTGACACAGTTCGCCACTCCCACTTGCGTCCTCCGAACGTGAATGAAGCTGGCCAACTGATCAACCTCGGAGAGATGGCAGAGCGGCCGATTGTGCAGCACTGGAAATGCTGTGTCCGGGAAACCGGACCGGGGGTTCGAATCCCCCTCTCTCCGCTTCCTAACGCACCAGCCAACGCAAGTCGTTGGCTGGTTTCGTTTTCTGAGGTGGGTGTTTTGCTAATTTCCCAAATCGTGCTGAAGACGTACTGAACCGGAAATCGGTTCTTTTTCAGTGTCATCGACGTCATCATTGGTGGGACCCTTTCGGAGTCTGGAATAAGAAACTCTCTCTGCCTCTTCCGGCCTTCGTTGGCACGGGAGAACACGCAGAGAGTTTTGGAAGGCAGAACTCCCGGCGTGGGCTCCCGAGGTGATGAGCCCCACCGAGGTGGAAGGGGCTCAACCAGGGAACTACGACTTGCTCAGGCGGCATCGTCTCCCAAGAGTTTCTGGTGGAGTGACTGCATCGCCTGTTGGGATTGCTCACTCGCGAAGTGCGTGTAGAGTCGAATACTAGCTTCATCAACATGCCCGCCCTACGAACGGCTGCTTCTAGGGAGTACGGACATGCAAAATGTGCTGGTTACGAGTGCCCCGAACCAGGCGAGAGCGAATCATGGCGGCAACAAATCAATTCGGACAACCGATCGGCGAGTCCCTGGCGGACTGGTCGCCGTGCTCACGCCCTGCCGATGTCATGCTGGAAGGAATCTTCTGCCGCCTTGAACCGCTTCGCGTGGAAAGACATGCCACGGATCTGTACGAAGCCTATTCGTCAGCGCCGGATCAGCGTGACTGGACGTACCTGTCGACCGGACCGTTTCACCAGGAGAGCGAGTACCGCCAGTTCGTTGAAAGTGCCACACAGAGCTCCGATCCCAGGCATTTTGCAGTGATCGACTCCACCACCGGAAAAGCGGTCGGCACGCTGGCCCTGATGAGGATCGACGCCGCGAATGGTGTCATTGAAGTGGGACACATCGCGTTCTCTCCGTTGCTCAAGCAACGCCGAGCTTCTACAGAAGCGCAGTTCCTGTTGATGAGATATGTTTTCGAGAAACTGCAATACCGTCGGTATGAATGGAAGTGCGACAGTCTCAATTCCCCGTCTCGCCAGGCAGCGGAGAGGCTCGGATTTCGCTTTGAAGGGATCTTTCGCCAGGCGGTGGTCTACAAAGGTCGCACGCGGGACACCGCGTGGTATTCTGTTATCGATCAGGAGTGGCCTGCACTCAAAATGGCCTTCCTCGCTTGGTTGTCGGCTGAGAATTTCGACGACAAAGGGAATCAACGGAGATCCCTGGCTGTGATTCGAGAGTTGCAGGCGCCCTAGGCACTCTTAAATCAGCGTGAACTGAAACTCATTCCGAACGCGACGGCTCCCTTCCCAAGGGGAACTTGAAGCCAGTGAGGCAATCTCTGCACTGAAAAAACGGCGTTGTCCGCTTTGGGATTCCGTAGTGGTAATCTATGAGCGCCAGACTTGCCTCTCGCTTTCAAAACGCTGACTTTTTGATCCGCTTCGCTTCGACGACCTGACTTACCTCACACTCGCGCCACATTTGGATCTCGCGCTCAAGTGGGGCGATTTGTGGTCCGCGCACTCTCTGATTCGAGAGCATTTTTTGGCGTCGCCACTGCCCCTTGAATGGTGGCAACGCTCCCGGTAGCGGGGACATTCAGTCTGGCGTAAAAATGGACTTTTCCTTGAGACTGGCGGGATCTCAAGGAGGAGGGATTGATGAGTCGTCGTCGCCGTCACGAACTGACAGATGCCCAGTGGGACAAGGTGAAGGATTTGCTGCCAGGTAAGGCAAGCGATCCCGGCCGTACTCCGCTTGTTTCTGGATGCGGGCCCAGTACATTTTGAATGTCCGTACTACCTCGCTGGGACGATCTCGCAGACTGGCACGTGACGATGAATGGCTGGGCGAAGTCCTCGCCCGGGCAGTCTCTAGAGGCCCGGGGTGCCGGTTCTTCCGAGGAGCGAGGCGATTGCAGCAGTGAGTTCGAGGGGATCGACCGGCTTGGTTAAATGGACCTGATAACCCGCCAACAGGGATCGCCGTCGGTCTTCGGCGCGCGCGAAGGCAGTGAGGGCTATAGCAGGAAGGTGTGCAACGGAAAATCCCAGCGCCCGGATTTCCTGCATCATTTGCAGGCCATCTTTATGCGGCATGCCAACATCACTGATGATCAAATCCGGGCAACCGGCGGTCGACAAAATCTGAAGTGCGTGCTGGGCGGAAGCAGCTTCCGCAACGCTCGCCCCTGCACCACTGATGATTCTTCGAAGCAACGTACGGGAATCAGCATCATCCTCCACAACGAGGATGTTGACGCCGGTCAATGAAATTGGATTCAAAGTCCGCGAAGAGTCATTTTGCGAACCCGCTAAAGCTCCGTCCGATTCTAAGCGATGGATCGGCGCCACGGGGATCGAGACAATAAACGTTGCACCTTGTCCCGGCCCTGGACTCTCCGCATGGATTGTCCCCCCATGAAGTTCCACCAGTTGCTTAGCAATGGCGAGTCCCAACCCGAGACCGCCATGTTCACGAGTGGTACTCGCATCAGCCTGGCGGAAGCGTTCGAAGATCGAGGTTAATAACTCAGGAGCAAGCCCTGCGCCATTGTCTGCGACTCGAATCTCCAGGTGCGATTTCCGCCGGTGAAGGGCAATATGGACTCGTCCCTGCTTCGGGGTGAACTTGATCGCATTCGTCAGAAGATTCCAGAAGACCTGCTGCAACCGGGATGCATCCCCTGAGATCGGCCCCGCCATGGGGTCAAGCGCTTTAACCAAACGGATCTCTTTCGCGTCGGCGGCTGGCAACACCGCGCGAATAGCTGCTTCCAATATTTCCGCAGGATAAACTTGTTCAATCTCTAATCGAATCTTCCCTGAGGTGATTCGGGCAACATCCAGCAGGTCAGCAATCATCTGGGACTGGGCGAGGGCGTTTCGCTCGATCGTTTCCAGCCCCTCCCTGAGAGTGGACTCATCGATATCACCCATGTTGAGCAGCTGAGACCAGCCGACAATCGCTGTCAATGGTGTTCGCAACTCGTGAGACAGCGTCGCCAGAAAATCGTCTTTCAGACGATTGGCATGCTCGGCCTCCATTCTGGCATTTCGTTCACTTTGAAGAATCGCCTCACGCTCCTGTTCATAGCGGAGCTGGTCCCCAATATCATTCACCATTGCGATACGGTGCCCGGATGGGAGTCCGGACATTTGCCAGGCCAAGTGAAGCTGAACGCCATCATCGCGTTGAAGCGGAAACTGTCCTTCCCATCGAGATGCGAGAGTGAGTTGCTTCCACATTTCCGTGGCAATCGGTTGCTCGGAAGGAGCGACGAAATCAAAAAGAGTCCGCAGCTGAAGTGACTCGTCGTCCAGCTTCAGGAGCGAACAGAGTGCAGGATTGGCCTCAATAAACTGGCCGGACGAACTCAAGACAGCAACACCGTTCAGCGCGCTATCAAATACCGCCTTGAATCGCGTTTCACTCTGACGGAATGCGGTCTCAGCCTGTCGGGCTCGGAGAAAGGCATTTACTGTGGCGATTAAGACAGGCGGTTCGATCGGGTGAGTCAGATATCCGTCCGCTCCTGACTCCAATCCATGAATTTTGTGAGTATCCTGTACGAAAGTAGCTGAAAGGTGTAGGACTGGAATACGGACACTTGTTTCATTTGCCCGAATGACGCGACAGACTTCAAATCCATCGATGTCGGGTAAGTTCACGTCCAGAATGACTAAGTCCACTCCGGTTTGTGCTAATTCGATTGCCGACAATCCGGTCTCTGATTCCAGTACATCCCACCCGGCACTTCTGAGCACCCGCGAAGTTGAATAACGTGTTGCCGGATTATCATCGACAACCAAAATTGTAGTCTTGGGGCTAAACATTATTCGCTTCACTCTCGAATTGCCGAGGAATAGTGACGGTAAACGTCGATCCCACGCCGGGCGTGCTGCTCATGCTTACCCGCCCTCCCAGCAGTTCCGCATACTTTTTACTTAAGGACAGTCCTAGTCCGGATCCACGTAACTTTCGTTGTATCGGTGTGTTCACCTGAACAAAGTCATTGAAAATCGCCTCATGGAACTCAGGAGCAATTCCTATTCCCGTGTCACTGACAGAGAACTCAATCCAGTCATCATCCACAGGCTGGGCCATCACGCGGACTTCTCCGCGCGAGGTGAATTTCAATGCATTCGAGATAAAATTTCTCAGAATGTGAGAGAGCTTTTTATCATCGGTATAGATTCGAAATGATGTTTTTGGCTCTTCAAGATGCAACACCACTTCCCCTGTCAAGAGGGGTCTAAACATCCCGCGTAATGCCGCGAAGAGGTCAACCATCTCAAACCAGGCGCGCGAGATACTGACTCGCCCGGCCTCAATTTTCGCGAGGTCCAGCAGGTCGTCCACCATATCGCTGAGTTCAACCGCCGAGCCTTGGACATACAATACCTGCTTCCGCTGTTCTTCCGTCAGAGGCCCATCCATTTCATCCAGCAACAGCCGGGTGATACTCCGAATTGACCCAAGGGGAGTTCGGAACTCGTGACTCATGTACGACAAGAACTGGCTCTTTAACTCCGAAGCTTCGCGAAGCTGTACTGCGTTGGCGTCGAGCTCTGCATATAAAGCCACGACCCCTTTGTTCGTCTCGTCGAGTTCCTGATTCAACTGCTGAATCAGCACATCCTGCTCTTCGAGCTTCTTTCGCAGGTCTTCAAGTTCCTCGATCGTTGGCGGCATGCGATGGGCATTCATGTATTGGTGAGGTTTTCTGAGCCTGGGAACCGCAACACGCCGACTGTAACATCATCTCGTCCCCGGGTGAAATCTCGCAACAGGACCCCAGCGATGACTGCAGGGTGTCGTTGTGCTAATCCCGGATAATGATCGAAGGAATAGCGAGATTGAAGGCCGTCGGAATACATTAAAAGCAATCCAGACTTTGGACAAATATAATCGAATTCTCGCCCATGGCGTGTCATGACACCGGCCGTGCCGTTATGTGAGACGAGTCCGCGCCCTTCCTCTCCACGTTCGTTCCGAATTGCTCCGCCGATGTTTCCGTATCCAATGTATTTCATCTGTGCGCTGGAGAAGTTGATTTGGCCGACTGCTATTGCTCCGCCGCGAGTTCCACGCATTCTTGCATCTGCAGTTTGCATAATCGAATGCAATGGAGCGAATGGAGCAGCATGAAATGCCGCACATGCTTCATCAGATGCCGCAGCAGCTTCTGGTCCGTGGCCCAGTCCGTCCACGAACAGAATTGACAGTTGATCATTCTGCGTGGCGATCCGCCATGCGTCCCCAGAGAGAATCTCACCTGGGGCAGGAAGGCCGACACAGGACCACTGATAGGGACGAACGACGGAAGCCACTGATTCTTGGGTTCCGCGGGACGAGAGCACCCGTGAAAAGATCGCGGTGCCTCGAGTTTCATTCGAGTAAAAATCAAATTCGTCGGAAAGACGGCTGACTGCCCCCAGTCCGTTGCCCGGCGTACCGCCAGTGGAGAATCCGTCGCGTAAACTTCGGGGAATATCTTTAATGCCGGGCCCGTGATCCAAAGACAAGATATCGATCTGGAGTTCAGCACCAACCATACTCGCCTGCGCCACAATTCGCCCGCGGATAGCGTACCGCACTAAATTCGTCGCCAGTTCGGTGACGATAATGGCCACTTTCCCGCATGCCCGCCCGTCGAAACCCAGCTCTTGAACCAATCGTGCCGTTTGACGACGAGCGTCGCCCACCTGTGATTGCTCTTCAACCGGTATGGAAATCGATCCAGCAGGGACGGAAAAAGAACATGAAGTGAGATCCAAAGTATTCAAAAGGCCCTACTTCCAGCGTGTAATTGTCACGCGAGTTCCACTCGAAGAACTCTCAACGTCAAATTCATTCACGAGACGTTTTGACCCAGAAAGACCAAGCCCCAGGCCCCCGCCGCTCGTCCACCCGTCCGTCATCGCCAACCCCAGGTCCGGAATTCCGGGGCCTTCATCCTGAAATGTCAGACGAAGCCCTTTCCGTAGACCGTTGATGACGATTTCATACAACATGTCACCACCTCCGCCATAGATGAGAGTATTGCGAGCTAACTCGCTTGTTGCAGTGACCATTTTCGTCTGGTCGACAAGGCTAAATGCCAGGTCCTGACATAACTTTCTCACGGCTTGGCGCGCCACGACAATATCCTGATCGCTGCGCAGTGGCATCCGACCGGAACTAGCTGTCATTCGCGATGTCCTCCGAATGCGAGGACATCGTTTCACCGTCTCCCCCTGCCGCTTCCAGCGTGACCGGCTCATCCTGCTGTTGCACGGCTCTCAAATAGGCCATGCCTTTTTCAACATTCAGGGCGGTCTTCACCCCGGGCAAGGACAGCCCGAGTTCGACGAGCGTAATCGCGACCGCCGGTTGCATTCCGACAACAACGGTATGCGCATCAAGAATTCTCGACATGCCGGAAATTTGAGCAATCATTCTCCCAATGAATGAGTCCACCATTTCCAATGCGGAAATGTCAATTAAAACTCCCTTCGCTCCAGTCGCTGAGATTCGGGCGGTGAGGTCATCCTGAAGAGTCAGGGCTACCTGATCATGCATATCCACCTGGATTGTGACCAGGAGGAAATCACCCATTCGCAAAATTGGAATTCGTTCCATATTTCTCAATTCTACACTGACTTCCGAACAACAATCTGACCCGTGCGCTTCAAAGCGAGTGAAAGTGCATCGGCCAGCGTGGCCTTCGTGGTAACGCCCTGAAGATCAACGCCCAGATGTACAATTGTCTGAGCAATCTGAGGCCGAATCCCCGAGACAATACAATCCGCTCCCATCAGCCGGATTGCTGTCACCGTCTTCAGCAGATGCTGAGCAACCAACGTGTCAACAGTGGGAACTCCTGTGATATCGATGATGGCAATCTCGGCCCCGGTTTCAACTAATCGCTGCAACAGCGATTCCATCACAATTTGAGTCCGCGCACTATCCAATGTCCCAATCATTGGCAGAGCAAGAATTCCCTCCCAGAGTTTTACGACCGGAGTCGACAGCTCCAAAAGTTCCTCACGCTGTCGGCTAATGACATCTTCTCTTAATTTTTGATATGCCCTGACCGTCAGCATGCCCAGCTGGTCGACCAGTTCCGACACCGTCCAAGTCTGCTCTGCAAGACGGGCGGAGTCAGCCCCCAATTCCGTCCTCAGGCGCTGGAACAACGGCTTCTTAAAAGAAAAGACAAATTTCGCAGTTTCGTCCGATGTGAATCCCTGGTGGACTCTTCGAGAAGTGACCTCTTCCAGGAACCGCTTCATTGCATCCCACTCGCGGCTGTTCGACTCGAGAGTCGAGTTATCCTGAGTGATTGCGAGAAGGAGCGAGACGAAGTCTCCAGCCTGCTTCCGAATTTCCGGCTCACTGACTCGGACCTCCTTGTCTGATCCGCCGGAACGGAGATCCTTGATCCACTCAGCGACGAGATCGCTCTCATGTTTCTTGAGAACATCCGCGACGCCTGTTTGTGATTTCGCCATCTTTGACTCCGAAGACTTTCTAGCACACCTATACGATAAGTTCCTTGTATCAGATCACCTGCGATCCGGAAGTCGGCATTCTTCCAATTCAAAATTTGAGTGTTGGAAAACTTCCGGAGAAAAAAGACGATCGACAGTTGGAAATCTGCAGATTTCTGAGGAGAAGAACCCCAGAGCAGAGAGATCTGGATTTCCCCATCAAACAAGAACGACCGAGCGGCAACGTTAATATCTACTCCATCCGAGGGAGAGCCGCCGCGGGTATTCAAAGGCCGGACATTGAAAGCGAATCATGCCGGCAGGCCCGTGATTTTTTTTGAAGCAAGGACCTGAGAATAAAACGAGGTTGAAATCCAATTTCTGCACTCTTTCCCAATTTCTTTGAGGGGATGTTAGCCGTCGCAGAAGCCAATATCCACCAACCTCGTCTACGAAGAACAGATGCCCAAAAGGGACCAAATTATACGCCGAACTACAGAAGTCGAGTGCGAAAATTGAAAGCTTTTTTCTGCCCAGAGATGGCGCGGCTTCGGCAAGATCAAGGCAATACGGCGGAAGACGAGTTCCGTGAGATAACGGTGCTGTCATCCTGATTGCCACAACGCTTCTTGCCTCTTCTATTTAGTGGTACCTCGAGCAGGGCATGGTGGTTTTAGGAATTTCGACTCCCACGTATTTGTCCGTCTCAGCGACTGTCGGCAAGTAGCAGGAACTCTGCCAGCGAGACACCTCGCCCAGAGACCAGTCGCCAGAATGAAATGCAGGAGTCACATTCGATCTCCTCACGTCTGCGTGCGACCTCAAGATGGCCCAACTGAAAGGCTCCCGCTTGATGATGCGATGAATCCAGCGTCTGTCGACGGGACGCCTGCACTCGTCGTGCCTCAACGAGCCGACTCCGCCGACAGCGATCCGAGGTTGAGGTCAGCCAGCGATTTAAACCACAGGGTTCGGGAATGATGCACAGCGACGAGCGATGGTATAGTGGGCCAGACACCTCACACTCCTCCTCCACGAGGCCTCCAACATGACCATGACGCACCCAGCGGCCATCCGTCGTCCCAATGAAGGAACAAGAATCGGAGTCGTCGGGGACACCTACCGAATCCTGGCAACCGGCAAAGAAACTGACGGCAAGTATGCCATGATCGATGCACTTGTCCCGCCAGGCGGCGGACCTCCCCTGCATCGTCACTCGCGGGAGGAAGAAGCGTTTCTTGTCATGGAAGGGGAAATCACATTCCAGCTGGAAGACAAGAAAATTCAAGCGGGGGTCGGCACATTTCTCAACCTCCCGGTGGGAAGCCTGCATTGCTTCAAGAATGAGAGCAATCAGATGGCGAGAGTCCTGATCACAGTTGCTCCAGCAGGTCTCGAACAGATGTTTCTCGAAGTCGGACACCCTCTCACTTCCGAAGAAGCACTGGCATCACCTCCGACTTCTGAGGAGGTCCAGAAGCTCCTCGAAGCTGCCCCGCGATTTGGAGTTGAGATCCACGTCCCCAAACATTGAGGAATGGCGCCGAGTTGGTGCAACTTGCAGAATAAGCCCTCGCTCTGCCACGGTTCGGACAGCGAATCTCTGCTGTCAAAGCCGCGTAGCGCGAGCCGCTGCTGAACCAGCAAGGCTCAATAAGCCGCCTCAAAATAACAGGGAGGAGCCGTTGTGATTCCTCCCCGTTCAGGGTCGTCGACCTGACGATCTTCTGCAGAATCATCTGCCTGAGACCGAGTCACGGATCAGGCAAGCGATCCAGTTGCAACCCCTGAGAACGTTGCGAGCAACTGCTGAGGATTCGATTCCGTCAGGAGTTCGATTTCCGCAGGCATCAGGCCCAATTCCACCTTCAGATTGTCGGCCATCTTCGACATGATCGTGCCAGATCCGACGAGATGACTGTGATCCTCCGCGCGGGGAACGCCGTCTTCCCCAACGTTCACGAAGCGGTTCCCGAGCGGGAACCTCCCTGGTCCGCACCCTGCCGCAGAGATGGCATCCGTCACAACAATGGCCCGTTCCAGACCGACCAGCTTGAGATAGTTCTGCAAAGCAAAAAACGGAATATGAGCTCCATCTGCAATGAAGCTGATCCACAATCGATCAGCGAAACTTAAAACTCGCTGAACAATATTGTCGTGCCGATTCATGTTCATCGGACAGCCGTTCCCGAGATGAGTGAACATCATCAAGCCCACATCAATCGCGGCATCCAGCTGGTCCAGACTCGCATCCGAGTGCCCGCCTGACACGATAATCCCTGCATCGGACAACATACGGGTGACTTGCTGCCGTGGATCCATTTCTGGAGCGAGTGTGACCAGACGGACTAATCCGGCACCAGCGTCCAGTAACTTCTGCATCGCATCGCGGGTTGCATTCTGTGCATGCTGCGAAGGATGTGCCCCGACAAAGCCAGGCTTAGGACTGATAAAGGGGCCTTCGATATGAAATCCCCAGATCAGCTGACGGGCGAGCGGATCCAGTTCTCTGAGTTCCGCGATTCGGGCAATGCGGCGGCTCATCACTGCCACGTCATCTGTGATCACGGTGGCAAGAATCCCTTCCACGCCGTCACGGATCAATGCCTGACAGCAGCGATGCAACTCTTCCGGCCTCAGGCCATCCGAATTGAAATCGACGCCGGCATACCCGTTGATCTGAACATCGACAAAACCTGGCATGAAAGATCCGATCTGTAGGAAAGGCGATCGAGCTCGCAGCGGTAATGGCCGCAACGGTACTGCAACTCTGACCTGACAGGGGAACGATTCAACCTGTACGCTCGCAACCAAATTCAAGCGTCAGACTGGAACCGCGAAAAGTTCAATGAGATAAACAAAAGACGGAGGTAGCGTGAGCAGCTTATTTCTCGCCTCTCACATGGCAGACTAATTTCATCGACTACGATGTTGTTACCCGCGGGGAGGAGACCGAAAGTCATCTTTCAAGTTGTCCGGAGCGGTCTGAAAAATGGAGGAAGCTCCGAATCTCTAAATACGAATTAACCTTCAAAGATGAGATTCGGTTGAACTGAGATTGAATTTCTCGAAAAACGACTAAAGAACTCCGTTGATTAACGGCAAATCTGAACAGGCAGAAGTAAACCGATGCCCTCCGACAAAACCGCTATTTTTAAGTTACACTCAACACGCCGAAAGATGGGAAATGAGAATTCCGTGAAGAAGACGGCCAATTAGGAATGAAAGCCCTCTCCACGGGTTCGCCTCTCGTGAATAAGTGGCGAATCCTGTCGCGATTCGCACCACTGGCAATTCATTACTTCGAGGCAGCCAGCTCTTGAGCTGCCGGAGGATCAACGAACAGCAGAGTGTTAGGATGCTGTTGCAAAATCGAAGCCGGGACATCCGGGGTGACAGGTCCTTCAACAGTGTTACGAACTGCGATTGCCTTACGGGCATCCGGAACACTGCAGATCAGAGCATGTGACTTCAGAATCTGCTTGACGCCCATACTGATCGCCTGCTTCGGGACGTCATCCAACGTCGGAAACCAGCCTTCTCCCAGCTGCTGCTGACGGCAGGCTTCATCGAGCTGAACCACCAGATAAGGACGTGTCGTTTCGAAGTCGGCTGGCGGATCATTGAATGCCAGATGCCCGTTCTCTCCGATACCGATAAATGCGACATCAATGGATTCGCGGGAGATGATTTCGCCGAGGCGATCACACTCTGCAACCGGGTCTGCCGCATCAGCCTGAACTTCATGAAAGGCCTTCAAAGGCACGAGGTCAACAAAACGCTCATGAAGGAACTTCCGAAAAGAAGCGGGATGAGTCGCGGGCAATCCGATGTACTCGTCCAAGTGGAAAGCAACGACTCGCGACCAGTCAATTTCCGGCTCTTTCACGAGCGCGGCCAAAGTTGCAAATTGTGAGGCTCCCGTCGCCACAATGATTGCAGCGTGCCCCTGCCGAGCCAGTGCCTGACGAATCTGTCGGGCTCCTGCGGCCGCAGCCCGCTGGCCGAGGTCAGTCGTATCTTGGCAGAGGACCAGTTCCATGATTTTCACCTTACACTTCAGCTAACGTTGATGTAAACAATTTTCTTGCGATCGATCGACGCATTTTTATATGCAGCAACACAGAGTGAAAGCTCTTGGCACACCAGCACCATTTATTCACCTGCGAACGATCCTGCGCATCTCGGAGAATTCCGAATACTCCCAGGTGATTCTGGCACGTCCAATTCCATGGGGATGCAATTTCGAAGGACAGCCCTACAAGGCCCCGAGAGTACCCGATGATATTACGAGAAATCCACCGATTTACAAAAGGTTTTTCTCGTTTTCGACTGGATTAGCAAGAACGGATGGCAATCGGCCCCGCCGTCCCTGAAGACATCAACAACCGAGCATGCTTCAGCCGCCTGCCGATCGAAATCCCTTCCAGTCCAACAGCTGGGCCTAAAGACTGCTATACCATGTGTTTCTCGTAGCCTTTACGCAACACCTCTTCGCTTTGCTGGCTAATGAGAGACTGGGCTCACCCTCTGGCCCACCTGTTGAGTTTTGCCATTCACTTGCAGACGCGCCGCCTACCAATTGGCTCGCCGTAGTCGCTCTCACCTCCAGTGCGATCTCCACAAACATTGCCGAAGCAGTGCCCTCGGGGAACGTAACGGGGACGCAGCGAGAGATAAAAACGGGGCCGCCTGAGATCAAAGGCTGGCAGAACATGCGCACACAGACGCAACACTAAGAAAGCAAAATGCAGCCACAGCGGGTGACTAAAGCAAGCCTTTTGCCCCCCGCCACATCCGTGCGACGTAAACGGGGCAAAAGGCTGGCAGTCCGCCTAAGAAGGAGCCAATAGGCCGACTGCCGGACAAACAGCGACTCATCATAAGCCGCACTATCCGCAAGCCCGGTAGCATGCGGAAATCCAAAAATTCAGGTAATTCAAAATGTGACGCAAAACATCTTCGCGCACGACGTTGCGCTGCCGTCCTTGTCAGCTGGTGGCTTGAAGAAAGTAAGCACACCTTGTTCGTCCTCGCCCCACTCTTCCCTGCGGGCGGCGTACATCATGCAACCGTTTACTCCCGAGATCCACTCGGCAGCTCCAGACAAAGCAAACTTGTCCAGAAGACGGGCAAAAGCATTCAGTGAAACTGGTCTGGGGTATCGCAGCATGACTGCGCATATTTCCGTCCGGAAGGGCTGCAGAATGACTTGTCCACAACTCTCCAATCCCCACACGGCTAGAAAAGGTATTCAGATTTCCGCACAGGTCAAGAGTCACCCAGTGCCGAATCGTCCACGCAGGCGATGCGCTCGACGCAGCCTATGAACTCTATTGGAATTGGAAGTTTCTGGATTTTTTCTTGCTGATTGGCATCAAAACAAGCGTTCATCAGGAATGCAGAATCACCCTCCATTTGAAAGGAGACGATGATACAAATTTGAGTACTCCATCGAAACAAAATCCCACCCAAGACACTGAACAGGAACGACTTGTGGCGACTCCAACTCGCCTCTTCTCAGGGAGGCATCCCAACGTGTCCGGGCAAGTGTTTCCCGTAACCCCATAGTGAGATCGCCAGTTACGCAGATCAATTCGGGAGCGATCTTTTGAACTTCCGCAACTCCCTCAACGGGCGTCGCTACAACCGGGAGCCCCAGCTGAACAGCTTCAAGCAGAACGTTCGGCATCCCCTCCCAGCGGGAACTCATGACTAGCACCTGCGATTGCAGCATCAGATCTGCAACGTCCGTTCGATACCCCGCCAGCCGGGCGAAACCACTCAGCTGCAAGTCACGAATCCGCGCCTCCAGTTCCGCCCGCTGCGGTCCCTCCCCCACAATCAACATGCGGGCGTCCGGGACTTCGGGACGAAGCTTGGAGAATGCCTCCAGAAGCTCCAGAAACCCCTTTTGCGGATGGAGGCGTCCGACTGCCAGGATAACCGGAGCGCCTGGGGGAAACTGGAATTCTTCCCGCAAGTTGACGGGTTGACTGGACAGACGGGGAGGCTCAACCCCATTGGGAATGACGGTCACCTTCCGCGCATCAAGGCCGATGGTCTGCTGGAGAAAGTCGGCAACACCTTGGCTCACGCAGACATGGTAGTCGACTGCAGAGCCAGTCAGTCGGTCGAGCCAGAGATGCCATTTCTTCTGCCGTTCGGCGACTCGGTGCCCTGAGAGGATTAACGGAACCCCTGCCATTTGGCCTGCGATTCTCCCGGCAACGTTCGCATGAAACAGAAAGCACTGCAGGAGAGCCGGCCGGTAGAAACGAAGTTCTTTGACCAGCCAGGGAATCACGCCCAAACTTCTCCACGATCGAGCTCCATAACAGAGCGTCACGATGTCGTGTTTTCTCAGTTCTTTCGCCAGCGCGGCCTCAGGCCCGAGGCAGAATACCACGGGATCCCATTCATCGCGGTTGAGTCGGCTCACGATCTGAAAGAGTGCCTTTTCTGCACCACCGGGATCGAGATCCGTGATACAGAATGCGATTCGCCGGGGGCCACCTGACGTAGGCAGACCTGAATTCGGGAGCGAATTTGACACTCGATTTTGAGCCCCATTGTGGGCCATTGTCATGATCTGCTGAAATAGACGGCCAGCGCCGATCAGATTCGGCTCGACCTTGTTTTGATCACTTTTATTGGACAGCCTCATGAGTTTGACGGGCCGCAATGCAATTGTCACGGGAGGAGCTGTCCGCATCGGCCGAGCCCTCGCACTGCATCTGGCTGAGCAGGGTATGAACGTTTGCATTCACTATGGGAGTTCGCGTCCGGAAGCCGAGTCGGCTGTCGAGGAAATCCGTTCGCTCGGTGTTCGATGCGTCGCTGTTCAGGCTGAACTGCGACGACCTGTCGCGGCCGCTCAAACCGTGATGGAAGAAGCGAACCGACAGCTTGGTCCGATTCACTGCCTAATCAACAGTGCAGCCATCTTTCGTGCCGGAAGATTGACTGACACTTCAGAAACTGACTGGGATGACCACCAGAACATCAACCTGAAAGCACCGTTCTTTCTCTCGCAGGCCTTCGCGAAACAGCTCCCGCACGACGGAACGGGAAGCATCGTTAACATCATCGACTGGCGGGCCGAGCATCCCATCACTGGTCATGTCGCTTATACCGTCGCGAAGTCAGGACTCTGGTCTCTCACCAAGATGCTCGCTCAAGAGTTGGGACCACTGATCCGCGTCAATGGCATCGCGCCGGGAGCAATTCTTCCTGCACCTGGCGCCACGTCCGACGAGTTCGAACAAAGAGGAAAATTCAATCCTCTCCAGAAGACCGGGAGCCCGGATGATCTCGCTCATGCGTTGGACTATCTTCTGACGGCTCCGTTTGTGACCGGTGAGGTGCTGCATGTGACGGGAGGCGAACAATTGTTGACCGGCTGTCAATCGGCTTCGCACTGACATTGCCTGTGGAAATCATTATTCTGAACCTGCCCTCCAACGACGCTCAGAAAAGAATGCGGCATGCCAGACGTGATCGAGATCAAAGACCTGTTGCTGCGAACCATCGTCGGGATCAATCCCGAAGAACGCACACAAATTCAGGATGTCGTGATTAACCTGAAAATCGAAACCGATCTTCGGGCCGCCGGAAAATCGGACGAAATCGACGATACGCTCAATTACCGCAGTGTCTGCAAGCAGATCATCGAACGGGTCGAAGCATCCCGCTTTCTTCTGGTCGAGCGACTGGCAGAGGAAATTGCTTCGATCTGCCTGACTCACGATCGCGTGCAACGAGTTCAGGTCTCCGTCGAAAAGCCGGGCGCGTTGCGGTTTGCTCGATCCGTCGGCGTCGTAATCACGCGAGGCCGTGATGAGTGAATCACTCGAACCCCATCTCGTCTGGATCACTCTCGGCTCGAACATTCGGCCTGAGCACTATCTGCCAGAAGCCGTGGAGTCATTGAGTCTTCTCGGCGAAGTGAAGAAGTGTTCCTCCGTCTGGCAGTCGGCACCTGTTGGTGACCCGGATCAGGCCGACTTCTGCAATGCCGCTCTCCTGCTGGAAACCGAGCTGGAACTGGACGAGCTGCGACACTCATTGCGGATGGTTGAAACGCAACTCGATCGAGTTCGTGACCCCGACAATAAGAATGCTGCACGAACCATCGATCTCGACATCGCGTTTTTCAACAGTTTTATCGTCGAGACCTCGGAAATCACGATCCCTGATCCTGAAATTGCAAACCGCCCCTTTCTTGCAGTCCCCCTCGCGGAACTGACGCCGGATTATGTGCATCCTCTTCTCAAGGTTTCACTGAAGGAACTCGCCGAACGGGCTCCCGACGCTATTCTTCTCAAACGCCGCGACGACATTTCACTCCCTCAATAAACAGAAGCGATCCGCAGAGTGAATCCTGCGGATCGTTTCCGGTGAAATTCAACTGGAAGCGCGATCACTCGTAATGGAATGTCGCGCTTGCAGTGGTGTCCTGATCAGCGACGACCCGAACCCAATAGGCTTGGAAGCCTGCCGGGAAAACTTCTTCCACCGTCTGGCCGGGCGGCACCTGCACTGACTTCCATGCAGTCCAGTCACCGAGTCCTGTGAAGTCAACCTCGATGTTGATCGTGATCGGGCGGACAGATGTGTGCGACAGATCGACGCGCTTCCTGTCGTACCCGGTCATCAGGTACGGATCGCTGGGCTGACCAGCCTGCACAGCTGAGTTGAACCACGGACCGCCGACACCGCGAGGCTTCCCGAAAGCCCACAGGTCGTCCACGCTGCCGACCCACAATCGGCACTGACCATCCTCTGAGACGATGATGTGGTCTGGATTCGCGGCGTCATCGCGGACACCGCTTATCACCAGCATTCCCCGGTATGAGGTGAAGTCGGAGATCCGGTGATTATGCGTCGCCACTGGTCGCAGTCGGGCAAAGCCGCCTGCGTTCTCAGCAGGGAGTTCATAGAACGTCCCGGCGACGTTCAGCAGATCTCGCTCGGTGCAGACTTCTCGGCAGACCCGTTCCGGTCCAAGTGGTCCAGCTGCATCCAGTTCCTTCACACCTTTGGGCAATCGCCAGCGCCGGCCAGCGTCATCGATATAGAGGACTGACGCGGAGTCGATTTCAATCACGTCCTGTGGGATGGCCAACTTCTCTTCGACATAGCTGACTCCCTTGGGATCATCGATTCGCTTCAACTTCAGATCAGCGTCGAGGTCATAGCCTCCCAAGGTTTTGACGGGAGTTCTCGCGACAAACCGCAGCGTGCGGAAGTTGGCTCCACGGACATGGAGCAGTCCACCAGTGACCTGCTGATCGTCAGGTCTCGCCAGACCGGTGAATATGGCGTCCGGAGTCGTTGTCCGCTGATCCTGATTGGAATACTGGAAGAATGCGGTGACTTTCTTTCCGTCGGACTTCGGGATCAGTCGAATCCACTCTCCCGGCTCTTCCTTCGGGAATCCGATCCATTTGTGTCCATGCGGGGGGAGCGTCACTTCCTGCAGTTCCACCCATTCCTTTGTCCCGCGGTGCGAGGCGAGAATTTTGATGGTCAGCGGTTCGTCGGATTCGTGCGACAGGTGCAGGGTTCTGTAGTGATACCCAGCGAACAGATAGGGATCGCTGATCTGATTTGCGGTGACGTTTTCCTTGATCCAGAGGCCTCCACGACCGATGACCGGTCCAATGTGGTCGAGAGATTCCGGGGTTCGGAACTGGAGATTGGACTGGGACTGCCCGGCTGTGATGGTGCTCCCTTTCAGCTTCCGCTTGTTGAGGAACTCGCTGTGAGCAGCGTCGTCACACCCGAGGACAACATGATCTCCCCAGCGACAGAAGTCGCCGACGACTTTCAGGTAGTTACTGCGGGGGCGAATGCCTGACCCATAAACAGGATTGAAGTGACGGGGGAATCGCCAGAAGGTTCCATGCATCGTCATCAGGAGATCATCTTCGCCGATGTCGCGGATGCGCGGCCATTCCGTATTCCAGCCATGAGCCCCATCATAGGAATGGCTCCCTTTGGGAAGCCTGACCGTGTGCCACTCTCCATTGAAAAGAACATTCAGAATCAGTGAACGGTGGTCCCAGCCGATTGACCAGATCGGATCCTTCTCGGGATTCGAACTTCCAAAGATCCCGCCGGGACCGGTTACTTCCGTGAACTGATTGCGGCGAATCACTGTCCAGCCGGGGGCCTCACCGTCCCAGCTCGCAAGCACTCCGCTGGCAGTCTCGGGTTTCGTCAGAGCGTCGTTGCCCCGTTCCCCGTTGTTTGCGTAAACGAGTTGCCTCTGCCCGCTGTACATCCCTTTTCCGTGATAGCCAGGCAACTGAGCATGGTGACCGGTTTTCTTATGTTCATCGGTCCAAAGTTCATTAACGTCGAGTGACTTCACGTCGACTTCATAAATCCCTTCTTCCATCGTCGCGAAATAGATCTTGTTCGCCGGATCGAAGAGATGTCGGGCGTTGGCGGTCAGTCGACCAAACATCTTGGAAGGGGGGATGACCCTGACGTTGCGCGTCCGGTCGATGACATATGGCCCGATGAACAACTGCTGGGATTCCGTGTGAATCATCCTGTTCGCAGGTGTGCCGCCGACGCTCTCCGGCCGGACGATCTGCTGAAACTCAGGTGTAATCTCATAGAGTTTGTCGGTCGATCCACCCGGCTTGTGCGGGGCGTAAGTAATAACCCAGAGTCGATCCGCCCAGGGAACAACCGCACCGATGCCGCATTCATTTTCGTCGTTGAAAACAGCCAGCTTGGGGTCGATCCCGCTGACTCGCCGGGGAGGCTCCGCAGAGTGCAATACGGAGCTCAGTGCGAAGAGGCAGATCGCAGGGAAGAGAGTGCGAAACTTTAACAACGTTCCGGCAGACATCGGCAGCGCTCCTCGTCAGCAAAGTTGTCCAAGGATCGAGACGATCGGGCATTAAACACAGGACGCCCGTCCAGACCAAACGCAACTGTAGGGCTCTCCGTTTGATTCTTCAAACCGTCTGACGTGGAACGGTTCGGAGTGTCCAATTCGCACCACCGACACGAAACGCGAGCGACTTTCAACAAGCTCCCAATACGAATGAATCTCGCAAAACACGACATTGCAATGAGTTAACTGAATCGCCGCCAGTTCCCCCGTATCGGCCTCCTCCTGCCGAATCACAGCAGTCTCGTGTCTGAATCCAGCTGAGAGCCCGATGGGTCCTAGAATCATTCAGATCGATCTCCCCCATCTCGTCAGATCCGCTGATCACCGAGAGGCCAGAGATCGCAAGAGGAGGCGTACCATGAAACATCATTGGGTTTCTGACGAAGGTCATGTCGCGAATTCGAATGCAGAGAAGGCCCCGGTGACAGGCTCAGCACCTCTCTCGGATACCGAACTGCTCGATGCCTATTCACAAGCGGTCGTCAATGTCGTGGAGTCCGTTTCGCCCGCCGTGGTGAGCGTGACGGGACGGCATGACGAACGTCCCGTCGGTTCCGGTTCCGGCTTCCTCATCGCAAGCAACGGGCACCTGTTGACGAACAGCCATGTGGTGAGCGGTCGGCAACGATTATCGGTCGAAACCTATGAAGGTGATCGTCTTGACGCTCGCGTTGTCGGAGATGATCCGGCGACGGATCTGGCACTTCTGAAGGTTGCCGCGAGTGATCTGCCGTTTGCGGTACTCGGCAATTCGAGTCTATTGCGGGTGGGACAACTCGTGATTGCAATGGGAAGTCCGCTTGGCTTGCAGTCAACGATCTCGACAGGAGTCGTCAGTGCTCTGGGACGCAGTATGCGAGGGCAGGACGGACGGTTAATCGAGAATGTCATTCAGCATGCGGCGCCAATCAATCCAGGGAACTCCGGGGGACCGTTGGTTGATTCCCGCGGGAGAGTCATTGGCGTCAACACAGCGATCATCGCGAATGCGCAGGGACTCGGTTTCGCTGTGCCTGGGAACACCGCGAACTGGATGGCAATGGAGATCCTGAACCATGGTCGGGTGCGCCGTCGACAGCTGGGACTGGCGGTAACTCAGAGACGGATTTCTCGTTCGCAGATGCAGGAACTGGATCTGCTCGACGATGTCGCCGTCGAGGTGGTTGAGGTTCAGGCAGGTGGAATGGCCTCGTTCCTCGGAATCGAGCGGGGGGACATCCTCGTTGCGATCAATGATCGCCTGATCTCGACGATTGATGATCTGCATCGTCTGTTGACGCTGATCCCACTGGATGCAACTGCCGAGTTAGCCGTGATTCGAAATGGTGAGCGTCTCTCGATCGATCTGCCAGCTCAGTCGGCGTGATGAACTCTCGTCAGCGGAGCGGCAAAGTCGAGCGAACATCACTTCCCGGACTCCAGCGGGAAGTCGATTGAATTGCCACGGGGAGCCACTGTCGCAGTCAGTGCTCCCGATTCGTGGTACTTCGCCGGTACAACCTCAGGTCGGCCGGTTCCAGGGATCGGTTTGCCGTTATCATCCATCTGAGTTTCAACGAAAGTTGTAATCCGCACCACATTGTCGCCAACAATGGCTCCGGAAGCAGAGGGACTGAAGTTCAAGGTGTAATGCCCTGCGCTGTCAGTCTGCGCGCGAGAGGCACGTCCGCCGTCGGCATGTCGAAAGTAGACATATGCCCCTTCGAGCGGTTTTCCGTCGAGAGTCACAATTCCTTCCACTTTTGCTACCTGCGGGCCGGATTGACCACACCCCGCAAGTGTAAGAGCCACGCAAAGCAGCACAGAAAAGGTTGCATGCGCCAGTTGATTCCTGCGGAGGTCCATCGAGTTCCTCAGATGTCAGCCTGCGGAAAGAGTGACAAAGCAAACTGCTTTAGAAATCCGAAATCGGGTTGCCATCGCTAATCGCGATGAGCTTTTCATAGGTGCTGTCGATCGTCGGTTTCGCTGTCGTGTCAGTGAGAGGATTGTGATCGATGTTTTCCGAGACGAATCGCACTGATCCGTCGCAGAACAGGAACTGGACCCCACCTGTGTGAACACTGCTAAACCCACGTGAACATTCCGGGGCGTCGGTGCAGTTCATCGGATAACGACCAGCTGCCATCGTGTAGACCAGCCCCTGTTGTGAGCTCAGTTCGGAATCACCGTTCGTGGCATAAATGACTGCCGCGCCTGCCTGAAAGTTTCCGCCCTGACCTGAGAGCTGATAGGCCCGTTCTCCCAGAAGAAACGTGTTGCTCGTGCCGTCGGTGATGTCGCGGAGGCGGCGAACCGGCATGAACTTATGCCAGCCCATCATTCCGTTCCATTGAACGTCGGTCGCATTGTTAGTCCGCTTCAGATCAAAGCTGTGATTCGTGGCCACATAGTTTGACGTCGCGATCGGCACACAGCCGGTCGTGCAGTCGGCGTTTCCTGAGCCTCCATTTCCGACCTGACGATAATCGTTCGTTGCCGGGCCCGTGTCGGACGGACAGCGGAACAAGGGAATCGGCTGCTGCATCAGGCTGAGTTTGGTTGGATTCGATGTTGCCTGATGCAGGACAACGCGGCCGATGTCGATGGTATCGTACATCTGAGCCTGCTCGACGAACGGAAGCAGGAATGCCGGCCAGCTCCACATCCCGTTTCGGCCTTCTTCGCCCCAGACTGCCCCGAGCGGACCAGCATTCAAAGCCGAGACATTCGACAGCGGAAAGCAGTTATGGGTCTCATGATAGTTATGAAACGCGAGCCCAAACTGCTTCAGATTATTCTTACATTGCGAACGTCGGGCCGCTTCCCGCGCCTGTTGAACGGCTGGCAACAGTAACGCGATCAGCACTGCAATGATCGCAATGACGACCAGCAGTTCAATTAATGTGAATCCGGCATGAATTGAGGTATTCGAACGGCGTCGGGGATCACGAAGGCCAACCCAAAAGCCTCGCTCCCTGAGTCGTGCATGGCAGGCGTTTCTCTCTGCCCCGAAGTTTGCGGCCATCGTGAACTTCCCTCGCTCGCGAATGAAGGAGCCAGCCAAAAGAATGTGGATTCGACCCTGGAACGCATCAAACCCCACAGATATCCTGCATCATTCTGGCTGGCTGTCAATCGACAGGGTCAATTGATTGCAGAAAATCTGGATCGATTTGCGCAATTCCGGCTTCGGGAGACGCACGATAAGCAGTCGTCAGCGATGCTATTTTTCAGTCAGCTGCCAGACGCGGGAGTCGGAAGAGGAGTTCTCCATCATTGCCTGCACGGAGCGAGAGAGGAGAACAAGCGCCGCGCCGTCTTCCGGGAAGGCTTCCAGCAGGCGGGCGGTCAGATGGGCGGCAGTCCTGAATTCCCGGCGATCGAAAGCCTGTCGGGAGAGCTCATAATCTCGCAACAGTTCCTCGGGAACAGGTTGCGTCATCAGCTCGAACAGCTCGATCGGCTCATCGACATTCACGACAGCCACATCACAGAGCTTCCTGCGGATCAGGTCATCAGGCAGCTGACGACTGGTCGTCCCTGTCATGAGGATCGACGTCTTGAGATGCCGGTTGATTCCGACGACCCGGCTCGCGAGGTTCACTGCGTTGCCCAGCGGGCTGTATTTAAACTTGTGGCGTGACCCTGCATTTCCGACTTTCACAATGCCGGAGTTAATGCCGATCGCCAGCTCAACCGGCTCACCAATTCGATGCTCCCACCTCGAATTCAGAATCGGTAACGCTTCCATCATGGCGAGCGCCGCGCGGCAGGCACCCTCTGCATGGTTTTGCTGTGAGCGCGGTGCTCCCCACATCGCCATGAGCTCGTCCCCGATGTAGTCAACGAGAACGCCATTGTGCCGCAAGACGCAGTCAGACAACATGTCCATCATATCGTGAATCCAGTGGAACGTTTCGGTGGCCCCGATTCGTTCCGAGATCCGACTGAATCCCCGAATATCACAGAACAGCAGGCTGACGTCTGCGTCCTGCCCTTGAAGCAATTCCGGATTCTCTTCCAGTTCAGCAGCGAGTTCAGGAGTAAAAAACTGGGCGAACTGCAGCCGCATCTGCTCCGCCCGTTCCTGATGCTGCAGACGGGCAAGACCTGACGCAATGCCGCAGGCGAGCAGCTCCATCAAACGGGCGTCGAGCGGCATGATTTCATCTGCGGTCGCATGGAGCACTTCCCGTCGCCGGTCCCCATACAGGGCCCCAATGACTTCTCCGTCCGCATTCATAATCGGAGCCCCGACGACCGCAGTTACGTGTGTCAGGCTGGCGGAATCCGGACTGTCGATCTCGGTCTCCCAGAACGTCCGTTTGCGTTGGCGCACGTTCTCCAGCACGTGCTGACTCGGAGCGACAACAGGAAACTTAAGTGTCGTTAACGCCCGTGCCTCGGCCTCCTGCCAGATCTCATTCCGCAGATTCAGCACACGGACAATGTCGAAACCGATGAGCGACATGGCCCCATCAATTGCACTGTGGAACAGCTCCTTCTGATTCCGGGCGCTCAGAAACAGATCCATCACAGTTTGCAGTGACTGCACCAGCAATTCAGAATCTTTTCGGACTCCTCTGGCCGGGGATTCCACTTCTACTCGACGCTGACGCAATCCATGCCCGGGGAGAATTGTCGCTTCCGGTAATTCCCTGAGGGGACTGCGGTTCTCCTCGGCGCTGATATTCAGGAACAGCCGATTTCCAATTGCTGCCGAAAACGGAATCTCGACGGTCGTCTTTTGTCCCGGCCCCAGCACCGGACGGGCCAGCAACTGCACAGCGGCCGAACTGCTGAGATTCGTGAGCTCGACCCGCCCTTTTTCGAGCGGATCAATTCGGAGCTGCCTGCGTGAAATCCCGACATCACCTGCCGGTGCGACAATCAGTCGGGGGATCTCTCCGGTCTGCTGGAGCTGAAACGGTTCGGGCTCTTCAGGCTGCTGGCGTCCGAGCTCGAGTGGTTGGGTGAACGTCCCTGAATACGCGATGCGATGGTCGACCACAATGCTGAGATGGAATTCCATGTCGACCCTCGTGGACTAGCCACGCTGTTCTCCCGACCGCCAGACTCATCTTTCGACCATCGACGTCGAAAGTCTGCTTCAACAGAAGACCTTTAACACAGACAGCTGCGGGGAGGCAGCCCTTGCAGTGTCCCGACGATCTCCTTCACGGACGTCACTTTCTCCGCAGCCAGAACCTGTTCAAGTTCGTCAGCAAGTCTGGAAGAGAGGCCGGGGTTGAAGAAGTTCGCTGTCCCCACCTGAACGGCACTTGCTCCGGCGACCAGAAATTCCATCACGTCATCAATACTCGTAATGCCGCCGACTCCCACAATGGGCACGTTGACCGACTTCGCCACCAGATAGACGCAGCGGAGTGCAAGTGGCTTGATGGCCGGTCCGCTCAGGCCCCCGAGAACGTTCCCCAGGACCGCTTTCCGCTTCCGCCAGTTGATTGCCATTCCCTGATAGGTATTCACGAGAGAAACCGCATCGGTTCCCCCGTCAGCTGCCGCCTGAGCCACCGCCGTGATGTCGGTTACATTCGGCGTCAACTTCGTGATCAGGGGAAGCTGGCAGGCATCGCGAACTGCCGCCACGAGCTTTCGCGCGGACTCCGGGTTCGTCCCGAAATCGACTCCGCCACTCACGTTCGGGCACGAGATGTTCAGCTCCAGACCGGCCAGACCGGGGATGGTGTCGAGCCGAGCGGCCATCTTCGCGAAATCCTCGACGGACTTCCCAGCGATGTTCACGAACACCGGAACCGGGAGACTCTGCAGATACGGGAGATGCTTCTGCAGAAAGTAGTCGATGCCGTCATTGTCGAGGCCGATGGAATTCAGCATCCCGGAAGGAGTTTCAACGGTTCGCGGAGGCGGATTCCCTGCTCGAGGCGCAGGGGTGATCGTCTTCGGGATGATTCCCCCGAGCCGGGAGAAATCCACAAATGGTGACATTTCCTTCGCATAACCAAACGTCCCGGACGCCACCAGGATGGGGTTTCGAAGAGTCAATCGATTGAGTTGGACCTGCAGATTCGTCATGGGTGACAGATTAGTCGATCACAGGCAGAAATTCGAAGCGAAGAAACTCATAGAGAACGCCTGATGGACGTGATAGCAGAATTTCCGACGGCCGAGTAAACTTGACCAGAGAAATGGGCGTTTTCGACGTCAGGCTGCAGCCCAAGCTTGTCGACGAAAACAGATCGGTTCCATTCAGGCGAACCGGTTCCAGTCCAAGACGCTCTGATCCGATGCGCAGGCATCGAAAGATGGTTCCAAGGTCGGCAAAAACCGGTCACTTCCTTCCCTTCTGATCCCGAAGTTTGAGTGCCATGTCCGTTGCCAATAAGAATGTTCCCGATCAGTCTGGCCGGTTTGGCGAATTCGGTCGCCGCTTCGTGCCTGAAACACTGATCCAGGCGCTGGATGAACTGTCACTCGAATACGAACGCGCCAAACAGGATCCCGAGTTCCTCTCTCAGCTCGACCACCTGCTGAAAACCTTCATCGGTCGGCCGAGCCCACTCTATTTCGCGGAACGTCTTTCCGAGTCGGTCGGCGGTGCGAAGATCTACTTCAAACGGGAAGATCTGAATCACACCGGCGCGCACAAAATCAACAACACCATCGGTCAGGCGCTCCTGACGATGCGGATGGGGAAGAAGCGGGTCATCGCTGAAACCGGTGCCGGACAGCACGGTGTGGCGACCGCGACTGCCTGTGCCCGATTCGGCCTCGACTGCGTCATCTTCATGGGCGAAGAAGACATTCGCCGTCAGCGACTCAACGTCTTCCTGATGAGGACGATGGGTGCTGAGGTTCGACCGGTGACGACCGGTTCGCGGACGCTGCGGGATGCGGTGAATGAAGCTCTCCGGGACTGGATGGCGACCGTTGAGACGACTCACTACATCCTCGGATCCGTCGTCGGCCCACATCCGTTCCCGATGATTGTTCGGGATTTCCAGTCTGTCATTGGACGCGAAACCCGGGCACAATGTCTTGAGACACTGGGGCGACTGCCGGACGAAATCGTCGCCTGCGTCGGCGGTGGATCCAACTCCGCAGGGATGTTCTATCCCTTCGTTGAAGATTATTCGGTCGCACTCACCGGGGTCGAAGCCGGAGGGCGGGGTCCTCAACCGGGCGATCACGCCAGTGCCCTTTCCTATGGAAACAAGGGGATTCTGCATGGCAGTTATAGCTATGTTCTGCAGGATCCAGACGGGCAGACGCTCGATGTCCACTCCGTTTCAGCGGGACTCGATTACCCGGGTGTCGGTCCGGAACATGCTTATTGGAAAGACAGTGAGCGGGTGAGATACACCACCGCGACTGATGAAGAAGCCCTGCAGATGTATCAGAAGGTCGCCCGGCTCGAAGGCATTCTGCCTGCAGTCGAAAGCAGCCATGCTGTCGCACAGGCCGTGAAATCGGCTGCGGCGCGGACACCGGATGAAGTTGTCGTCGTCTGCTTGTCAGGACGCGGGGACAAGGACATCAACGAAGTCGCCCGCCTGTTGAAGCTCGACCTCTAAACACCAGTTCAAGTTCCTCTGGTTTCAGCAGACCGAACGTTTTGACAGGGAAGACCGGATATGGCCTCGACGACGATCCTGTTTGTTTTGACAGCAATTGCAGAAATCGTCGGGTGTTATCTGCCCTACCTGTGGCTGAATCGGAACGGGTCCCCCTGGCTGCTGGTCCCAGCAGCAATCAGCCTCGGGATATTTTCGTGGTTGTTGACATTGCATCCGACTGAAACCGGCCGCATTTATGCCGCTTATGGTGGCGTGTATGTCTTCGTCGCGATGATCTGGCTCTGGCAGGTCGACGGCATCCGTCCCTTGCTGACGGACTGGATCGGTGTGGCCTTGTGCCTGACAGGGATGGCCGTGATCATTTGCGGCTCTCCCACGCATGATAAGAAACTGAAGAGTACCCCTGAGAGCGGACATCTCTCAGGAACAGGAGTCGATGGTGTCTGAGCGAATTCAACAGACGTTTGCCGGTCTTGCAGAATCCCGTCGGATGGCGTTCATGCCATTCATCACAGCAGGAGACCCGGATCTCGAAGGGACCAAGGACGCGCTGCGGGCTCTGGCAGCTGCAAATGTCGACCTGATCGAGATCGGCTTTCCCTACAGCGATCCTGTCGCGGACGGCCCTGTGATTCAGGCGTCCTATACCCGGGCACTCGGCAAGAAGGTGCAGGTCAAAGACATCTTCAAAGCCCTCGCGGAACTCAAGGCCGAACCACTTCCGCCGCTGGTCGCGATGGTCTCTTTTGCCATCATCTTCCGGACAGGCGTTGAGGCATTCCTGGATGAGTGCGTGAATTCAGGGATCGCCGGCCTGATCGTCCCTGACCTGCCGGGTGCCGAAGCCGACGAACTCTTCGCACTGACACAGCAGCGGGGACTGGCCCTGATTCAGCTGATTGCTCCGACGACTCCCCGCAGCCGGGTGAAACAAGTTCTTGCACGCGGATCTGGTTTCGTGTACATCGTCGCCGTCGCCGGAACAACGGGTGAACGTGAAAACGTCGCAACCGCACTTCTTGAACAGCTCAAATGGCTGCGGGAAGAAACAGACCTCCCTTTGGCGGTCGGTTTCGGGATCAGTCGACCGGAACATGTTCAGCCGCTGCGAGGACTGGCCCACGGTGTCATTGTGGGAACGGCCGTAGTCCGACATCTTGAGAAGCTCACTTCCATCGATCGAAACGGCGGCCTGTCTGAGCTGACGGCGTACGCTCAAACGATGTCCGACGCTGCTCATCAGACTGGTAAGTAGCCGCTCGGGGAATTTGTGGAAGCAGGAGATTCAGCATCAAACTCGGCCCGAACCACCCAGTTTTTCATTGCAGAATTTGCAATTGGGCCGTGAATTCCGTGCAACTCTTACAGAGCCCGCTCATCCGGCGAGATGAGGGCATGGTCGCGAAAATTGACGAATCTAGCGTCCCGAAAACACTTTACGGTGATCGTTCATTCGCAGACCGGCCCTGAGTGGCACGTCACGTGCTTAACACCGACTCGGGTGATTGAGTCGGTCTGCCACGTGCAACCGCAATGAGGAGTCCACCGGCCCCTTGAGAAAGGGCTCGATTCCTGCCGAAGTTCACATTGTGAATCACATTAAGGCCCCGGCGACCTGAGAGACCGCCGGGGCCTTTCGTGTTTGATTGCTCGCTCTCTTTGAACTGAAGCATGCCCCCCCCAATTGCCAAGACGACGTGGGCCCCCGATTCTCAGTGAATGCTCACAATGAGCGGTCTCAGGGGACAGGGCGATATCATTCCCGTCGCGCACGAACGTTTCTGTGGTGTTTCTCAGGAGTCAGTTGCTGATTCTACAGGCAACAGTCGCCAATCCCCTCAATCAGCAATCTTTAAGCAACCGATACAATCGTCAACCTCCGTGTCACTCATGCCAAGTGATGGAGCCGGGGTAAGTCCCTCCTCGGGATCACATCATGTGGACGATTGGCCGCACAATCTGTGTCGGGATCTCCAGCCTGCTTCTCTCCTCTCTCATTTATGCAGGAGACGAGTCGACGGCCGCCCCTCCACATCCAGTTGAGACGGAGGTGATGGCGCCCTATGTCATTCCTGCCGAACCGTCCTTGGTCCATCCCTTGATGGATCACCCGGCAGGGTTCGGCCACTATGAACCCGTGCCGGTTCACACCCATGCCCATGCCCCCGTCGATTGGTCTAAGGTGCCGCCCATCGAGAAGATCCCTCGCGCAGGCTGGTTCACGATCAGCGACGGAGGACCGGGATATTATTCGTTCTATGACTGGCGACACGGGATCGAATCCCCTAAGGCTCCGCCTGCACCATTCGGGACGACGGGATCCGACCAGACTCCCTTTTATGACTACGACTTTCGCTACCTCGATGATCCTCTGAACACTTACCACATGTGGTCGGATGCCTATAAACGGGTCATCTTGAAGGATGAATTTCTCTTCACCACCGGTGGGGAATTCCGGCTCCGCTACAACGATTACACCAACTACCAGTTATCGGGAGAAAACTCAGAAACCAATTTCACTCGTCTGCGACTCTATGGGGACCTGTCCTATCGGGATCTCGCAAGAGTGTATCTCGAGTTCATCGACGCCCGTTCAGTTGATGACAAACGGGAAATGGTCATTAGCAATGAATCCGGGACCGATCTCCTCAATGTGTTCACGGAATGGAAGCTCGGTGAGATCGCCAGCGATCCCCTGCAATTCCGAGTTGGACGCCAGGAAATAGTAATGGGATCGCAGCGTTTGATTGCCTCTCCCGACTTTTCGAACACTCTCAGAACCTATGACGGGGTTCGCGGGTACTGGTACTCCTCCATGTGGAATGTTGATCTCTTCTGGGTCCGTCCGGTCTCTCCGAACCGCGATAAGATGGATGCGATGGACCAAAACCGGGCCCTGAGCGGATTATGGGTGACACGCCACCCGACGAAGGAGATGCTCGTCGATCTTTATCTTCTGAATCTGACCGACACACGGGTCGGATCAGTCGGAAATACAGTCACATTAGGCACCCGAATTGCCGGAGATATGCAGAAGCGGCTGCTGTACGATTTTGAATTGATGGCCCAGACCGGGGAACGGAACGGAAGAACAATTAATGCCCATGCGGTCACGTCCGGACTTGGCTGGCAGTTTGCTTTCCCCTGGGATCTCAGCTTCTGGACCTACTATGATTATGCGAGCGGAACAAAAGAGCCGGAGTCGAACAAGTATGAGACCTTTAACCAGCTCTTTCCCGCCGGCCACACTTACTTTGGCTACCTCGATATCGTCGGTCGCCAGAATATTCACGATCTGAACTTTCAGCTGCAGTTCTATCCTCAGAAATGGCTGCAACTCCGGATGCAGTACCATATCTTTCATCTCGCTTCAGCAACTGATGCGCTCTATAACGCAAGGGGCCAGGCGATCCGCCAGGATATCACTGGAGCTGCCGGAAAAGATGTCGGCAAGGAAATCGATCTGCTGGGGAACATCCACCTGACTCCCCATCAGAATTTCCTCTTTGGATATTCACAGCTGTTCGCGGGCCGGTTCGTCAAACAGACCGGTTCAGCGAAAGTTCCTTCCTATACCTATGCTCAGTACAGCATCCGCTGGTAATGAACACTGCACCTGAAATCTCTTCGATCACCCTGAAGAGGCTCAATGTTCTGCAGAGGCTGCTGGAGACTCTTTGACGGGGAAGAATGTCCCGGGCGGCAGAACGGGCACAGTCTGAAAGTGTCCCGGGAGATCACCCGTGAGACTTTGCAGAAAAGTCACAATAGATTGGTTCTGCTCCTCTGGTAGATCCACATCCAGCTGAACCTTCGCCATGATCCTGACCGCCTCGTGGAGGTCCGCCACCGATCCGTCATGGAAGTAAGGCGGCGTCATCGCCACATTCCTCAGTGACGGTGTTTTGAAGACGTAGCGATCTTCCTCCTTCTTGGTGATCTCGAATCGCCCCTGATCAATCACCTGGCTTTTTGTCTGCTTCCAATAGTCACTCACTTCCCCAAACTTCTCGAATCTTTCGCCTCCCAGTCCAAGCTTGTCGTGACAGTCGGCACAGCCAATGGCTGTGAAGATCTGTAGGCCTTTCCGCTCTGCTGCTGATAGCGTGTTTGGCTTACCGTCCAGATACTCATCGAAGCGGGAAGGCGTGAGCAGGGTTCTTTCGTAAGCCCCGATCGCCGTCCCGAGATTGGTGGGTGTCACCGGGTCGGAATCCGTTGGGAATGCTTTCGCGAATTCCTCAGCATAGCCGGGGATGGATTTGATTCGTTCCATTGCTTCCGGGACATCGTGATTTCCAAAGCCGGGTCCCAGCAATGCGTGGGAGGCCTGTTCTTCGACACTCGCGAATCGGCCGTCCCAGTGCGCCTTAAACTGAAGTGAGGCATTCAACACGGTCGGAGCGTTTCGCGGAAGAAACTTATCAAAGACTCCCCGAGAGAGTCGTTGGGCGTCAGTGCCATAAAGAGTCGGCTGATGGCAAAGCATGCAACTCCAGACTCCGTCGGCTGACATCCGGGGATCAAAAAAGAGCTTTCGCCCCAATTCCACTTGTGGGGATTTTTGATTGGCCTGCGCTTCGCCCACGAGGGGAGTCAGCGACTTGAATGTCTCCCTTGCCTGCTTCAGTAGTGAATCGGCCGTGGGTGCATCATCGGCACGGGTTCGACCTGCAAGCAGGACTCCGATGGTGAGAAAAAAGATTGGAACGGCGACCCGCAATCTCAATCTCCTGTCATTTGTCTTGGCCGCATGAAGTGTTCGCATCTGACTGACTCCTGATTCAGGTTTCCGCTGGCCCAGGGACGAGGCTTACCACCGCGTGTGGAGCATGTATGTGAACGACGAGTCGGCCGCGGAAATGAGCTTGGGCGGCCTGGAAGGGTCTGCCGTACCGGTTAAGACTCAGAAGCAAAAAGGACAGTGTTGGTCGACCGCATCGGTGCCGATCGACCAACGCCTGCCCTGCCCCAACCCGGCCACTACTTTGTGATGAACACGTCAGACTTGGGAAATTTCTCAAACAGCTGAGGCGACTTGCTGAAGTTCGTGGCAAGCACGTCCGGCGGATTTCCTGCGATCCACTGCGAAAGGTCGATGGTCTGATAGACCCCGCTGTTGAAGCCGATGAGAATCTTGCATGTCGTTGTCCCCACGTTCTCAAGCGAGTGTCCATAGCCTTGCGGGATGTAACCCACGTCTCCCTGATGAAGAGTTTCCACCCGATAACGGCCATGCGATCCGAACATGGTGACGCTCAGATCACCCTGAATGATGTATTGCCACTCATCGGCCGTCGGATGCCAGTGCAGTTCGCGAAGGGCTCCTGGTTCAAGCTCCAGAACCACACCGGTGATCGTCGTTGAGATCGGGAAGTTATTGGAGTCGACCCGCCATTCACGGCCCCCTTTGAAAGTGCGGTGTGGAGGCTTCGAAAGGAGTTCAAACTTATGAGTGAGCGGAGGCTCTTTCACTCCCTGAAGCGGCACAGCAGGTTTCTCCGGGGGGACGGCCCCGCGAGCAAAATAGACTTCTTCCTTCGGGAAGTCCTTGAATGTGGAAGCAGGTACTCCAAAGTTCTTCGCCAGCAAGTTCGGAGAAGCGTGGCCGATCCAGTCGGAGATGCTGAAAGTCCCGAACTCGGAGAAATACCCGTTATCGAAGATCAAAATGAAGTGGCAAGGTTCATTCCCCAGACACTCCAGCATGTGCCCGTTTCCGCGTGGGAAATACCAGACATCGCCGGGATTGAAATCGTTGATTTCAGCAGTTCCGTCAGGTGCGATGACCGTCGTCCGCACCCGGCCTTCGAGAACAAGTGCCCATTCGGCCGCGGTCGCATGCCAATGCAGCTCACGCATCGCTCCGGGTTCGAGACGCATTGAAACGCCAGCAAGCCCCTTGGAAATGGGAAGCTGTTCGACTGTCGCTTCCTTCCCAGAGCTCTTGCCGATCACCTTCCCCTGCGACTTCTCCAGTTCGAACTTGAATGTCGGTAGCTCCTTACCAGAGTCGACTGGATCCGGCACGTTGTTCATAAAACTGGGATCACCCCCCAGCGACTGCTTCTGATCCAACATCGCTGCCCCTGCGGCAGCGGCGAAGAAGGCAGCACTTGTGAAGAATTCGCGGCGGTCAAAGTCGGTCATGGTTCGTCTCCCGGGGCAGTAGTGACCAGTCCGAGCACTTAGAGTCGCTCGACCTGCTTAAAGGTGCGAAAGAAGCTCTCCAGCGTTGATCAATCAGCGGGGTGAGACCGGTTTAGAGCGAATGATTGATTCTCTGTGAGCGAATTAGCAGTTCGCAACAACCATGCCGCTGAGCGTGCCGTTTCACCAGCTCCTCGGAACAGATAACACACCCCACGGATCTCCGCCGAACTCCATCGAATCCCGGGAACAAATCCCTTTCGGTTTCCGGAATCTGCCCAACCGAGAAGAGTTTATTCTCGACAAGGCCCAGTGCTTTTGAAAGAAATTTGGCCCGTATGAACAATGATTTACCGCCCCGGCTCTTTGCACAATTAATCGCTCGTTAGCGACAATAAATGAGATCAGGCCCTGCAGAAGCCCATTCTGCAAAGCCTGATGAAATGCTTGATTGAGAGAGGTTCGCAATGCTCTACTGCGAAGTCACATTGCCGGAAACTGACATGTCACAGGGATCCCGCCGTCTCCGAGAGAAACCAGGTCCGGCGTTCCGTCTGATCAATCCAGGTTTCCAGCAGGCTGGCGGTTGCCAAATCCTGAAACTCATCACAAACACGATGCGTCTGCCGCAAAAAGCCAGTTAACTTCAAGTTGTCTTCCGCGAGTTCAGCAATCATGTCACGGGGATTCACGAAGTCGTCATCATTATCATGCAACCGCTGGAACCTGCTGATTTCCCCGATGGAATGTAAACTCGTCCCACCAATCTTTCTGGCGCGTTCGGCGATATCGTCGGTCATCTTAAAAATCTGTGAGGCCTGTTCATCGAGAAGCAGATGATAGTCCCGGAAGTGAGGTCCACTCATGTGCCAGTGGAAGTTCTTCGTTTTAACATAGAGAGCGAAAACATCGGCCAGAAGCAAACGAAGTTCTTCTGAAACCGCGTTCACTCCATCAGCCGAGAGATCGGTCGGCGTCGCAAGTTTGCCGTTCACATGAACTGTTTTCGAATTTGGATTTGCATTAGCCATGACTGTCCTTTTCTCTTCTCAATCCTGGTGCGAGACATTATCGACTTCATTGCTCTGGAGAGTTCGCACAGGCAAGAGCGTTAAAGCCGGATCCACGAAGAAACCATTCGCACGATTCGTACCGCTCCGGATTCCAGCGACGGGGAAGACGGCGTCTTTGAGTTCCCGGAAGTAACTCAACCCCCCGCAGTGAAGCGATTTCGAGCATTCTGCAGAATCAGCAGAGAACTATCAGAGAATTCGTAACTTACATGTAAGGAATCTTCAGATCAGATTATGAAGAGAGGATATCCTGCCCTTAGCACATCTGGGTGTGCTGAATGAGCACGGAGATAGAGACCCCGTTCAACTCCCTGAGGAGTTGTTCACACGCTTCCTCCAAGCGACGCTGTGCCTCAGGAAACTCATCCCTCTGCCCTGCGGCCGCGAGGTCCTCCAGTTCCGAGGCAATTCCGGCAGCGGCCGTCGAGAATGCAGAGAGAATCCCTGCCAGTTTGTGAGCCGTTTCTCGCAGTTGCAGCACGTCATGCTGGCGAACCTCTTCCCGCATCAAGACCAGCTGAATCTGAAGGTGCTGGCGAAACGACTCGATCACTTTCGTCAGCATTTCGTCATCCCTGCCACATGCCGAGAGCAAGACACGCGGATCGAGAATCCTAAAGCCGGATATATGAGGACTGGAGTCCTGCGTCACTAACTTGGGGATCGTGCCAGCAATCCGGCTCAGTGCCGCCTCCAGTTCCTCCGCGCGAAACGGCTTCGTGAGGAAATCATCCATCCCGGCCGCAAGGCATTGCTCACGGTCTTCGCGGCGGGATCTCGCAGTAAGAGCGATAGTGGGAAGATGTTTTCCCGTCGTTTTTTCGTGCTGCCGAATGCGGCTGACCACTTCAAACCCGTCCAGCCCGGGCATGTGAATGTCGACCAGCAGAAAGTCGAATTCTTGTTCAAGTGCGAACCTGAGAGCATCGACTCCATTTGCCGCCAAGTGAACCCCATGGCCCATTTTATTCAGATACATCTCGAGAACTTGAGCATTAAACTCATTATCTTCAGCGACGAGAATCTTCAGTGATTGAGAATGAAGTCCTGTCGCTCTGTGATGATGCTCGCCGGGCGTGGCGGTTTCCTTCGAAGACTCACCCCCGCCACGCATCACTTGATAAATAGTCTCGAGCAATTCATCCGGCTGAACAGGTTTCAAAAGATGAGCATCAATTTTCAGATCACGGAATCGGGATGCGTCACCCGGGCGATCGCCGGATGTGAGCAGAATCAGTCGAGTCGCAGAGAGATCGGAACGCCTGCGGATCAGCTCGGCGATTGCTAATCCATCGGTATCTGGCATCCGTGAGTCGAGCATAACAAGTTCATATGGCTGATTGCCCGTCACTGCGTCCCAGAGGGCCCCCAGCGCAGCGATCCCATCTCCGACGGCAACAGGATCCATTTGCCAGCCACGCAGATACTCGGTCAGAATGTGACGGTTCGTGGCATTATCGTCGACAATCAGTGTGCGCAGCTCCTTGAGTTGAATCGGCAGCAGATGCTGTCCTGTCACCGTGGTATCAGGATTGATTCCAAATTGTGCGGAGAATGTAAAACAACTTCCACGATTCACTTCACTCTCAAGGGTCAATGAGCCCCCCATCAGCTCCACAATCTGACTGGCGATCGTCAGACCGAGACCTGTCCCGCCATATCTTCTGGTCGTGGAACTGTCTTCCTGTTCGAAGGCGCGGAATACTTTGGCGTGCTTCTCCTTCGGAATCCCGATGCCGGTATCGGTCACAGAAAAGACCAACTCGATCCGATTGTCAGACGAGGTCTCTTCAGATCTCGTCACTCGAACGACGACTTCGCCGGTTTCGGTGAATTTAATAGCGTTTCCGACAAGATTAAGAATCACCTGTCTGAGACGGCCCCCATCTCCCACCAGTGTGTCCGGGACATCCGGTTGCAGGTGACTGACGATCTCCAGACCTTTTCGGTGAGCCCTGACAGCCAGTGCCCGCAGTGTGTCTCCGAGTAATGCGCGAAGTGAGAATACTTCCTCGCTCAACTCCATCTTGCCGGCCTCGATCCGTGAGAAGTCCAGAAGATCGTTAATAATGGCGAGCAGGCTATCGGCCGCAGAGTGGACCGTCTTCAAGGACTGTCGCTGATCATCGGTGAGGGGCGTATCCAGGACGAGTTCTGTCATGCCGAGAATGGCATTCATCGGAGTTCGAATTTCATGGCTGACATTCGCGAGAAACTCATCTTTCGCCCGATTCGCGGCCTCAGCTGCTGCCTTGGCGCGTTCTAGAACTTGTTCGCTCTGCTTCTGAGTATCAACATCGGTGGTGGTCCCGATCCACTTAATAATCTGGCCCGGCTCTCCATAGATCGGCAGCGCTCTCCCCCGGAACCAGCGATAGGTCCCGTTAGCCGCTTGCAGCCGAAACTCGAGATCGCATTCCCGACCACCTTCGACGGCGGCCCTCCATTCGAGAATGTTCCGCTCGCGATCATCAGGATGCACGAGCGAGAACCATCTCTCCCAGGTTAACTCGCTGGCGGGAATTCCGGTGTACTCTACGAAACGGTCATTGATGTAATCACAGGTTCCATCAAGATCGGCGGTCCAAACAATATGAGGCATCGAGTTCGCCATGAGGCGGAACTGCTCTTCACTTTGCCTCAGTTCCTCCTCAAGACGCTTCCGCTCTGAAATATCCTCGATGATTCCAATGGTCCGCAGGGGATTCCCATCCTGATCCCTTTCCAATGAGACAGTCAGGATGACCCAGACCTGTGTTCCGTCCTTGCAGATCAGGCGTTTCTCCTGGGTTTCACTGAGTATTTCGCCGCGCCCCAGCCTTTCAAACATCTCCACGGTCGAGGCCAGATCCTCAGGATGAACAACTTCACTAAACGTCGCACCCAACAATTCTCCACGCGCGAATCGGAGAATGTCGCCATACTTCTGATTCATCTGCAGGTAACGGCCGTCGAGGCTGCACTGAGCAATTCCGACAGCAGCATTCTCGAAGATCCCGCGGAATGAGGATTCACTGATCCGGAGCTCCTCCTCCAGCCGCTTACGTTCGGAAATATCTTCGATAATCGCGATCAGACTTCTGGGAGTTCCATCGGCACCGCACTGCAGAACAGATCCAGAAAGAGTGACCCAGATGTCAGAGCCACCATTGCGGACAAAACGCTTCTCGACCGAATACCCTGACCGCTCTTTCCTCAACAGCTGCTGAATCTGCTCGGCATCGATCATCAGATCATCAGGGTGCGTGATCGCCTGATAGCTTTGTCCTGCGAGTTCCGCGTCCGAGTAGCCCACAATCCGTGAAAAACTCGGATTCACATGGAGAAAGTTCCCTTTCACATCGCAGAGCGCGATGCCGACCCCCGCATTTTCGAATGTACTTCGAAAACGTTCTTCGCTCTCAAGCAATGCCCGTTCCGCCTGTCTTCGTTCTGTCACGTCGCGAGCCAGAGTCAGTGTAAAGGCGCGGCCCCCTTCCCAGAACAGCTGACCTCTGACCTCCACAGGGAATGTGCTGCCATCTTTCCGTCGATGACGCGAATCAAACGAGAGCATCTGCCCTTCCAGCAGTTTCGCCTGAATCGACTTCAGGTCGTCAGCATTCGTGTCGGCGTCGAAGTCGACAGGACTCATCCCTAATAATTCATCCCGTCCATACCCCAGACTTTCACACGCCTGCTTGTTCACATCACAGACAACGAGATTTTCATCATGAAGAAAGAAGGCATCAGCAGCATGATCGGCAAAGATCCGGAAACGTTGCTCACTCTTTCGGAGCGCTTCTTCAGCCTCTTTTAATTCTGTGATATCGATACTGGTGCCGACAAAACGCTTCGGCACCCCGCTGCCATCTCTCAGAACGACGCCACGTGACAGGTGCCAGCGAACAGCGCCGCAATTCGCGATCACCCGACTTTCGAGTTCATACTCGCGATCGGAACTTTTCAGGCAGTGGTCAATCGCAGCCTGAACGCGTCCCTTATCCTCAGGATGCACCGCCAGAGCAACAGCATCTCTGACATCCTCCGGGGCATCTTCAGGGTCATACCCCAGCGATTCCCAGACATTAATGAATGTCGCCTGACTGGTCTCAAGCCGACCGTCAGGCATGTCGTATTCCCAGATACACTGGTTTGAGCTGCGGACAGCCAATTCAAGTCGCTCCTTCACTCTCCGGACTTCGACTTCGACGTTCTTCCGATCCGTAATATCTTCAGCCAGTCCGGCAACACGGGGTTCAGTCGAACTCGCCACGCCAAAAGGAAACGCACGACTGCGGATCCACCGGATGGCTCCGTCAGGGCGGACAATGCGGTATTCAAGATCAAAGAACTCTCCCTTCGCCCGGCATTGGAGATTTGCAATCGCGGCCCCTCGATCGTCAGGATGAACGCTCGTCAGCCACGAATGGGGATCTTCGTAAAGACTCTCACTGCTTCGCCCCCAGACCTCAGCATAGGCTGGACTGACGTAATAGATGCGATCACCAGCCGCATTCGACACGATAAAGATTTCGTTGATATTCTCAGCCAGCTGGCGGAATCGATCTTCAATCTCGCGGCGCGAGTTAATCAGGCCTTCTGCCATCTGATTAAAACCTTCGGCCAGACGACCAAGTTCATCCCGCGACCAGACGGGAACCCGATGCTCAAATTCATCCCGCCGAATCGCGGCGACAGCGTGATCGAGCTCGCGAATCGGCCTCATTACGCTCCGCGTCAGCAGACTGATAACGCTCAGCGAAACAGAGAACGCCAGCAGTGTCAGTCCGCCAATGATAAGACTTGAGCCTCGGGCGTCCTCTTCGATATGGGAACCCGCAACCCGCATGGCATCGACATTCGCTTCACGAAAATGTCGCACTGCGGCAATGGCCTGACGCAAAACCGGATCGACCTCCTGGGTATACCGCGTCAGCACGTCGGCACTGGTCCGATCCTGAATCAGATCATCCGCGGCGGCACGGAATGCGTCGACGTCCTTTCGAACCGCTGCATAAGCATTAACATCTTCCCGTGTATGAACATGCTCTTTCAGTGACTGATAGCGAGAGTCGAAAGAGTTTCTCTCCAAGGTAATCGCCGCAACGTCCTGAGCAGTTCCACTTTGAAGCGCAGTGAGGATTGCCCGATCTTCACGCTCCAATGCATAGATCATCTCCACTGCGAGATGAATCGTCAGCTGATTCTCATCGAGGGTCCTCTGCAACGCCGAGCCAAGTCGATGAAACGTTAAGACACTCCAGACTCCGCAGGCCAGCATGGACGCCATCAACACAATCCCGGCGATCGTGAACCGGGTCTTTAGATTATTCATTCTCATGAAATGCTGACAGCTGGCCGAACAGCGTCCTCTCCTGCCACTTGAGTTTCAACGGAGTGCGTTCGTTAATTCAATTCACCATCGCGAATCCGGTGCCAGTTCCAATACAAATCACCGCTTGATGTCGCGATTGCCTCTCAACTCTGGAAATCTCTTCACTCGCTGGACATGCTAATCGTCATCACAGAAGATGACCTCCCCCCAGCGCTTGGTGGAGGTCTTTTCGGGAGTGGAACGTGGCCCGCTTGCTGCTCATTGATGATGACCCGGTTCTCGTCCCTGCACAGGTTCGCCAGGCATTTCCCAGTCCTCAGCACCATATCGACATCGCGACGACGGGCGCGGCCGGGTTGGAACTGGTCGCTCGAAGTCCGCCGGATGTCATTCTGCTGGACTTACGATTACCAGACCAGTCCGGACTCGAGGTCTTTCAGGAGATTCGGCGGCTCGACGCCCGAATTCCGGTGATCTTTGTCACCATGGCGAAAGGCGCCGATGCTGCTATCGAGGCCATGAAGGATGGGGCTTATGACTACCTCTTTAAGCCACTCGACTTAAAGCAGTTGACCGAAGTCATTACTGAAACACTGGAAGTTGTACGCCGCATGCGGCGCCCTGCCGTGATTTCAGAATCACCACAGGAACACGATGCCGAAGACTCGATCGTCGGTCGCTGCTCCGCGATGCGTGAGGTTTATAAGGCAATCGGTCGCGTCGCTCCGCAGGATGTGCCTGTGTTGATCACCGGCGAAAGCGGAACAGGCAAGGAGCTGGTCGCCCGTGCGATCTACCAGCATGGGCCCCGATCCAAAGCACCTTTCCTTGCGTTGAACTGCGCGGCAATCCCTGAAAACTTGCTGGAAAGTGAACTGTTTGGACACGAGAAAGGGGCATTCACGGGGGCCGACCGCCGACGCATCGGGAAGTTTGAACAATGCAACGGCGGAACGATTCTCCTTGATGAACTCGGCGATATGCCGCTGGCCTTGCAGGCGAAGCTTCTGAGAGTCATTCAGGAGCAGCAGTTCGAAAGAGTCGGTGGAAACGAAACAATTCAGACGAACGTGCGACTCATCGCCGCGACACATCGAGATTTAAAATCATGGGCCGAAACTGGGAAGTTTCGGGCGGACCTTTATTATCGACTCAGCGTCTTTACGATTCCGCTTCCTCCTCTGCGTGAACGGGAAGAAGATCTGGCGACGCTGGTCCAGATGTTTGTGAAACGCTTCAGTCAGGAATTTGGGCGGGAGATTCGGGAAGTCTCTGAAGAAGCACTTGCCCGATTACAGTCCCACCATTGGCCAGGAAACATCCGCGAGTTACAGGGAGTTCTGAAACAGGCGATCCTGCGTTCGACCGGTCATGTCCTGCAGCCGTCATTCCTGCCTGAACTCAGTTCTGGCTCAGATCGTGCGGTGGCCGCTTCCAGCAACGGCAAATCTTCCGAAATCAGCAACCATCTGCGGCAGCAACTGCAGTCCGGCTCCAGTGACATTTATGAAGAGATGCACCGTTTTCTGGATCGACACCTTCTCAGTGAAATTCTGGAACATACGAGCGGCAACCAGGCTCAAGCGGCCAAGATTCTCGGGATCGCGAGACAAACCCTGCGAACAAAATTGCGAGAACTGAATATTCAAGTCGTTCGGTCCGTGGAATCCGACGACGAGTAAGAACGTTGCGCCTAAAAACTTTCCACGCTGGCAAAATGCTGACCTCCTCAATTCATCTCGGATGAAAGCGATTCTTTCACGAGAAACCACATGACCACAATCCGCCCTCCCTTCAATGCCGAATCTGCAGCAGCCAAGGTTCGCGCTGCCGAAGATGCCTGGAACAGCCGGGATCCCGACCGGGTCTCGCTGGCCTACACTCCGGATTCCGAGTGGCGAAACCGCAGTCAGTTCATCCAAGGGCGCGACGCCATTCGCGAGTTTCTCACAGAGAAGTGGTCGAAAGAACTCGACTACCGGCTGACCAAGTCCTTATGGAGTTTCACAGAGAATCGAATCGCGGTTCGATTTCAGTATGAGTATCACGACGCCAACGGGCAGTGGTATCGGGCATACGGCAATGAACTCTGGGAGTTCGACAACGAGGGACTGATGCGCCGTCGTGAAGCCAGTATCAATGACGTTCCAATTCAAGAGCAGGAACGCAAATTCCACTGGCCAGCCCCGGGTCCACGTCCGGCTGATGACGCGGGCATCCCGACTGTGAGGTAACAAACGACGACTGCGGCGGCCATAAGTAGCCGCCGCAGTTATTAACTCTGCAGGATCTGATTCGAACCTCAGTGAACCAGAGATGGCATCGGGACCGCGGCCGGAACGCTTCCATAGCCGATACTAATGCGATTCCAGAAATTGATCGCGGCGATCGCCCACACCAGATCACCCAACTCCACCTCTGTGAAATGGGGCCGGATCTGATCATACAGCTCTCTTAACTCCCCATGACCTGCGATCAGAGTTAGTTCTTCGGCAAGTAGAAGAGCCGCCCGCTCGCGGTCTGTGTAATACGGGACGTCGCGCCAGGCAGACAGGCCATATAACCGTTGTTCTGTTTCTCCTGCGGCTCGGGCATCGTTCCAGTGCATGTCGATGCAAAACGCACAACCATTGATCTGAGACACTCGCACCTGAATCAGATGCCTCAGCGAGTGCGACAAACTGGACTGTGCCAATGCCCTTTCAACCCCCAACATTGCACGATAAGCCAAAGTTGAAGTCTTATCGGCCTTGATTAACGTCTCCATGATTTCTGCCCTTGCAATGAATGATAAACTGGAACGTGAATGCCAATGTCGTTAACGCGATGGCCTTACGGTTTGGATCTCTCAGGAACAGCGATTTCCTTGACGCCACGGGGATGCAGGACGAAAGCAATCAGCCTCGTTCGCCCTGTTGAAGAGGGATTTCGTGAAACCCTGTGCAGACATCCCGTCGGCTCATAGAACGTTTCCCCCGCCCGGTAGATTTTGGTCGGGTGATCGTCGATGCCGAGTTCGTAGACTCCTTCAGCAACATAAACCAGCCCCGGCCCAGGATGGCGGTGCGACAATCCCTGCTTACCTGCTTCAATGGTGACCTCCGCAACGGTCACGCCAGCCGCCTTGCCATCCAGCAGTTCCTGAATGTCATGAGCCATGATGACTTTTACGGACTCACCATCTTCTTCGTCATGCAGATGAGCAAAGGCCATTCCCATCGCACTTAACGCAAGAACGCCAACAACCATCGAGCAAATTGAGCTTTTCATGATGCACTCCCTGAAATTGATGTTTTAAGTCGGGCTCAAGATGTGAGTGCCCGATCCTTAACAACAAGGACGCACATGCAGGGAGTTCTGTGACAATCAATCTGAAATTTTTCGGTGCGTACCGGCACCGTTAGAGTGTGATCAGCGGCTCACTCTTTATCGCGGTCAGCCCTGCTATCGAAGCAGAGAACACGGCGATAGCAAGGCGCAGCCACAACGGGTTAACGGCCGAGACTCCAGGCAATGACCTGTTCATCCAGCCAATCCTGGCCTCGCCTGTTGCAGAAACCGAGATGGCCTCCATGCGTTGGAGCGAGCAACTCGGTCGTGCCTGAATAGTCAGCGATGCGAAACTGCTCATAAGGAATCAACGGGTCATCCTGGGCGGCGAGCACCAGCGTCGGCACCGTGATTGAACTCAGGAATTGATTGGCACTCGATCGAGCATAATAGTCGTCGGCTGACTGGAACCCTGAGACAGGTGCCGTGAAGGTATCATCGAACTCGTACAGTGTTCGCGGCTGACGTGAGAACCATCCCTCAGGGACCACCGTATCCGGTCGCAGTCCCCGTCGATGTCGGACAGCCTGAATGCATCCCTTGCAGAAGTATCTGTCGTATAGCTTGCCCCATCCCCGCCGCATCGCAGAAACGGTGAAATGAAGATCAATCGGCGGGCAGACGGCAACAGCGCGATCGACGCGGGTCTGCATTCCACGGTTGCGCGATAATTCTCCCAGCCACTTCAGCGCCACATTCCCACCCAAAGAGAACCCGATCAAAGAGACTGCGGAACCGGGGCAGCGATTCTGAAGCCCGCGAATGGTCGCGTCCAGATCCTCTGATCGCCCGCTGTGATAGGGATAGCGAGCGAGAGCGGCTCCGGCACCACACCCGCGCCAGTCAAGCCGAAAAGTACGAACCCGTAACTGGTTCAACCGGCCGGCAATCCGGACAAGATACGGACTGGCATGGCTGCCGCCGAGACCATGTAGCAGCAGTGCAATCCGATCACCGGGCTTCCATTCAGCAGGACAATCGTCGTGATAAACAAGACGATCGCCGTCGTCCAAAGCGATCTCTCCCATTGTCGCCGACACTGAGAGACCGCGGAGACTGGCTCGGGGCGAGAAAACGTACAATCCCGCGAGTGTCTGAATATGACCGTTGCGGAAATACCAAGGTGGCAGGAATTGCTGGGTGCCAGATCGGCCTTGAATAACAGACATATGGACCGATTAAGACTTAAAATCCGTGATTGTGAACTCGCAACAGAGAACTGCACCCGTCGGACAAGGTACTCATTCTCACGTCAGGAAGAAATCCTGCCTGCATGTGGACGCAACAAAGCTCGACTTCTTACCCTTCCCGGGAAATGAAGCCGGATTATTTCACGATGTCACCGATTGGTGATTCATGGCTCGCAGACACCATTCGAATTGTTCGGCGGAAGAGCCAACGAGAGCACTTGGAGTTCTTCCGGAGATCCCCCAGTAACAGGGTTGTTTGTGCCAACTCGAGAGACCATCGCGTCCCCCCTGGAGTCATCGCGACAGCGACTGCCGCATCGTCCGGCACTGACTGCGGTCATTGCGTTTGCAACTGGAATCCTGCTCGATCACGCCTGGTCTGTACCGCTTGCGTTCTGGTTCTTTACCGCAGGAGCTGTGCTCGCCTCAACCTTTTGGCTGACTTTCAGAGGGACTCACCCTCGCCTGCATTCCGTTCTCATCTTCCTGCTCGTCCTGCTGACAGGGGGAATTCGACATCATCTGGTCTGGACGATTCCTGAGACGAGTTCTGTCAACTCGACAGAGGAACGAGCGTCCCTTCTGGTCGATCTTCGGGGAGTATTGAAGTCACCTGTCGAGATTCTCGACCGCCCCGTCGGCCCTCGCATTCCCTCGTGGATGGAACTGGATCGCTCAACAGCCCTGCTGGAGATCCGACAGATCCTTGTAGATGACCTTTGGCAAAGTTCCACAGGGACAGCACGAATTGAAGTCGCAGGGCATCTGACAAATGTCGAAGTCGGCGATCAGATTGAAGTCCTTGGCCAGTTATCTTTCCCACGACCACCATCGAATCCCGGCGAGGCCAATTTCGGAACCCTCCTGAAAATGCAGGGCGCGGACTTCCGACTCTCAGTCAACCATCCTGCTGCCGTGCAGAAACAGGGAGAGGAGTCAGGCCTCCTCTGGACGCTCGCTCGCTGGAGATCCGCGATCCGGAAGGAATGTCAGAACCTCATGTCAGCGGAACTGCGTCCGCCCGTCCGGGGACTCGCGTCCTCCCTGTTGATCGGGGACAGGTCACAGTTGACCGATCAACTGAAAGATCAGTTCGCCGAAACCGGGATGATGCACCTGCTCGCCATCTCCGGAATTAATGTCGGCATCCTGATGGGGATGGTCTATTTCGCCGGACGGATGTTCAATCTCTCCTCAGTCCTGCTCGCCATCTGGATGATTGCGGCCGCGCTCATTTTCACCTGGATTGCTGATCATCAGGCGTCAGTTATTCGCGCTGGCTTACTGGCCATTCTCGGTCTGATTGGAAGTCTGGCTCATCGCGCGGCAAATCGCTGGAACACTCTGGCGGCCTGCGCGCTGATCCTGCTTGTCTGGAACCCACTCGATCTGTTTGACATCGGCGCTCAATTGTCATTCCTCGCAGTATCGGCCATCTTCTGGGCGACGGGAATTCCTGTCCGAAAGCTTTTCACCCGCGGGGACGAGGTGCCGGTCGAACATTCCCCGAGGATGAAGAAGTGGATCGATCGTGGATTCGCGCTCGTCAAAGTTTATTTCGTCTCCGGCGCAGTCTGGGTCGCCACGGTCCCATTAACAATGGCGACCTTTCATCTCCTCACCCCCATCGGGTTACTGGGGGACCTTATTCTCGTCCCCTGCGCGACAGTGGTTCTCGGACTGGGATATCTGTTTCTCACAGTCGGGCTGCTCTCTCCCTGGCTGGCGTCATGGATTGCCATCCCATTTAACTGGGGACTGCAACTGATGCAGTTGGCGGTGGCGTGGGGACAACAGGTGCCCGGCGGTCACTTCTTTGTTCCGGAACTCCCAGGCTGGTGGGTCATGGGCTTCTACCTGTTCCTCGCCTTGGCATGGTTGCGAGCGCCATCATCCGGGTTTCCGAAATGGGGAATTCATGTGCTCCCTGCATGGATAATACTGGGCCTGATGTTGCCGTTCTGGCCCCGTGGAACGTCGCCCCTTCGCTGCACATTTCTTTCTGTAGGACACGGGCTGGCGTGCGTCGTGGAAGCTCCTGATGGTTCCGTAATCCTTTACGATGCCGGAACGATTGGTGACGGTCGTCGTGCACATCGGGCCGTTGAGCGTCTGTTGCGGTATCGCAGTCTCAGGACCATCGACACGATCGTTCTGTCACACGCCGATCACGATCACTTCAGCGGGATGTTTGAATTACTCGAGCGATTCCCGGTCCGGCAATTGTGTCTCTCTCCCCAGTCGGCTCGATCGACTCAGTCCGGCATTCAGGATCTGCTGAATGCGGCCATGCGACAGGGAGTGCCAGTCCGGATGCTGCAGCAAGGGGACTCACTGAACGCCGCCAGTACTGGCGTTGAAGTGGAAGTCCTGCATCCTGCTGGAGATGAGCGTTTCTCCAGTGACAATGAACAGAGTCTGGTGCTGAAATTAAAAGTGGCTCAGCGGTCAGTCTTGTTGACCGGAGACATCGAACGATCAGGGCTCACCCGGCTGATGCAGCTGCCGACACAAGCCTGTGATGTGGTGCTTTCCCCTCACCACGGCGGCAAGCAGTCGAACAATGCCGCGTTTTTTGAGTGGGCCTCACCGAAGTGGATCATGGTTAGCGGCGGACCAGGCGACCTCAAACACATTCAGGAGGCCGCAGCGAATTCCACCGTTCTCAGTACCGCCGCATCAGGCGCGACGACATTCCTGATCCACCCCAACGGGGAAATCAAGGTCGAGACATTTCTCGACACTCCCTCCACTGGAGAGGATGATTAAGAATCAACAGGCCAACTCAGTCCTGAATCTCGTGAGCGTCGAGCGCGTGCTCTCGGAGTTCTTCAAGTGACGCAAACTCGAGCGTCGACATGTGCGTCCCTGCCAGCACGACCGAGGGAGCAACGCCTGCATCGAATGCTTCTTTCCATCGCGACGCACACAGACACCAGCGGTCGCCATGCTTCAATCCGGCGAAGTCATACTGCGGAATCGGCGTCGACAGATCGTTCCCGACGCTCTTGGAAAAAGCGAGAAACTCGTCTGTCACCTGAACGCAGACAGTATGAACTCCGAAGTCGCCCGGTCCGGTGTCGCAGCAGCCGTTTCGATACCATCCAGTGACGGGATCAAAGGAACACGGGACCAGTGGTTTTCCCAAAACATTCTTCGCGCCGGCCATGTCCCGTAACTCCCTGAATATTCATTTTCGTTGATTTTATCGCGCGAGCCGGTTCCAGCATAGTGCTCCACCCCAGCTCGTTGGTTCCCGGCAATCAACACCTAACGTCTGCGATGGATTTCGGAGATGAGGTGTGTATCCGAAAACGAATCGCGGCGGGATTTTGGGATCCGGCACGATTTTGAAATTCCCTGAGAGACGCGACGACGATTCGGCGTGCTATAATCACCGTGAATTCCGCCTCGATCACACTTGATGCCCCTGCGGTGACTCTCGCGGGACAGGTGCGGTAGATTTCTCTTCACCGAATGAGGCGCATTACTAAGGGAAATCAAAGCCGGTCAGCGGGGTCCGTCCTCAGCTCTCAAGGATTCACTGACTGGTCGGTTTCTGCTCTGGACGAGCGGTAATCTGAAATCTCCTGAACTGCCGGATGTAAAATCCGGAACTTTGTCCGTCGATGGGATCCTGTGCAGCAGTTACAACGAATCTTGCAGACTGTCGAGCCAGCCGCACATCTGGTCGAGCCACGTGTTCTGAGACGTGTGATCCGCATGGATCACAATCTGCAGGGACTGCGGCTGACGATCCCGCACAGTTTCTGTTACACGATTGAACGAGACCGCTTGCTCACCTTCGTCGAGTTAAGTGAACTCGACCTGCCCCCTGGCAGTGATTTGCCACGCCTTGTCATTCTTCTCCCGCGGCCGGAAGAAGATCAGCAGCGGTCACCCGAACTCGCAGCACTTGCGGCGGATTACCATCGTCGTCTCTTTCATGCCTCCATTCATCTCGAGCTGGAGAATCTCGTCGCCCGTAACGGCTTGGGTGAGGCTTGGGCACAGCGGCGGCGCGAGCAACTAGGCGCAATCGAGTTCGCGGAAATCCGGGATGTGCTGGTCCGCGATGATTATCTCTTTCCAGGGCCCAGCGACCTCGAAACCTACATCGAATTCGCGGCCCTCTATTTGGAACTGCGATACTTCGCCCCGCACGAGGTCCGGCTCTATTTCCCGAGCCTGCGAGACTGGGAAGAAGTGGACGAGATCCTGCATCAGGATTGTGATCACTTCACCCGATTTGAACGACTGCGGGAGTTCCCCAGCCTGGTCGTTGCAGATCGTCAAGTGGATCAGGAAATCGCTCCAGAGAGCATTCCTGAGCACCCTCATCGCAAGACGCTGCTTTCACTGGCGCAATTCCGACTTCTGCAAGCAAAGGCAGAACGGGTCTCCGCCGCAGGCAATTGCGTCAAAGCAGCTCTCTCCCACATTCGGGCTGCTCGCCGGGCGCCTATCGGTTATGAAGCCGAAGCAATCGCGGCTGCATCAGGCGAACTACACCACCTGACACGACGCCTGCAGGCCGTGCTTCAACTGCAGCCTGAAGAAGCCAATCAGTGGACAGAAGCATTGCTTCCGCTGCTTCAACCCGCCTCTGAGGGCTTCTGGTCCAATGAAGCCCGTCTCCTTTATGACCTGCAGAAGGTCTGCCTGGAGCAGGAACGTGGAGTCTATCGGCTCGACCTGATCGACTGGATTCGCACGCTTGGCGAGCGGCCAATTCGACGCCCACTCCCACTCATGCAGGACGCATTGACGTTGCGTCATCTGAAGACGATTCGCCGCCGAATTGCCGTCGCACGCGTTGATGCGGTCGAACGGGCCCGGCTGATGAATCTGCTGAACAATGTCTCCCCGCGAATTGAAAGCCGCTCCCGCAATCGCCTGAGAAACATCATTCAGGAAGTGCTGACGAGTGTAGGACTCGTTCCCCATAACATTCCGGAACAGGTGGCCTGGAGAAAAGTTGTTGAGGAACTGCTCGACAAGGTGGTGGAGCGCAGCTATTTCAGCATGTCAGAGCTGCGTGACACGCTCTCCAAGAATGACCTCAAACTGCCTGATGTGACCTCCATTGGTGAAGTTGCTCGGGGCGACGGGCTGCTGCGGGCAGACCGTCGCTTCGACATGAAACTCGATGGCGTCTACCGGAGTGGTGCCATCTACCAGCGGTGGCCGCAGACTCTCAGTTCGCTGTTCTTCGGAACGAGGACGGGGAGGTTTCTCACAAAGCATGTCTTCATTCCCTTTGGTGGTGCGTACCTCACCATTGTGTTTCTGGAACACATGCTGGCGATGTTCGTCGACACGGGACCCTCACCGAGTCCCGGTCTGGAAGAACACGCTCATTCCGCAGCCGCGAGTACTCACCTCTCCGGCTATACCCTGATGGCGAGTGTCCTCCTGCTCGGAAGCTGGGCATCACTCCTCATTCATCAACCGGCATTCCGACAATGGAATCGACTGGTTTTCCGTCGGCTCTGGCAGGGGATCTGGACCGTCTTCGTTGACATCCCATCGGTCCTGATTAACTCAGAATACGTTCAGCGTGCTCTCCATAGTCGGGCCTTTCAGGTCATCAGAGACTATCTGCTGGAACCCGCCGTCTGCATTCTTCTGCTTTGGATTCCTGCAACACTCTTTCAGTTTGAGTGGACATGGCGGTTCGTGCTGGAGCTCTATCTGGTCATCGCACTGTTTTTAACATCGCCGCTCGGTCGACATCTCTCCGAGCTAGCGTTTGACCTGCTGATGAAGACCTGGCACGAGCTGAAGATCAACGTCTTCTCGGCGGTCATTCAATGGATCATCGATCTGTTCGACAGCCTCCTGGTCAACCTCGAGCGACTCATTTATCAGGTCGACGAGTTCCTCAGATTTCGGGCGGGAGACAATTTCTTTTCTCAGTCCGTGAAGCTGGCGGGAGGAGTTGTCTGGTTTCTGGTTTCCTACATCGTGGTCTTCGTCTTCACCCTGCTGGTGGAACCGCAGATCAACCCGATCAAACACTTCCCGGTCGTCACCGTCTCACACAAGGTGATCCTGCCCACATTTCCGATTCTCGTGCGCGAGCTGACGCCCTATCTCGGAAAGACTCAGGCCAATACCGTCGTCTGGACAACCATCTGGCTGATCCCGGGGGTCTTCGGCTTCCTCGTCTGGGAACTCAAAGAGAACTGGCGGCTCTACGCGGCCAACCGACAAACGCGTCTCGGCAAAGAGTCGATCGGACATCACGGCGAGACCATGCTGCAGTTGCTTCGCCCAGGATTTCACTCGGGGACTTTGCCAAAGGCATTCGCGGCATTACGTCGAGAAGCCCGCAAGGTGAACCACGTCGACGCGAACTGGGTCTTGCGAAAGTGGGGAGCGATTCTGCATGTGGAAGAGTCCGTCCGGCATTTTGTCGAACGGGAACTCATTCATCTTCTTGAAGAAGGGGAGCAGATCGTCCCCTGCCGATGGACCGTCACGAGCGTCCGCAGCAGCACAAACCGCATCGATGTGGATCTCGCAGATCGCGACAACCCTGAGCGAACAGGCCGAATGACCTGGGAATTTGAGAATGGCGAACTAAGCGCCAACTGCCGACTCCACCAGATGACACAGGAATTGACTCCGACTGTGCTCGCGCATCTGAATGTCGCTATTTCCGGTCTCTTTCAAAGGGCGGGCGTTCAGAAGGCCGCCGGAGACCTCCCGGTCCAGATTCGACCTCCATTCCTTTGGTCGACCTGGGTGGAACTCTGGACACCCAACCCTGATGTCCCATCACCGACAGACCTGACCATGACGCCAAACTCCCCGCAGACAGCAGGCTCCAGCTGATTGATGTCCTGTACTGCGAGGAGAGTGAAACGTCGACTTCGAGAGTTTCCCGCTCTCGGCAGCAGCGGAATTTGCCGATAGTGAAGGCGACAGCTGCAGCGAAACTCCACAGGCGGTCGACTTCATTAGCACCCCTGCTGCGCTGTCGACTGCACTCCTTCGACCTGTGGAGTGACGCAGGATTTCGCTGCACCGAACTTCGGGACTAACTCCTGAAGCTGAGTGGTGACCTGCCCGTCACAGACATTGATGAGATTTCTTCCATGATTCGGGCGGCTTTCCTCTCCGCAGGACTCTATGTCGTCCTCTGTGGCGCCGGCTGCCTGTTCGTCGACGATGTCCAGCTGTCATCTCGGGTCCCCGGTGAACCAGCATTTCTGTTGAATCTGCTGACGCAGGTCGATTCCGAGGGTCGCAGACACGTTCATCCGCCGGAATGGATCCCATTTACGCTGATGGGACTAGGAGGCGTGACCATGCTGTACGCCGTTGCCCTTCCCCGCTCCTGAGTCCGGAAACCCAAACAGGGCGCCGGGCAATCTGGGAGGTTCATGCCGGTCCCGTTTCAACTCCAGAGCGCCAAATCGGCAAGAACCCGTCATTTTGGGCGGTCACGTCGCGTGAGACACGATTTTCTCGTGGATTACCTGCTCCGGCATGCCGATGGAAAGGAGGAATGGATTGGCACTTGCGGAGTATTGCCCCCTGTCCTGACCCTCGCGACCAGCATTGCGGGACAGAGGCAGGTCACTCTTCGCAGGCGACAACTCCTTGCCTCAGCGACATCAGCAGATCTGATCGACCAAGACATGACTCCACCGCGGAGAACAGGGTAACCGGTTCATAATCCGCCCTGCATGGTCATTCGCCCGTGACAGATGCTCCTGATCCGCCGCCGCAAGGATCACGGAAGGCCCCTCACAGTCAGGGACGTCAGGATGGAATTGAACTCCGTCACCCAGCCGCAGTTTTCACTCGTCATCGAGCGTGGTCGTTCCCGGTACCCACTCCGTCCATTGAACGAGGAACGCTTCCTGATTGGGGCAGGCAGCAACTGCCACCTGCAACTGGGTGGATCCATGCCGATCCTGCACAGCATCATTGTGCGTCAGAGCGACCATCTCTGGATCGACGCACTCGTTCAGGATCCGCCGTTGCTGGTCAACGGACAGCAGGTTCGCGAAGGAGAACTGAAACGCGGCGATGTGATCGAAATCGGAACTTTCGTCTTCTCCGTCGCCCGTGCCGATCTTCCTGTTGCTTCATCGTCCCCTGCTCCAGTCGCTGCTGCACCTGCGACTCCGTTAGCAGCTGATGAGACTTCGAAAGAGCCCTCTCCCGCCGAACTGATTCATGCCCTCGTCAGTGAGTTGGACGAGCTTCAGGAACTAGAGCGTCGGAAACTTCAGGGGGCGAACGCATTGCTGGAGGCCGCCCGACAGTCGAGCAGCCCCTCAACCGCTGAAACAGTTCCCACTGTGACTCCACTGACATCAGCCCTGTCAATCTCCCAGCTCGAACTGATGGAACAACTGGGCATCGATTCGCCGGCGTCAACGCTCGAAACTGAATCTGGTCTGAAGAAGACTGCCTGAGCCGCTGCCTCATTTTCTCACAGCAACGTCGCCCGCCGGGGCTACCTGTGTGAAGTGATGCAGCATAATTCCCGCCGCGATCCCGACGTTCAGTGAGTCAATCTGATCCGCCATCGGGATCACGACTTTCTGATCGGCGAGCGACGAGATCGATTCCGGCAGGCCGTCAGCTTCGTTCCCGAGCAGCAGCACCATCCGTTGAGGCCGGGACATCCTGGCCAAAGGGATCGCCTGCGGATCGAGCAGGCTGGCAACGACCTGATAGCCCATCTCCTTCTGCAATAACTGCAGATCCTCTTCAAAGGTCGTGGTTTCACGGATCGGCATCAGGAAAGCATTCCCCATCGAGATCCGCAGTGTTCTCCGTGAGAAAGGATCTGCACTGGCGGTTCCAACAAGGAGTCCGTCGGCTCCGAAAGCCGCCGAGATGCGAATGATCGTCCCCAGATTGTCGGGGTCTGCCGTTCGCGGGCACCCGACGATGAGTCGAGGAGCCTCACTCAGGGGTAGCCACTCTGCCAGAGCAGGAGGGGTCTTTCGGTACCCGCAGGCCAGCATGCCATTATGAAACTGGTATCCGACGAGCTGCTCAACAATGGGGAGCGGAGCCACAAAGACAGGGATCTCTTCAGGCAGTGTCTCCGGAACTCGCCGGAGATGGGATTCGGCCGTCAGTACAGACGCAATCTGGAAGTCACTCTGAATCAGTCGCTCGACCAGCCGAATCCCTTCCGCAATGAACACCCCTGACCACCGCGTCAGATTTGTCTTCTTCAGGTTGCGATAGGGCTCGAGTCGAGGATCGTCCAGTGATTCAACAGGGATGAAAGGCATACGCTTGAATTATTGCTGAAACAGGAGACCTTAAGCCCGGAACAGGCCGATGCATCTTAGGATCTCACACAGAATCATCCAGCCGCCTGGCAGCCTCGCCTCTGACAGTCTCTCCAGAGTTGGATCGGAGACCGATTCAATCACCCACGGACGTCTTCTCAGATCTCGCAGCGTTCACCTGCCCATTACTTAATTGCGATTCATTTGAAGAGCTTTGATCCAACACCCAGTCACGGATCAGAGCCACCACCTCTCTCCATTCGGGTTCGTTATGTGGCTCGTGAACCAGATTGGGGAACAGGTGCATCACGGAATTGGGAGCGCGACTGCTAAATTCAACTGTCGCATTCGGATCCGTAATGCTGTCCGCTCCCCCGTGGAGACAAAGATTTGGCTTGCTGAATTGCTCGGCCTGCGAAAGCGCCCAGAAGCCAGCATCATACGCTTGCCCGACCAGTCGAGCCGAGACGCGCCGATGAATCAATGGATCATTTTCATAGACTTCAATCGCCTGTTCATTTCTCATCAGACGCTTGGGACGAAACCCTGCCGGAATCGGGAAGTTCGGCCAGAGTGTGGCGAGCGTTTTGATCGCGGCTACTTTCACAGGCGTGGGATTTTGAGTCAGTCGGAACCAAGGCGATGAGAGGACCGCACCGGTGACAGCCGATGACTCTTCCGGATGACGGAGAATCCAGTTTGCCACCAGATTTCCGCCCAGACTATGTCCATACAGGAAAAGCGGCAGCCCGGAAAACCGCGCCCGGGTCCATTCGAGCATCTGAGTCTGATCGTTCAGGAAAACGCCATAGCCCGAGGCGTGTCCTCGAGGGCCATCGGATCGTCCATGGCCCCGCAAGTCATAACGAACGACTGCAACGTTGGCTGATTTCAAAGCATGAATCACATGACCATACCGGGCGCTGTGTTCACCCAGTCCATGTGTCAGGAGAACGACAGCGGAAGGGGTCTGTGGTTGTTCCAGGACTCGATAAAGTCGAATGCCGTCGGCCGCGACAGGAAACGCCTCTTCCAACACAGGGAAAGAATCTGACGTTTCAGCGCTCGACATCTCAGCCTCCGGAATTCTTTTGCCCCCATACGCCCCGGGGTGTCTCCCCTATTCTTGCACCTGACCGGCGTCGATTCTGCCCGATTGGTCAGACTCAGCCGAAAATTCCCGAAATCATCCCAGCGATGACACCAATTTTCGGCTGCTCCGACGAACCAGAGAGAAAGTTCCGCAACATCCGCCCCAGCAATGAGTTGAAGGCCGGCAGCAAAACTTCACTGCACTGACGCTCAGGGAAGGATAAGTTCCTCTTCGCCGGGCTGCGGCATTCGGCAGGATTCTGATCGACCGGCAATGCGATAGCGGACTTTGGAGAAGAGAAAATAGCCGAAATCCCTCAAAGGCTTGGGAACCAGCCACATCATTGTTCCCAGCACAGACCAGAGGCCTCCCAGCTCCCAGAGGATTCTGATGGACGCAGCTGACAGTCTGTAATTCTTCCCGTTCCGCGTAAAGACAATACTGCTGAGGTCTTGCGATTGATCTTCTCCCAGCAGTCGGCGGGCCGTCTCCCCCTGCAAGGGAGCGAAACGAATTCGATGCTCTCGATCAAGCGACATCACCAGATTCACCATTCCGTTACAGAATCCGCAAACTCCGTCAAAGTACAGAATGGGCTTTGATGACTTGGTATCTGCGGACATGGTGGCGTCTTTCAATAAATCTGAAACTGAATTCTTTCACCTGACCGATACAAAGACCATATCATTGGAGGCGACAGAAATCTCCCATCAGAAGCGTCCCCAAAAGTGAGACCCGATTCACCTGTTGAATGTTCATATCGGGTGCGTTTCTTATCCAACATCGCCTGAATGCCTGAAAAGCTGCTCGGCTCCGCGATACGGACGAGTGGCCCAAGAGATCTGCCGATGTCCAGCTCCGAACTGAAACTGGTTCTGCCGAAGGTGGTGCCGCCGGCCATCTTGCCAAGAGGCGGAAGCTCCCGATGATTCTGCCATGGAACACCGATCTGGAAGACCCGGACTCCTTGCCTGCAAGCTGGTCCAAAGGGTTCTCCGTATTCGGTTCCCTGCTGATTCATCTCTCAATCATCGGGGTTCTCGCCGCCTTCATTCGGACAGGGACCCTCACCCCGCAGTTCGAAGGAGTCCAGATTCACGCGATCGATACCGTCCTGTCGGAGTTCCCCGGCTTGGAGGATTCAATCGAACTCGCCGGAGGATTTGAGGGGGGCGATGCCGCTGTTCCGACCTCGCTCGACTCAGAAACATTTCCTTTAGAATCAACGATTCCTCAAGAGTCGAACGTCTCTCTCCAGGTGGATGAATCATTTCCCGCCCTGCTCGCAGCGAATCAACTTCCGGAAGGAGCATTAATCCAGCGCAGTGGAAATCCGTCTGGACGGTCATCAGGCAGAGGCGCTGGAAATGGATTCGGGACAGGTTCAGGCACCGGGACCGGAACTGGAGACGGAAATGGGAGCGGTAGCGGATCAGGACGCTTCTTCGGTCTGAACAAGAAATACAAGAGTATCGTCTTCGTCGTGGATGCCTCAGGCAGCATGAACATGCCTCACCCAGGGCCCCTCCGCACCCGCTTCAATCGAGTGAAGTATGAACTGCTGCAGACGATCTCTGCGATGACGGACAAAGACCGGTTCTTCATCATCTTTTTTGGTGAGACCCCTTATCCGATGCCCGCCAATTTCCTCATCACCGCCGATGAAGAAGGCAAACACCATTACCTGAAATGGATGGCACAGGCAGAAGCCATCGGAAAGCGGACGATTCCCCAGGGAGCGCTCCAACTGGCACTGCGTCTTGAGCCAGACGCCATCTATTTTCTGACAGATGGTGCATTCGATTCGCGCGTTGTGGAAATCACCGCAAAGGCGAACAAGAAGGGGATCCCGATTCATACGATCGGCTTCAACGATCGGCAGGGAGAGACACTTCTCAAGGACATTGCCGAACAGAATCAGGGAACCTACACCTATATTCCTCCTGACGACGGCTTCCTCAAGACCGCGAACTAAGCCATATCGCTGTCTTATCTGCCCCGATCCGGTCAGTTCAACACTCCGTCTCTTCTCTCATGGAATCCTGCGGCGGAGTATTCAGACGCTTACTGCTGAGATAGATTCTGTAAGGATCAATGCCCGAACGTGTCCCATGATGGTGACACGCCCGACCTCTCCAGTGAATCTTTCAGCCGTTCCGAAAGTGATGACCACCTTGTTTCCAACTGTTGTTCTCGCCAGCCGTAACAAGAAAAAGAGCGGCGAAATTCGGGATCTGCTCGCCCCCTATGGGATCCCGCTGCTCTCCGTGGCAGAGTTCCCCGAGGCACAGGACGTTGTCGAGGATGGAAACTCCTTCCGCGAGAATGCCGAGAAAAAGGCGTCGCAGACAGCCCGGGAAGTTGGGCACTGGGCCATCGGCGAAGACAGCGGATTGCAGGTCGATTTTCTGAAAGGAGCTCCCGGGATTTACTCTGCTCGATTCAGCGGCGAGGGAGCGACCGACGAAGCAAACAACGCCAAGCTGATTGCCGAATTAGTGGGAGTTCCAGAGGAACAGCGTGGTGCCCAGTATGTCTGCCATGTTGCTGTTGCAAATCCGGGCGGAGTCATTCAACTCAATGTTGAAGCGACCTGTCGCGGTCGCATTACGCAGTCCCCACGTGGGACGAATGGCTTCGGCTATGACCCTTATTTCGAACTCCGGGAATATCACAAAACTTTCGGGGAACTCGATGCCATTGTGAAACAGCATCTGAGCCATCGAGCCCGGGCATTCGAGCGACTGATTCCCCGACTCCTGAAAGTGCTGTCTGCTGGGACGCCTGCTGAATAGCTGCGTCGATCTTCACTCGAAAAAACAAAAACCGCCGCGAGTCTGAGAAGACACCGCGGCGGTTTCGTTTGTTGCTCAACAATGTCACGAACTACATGTGCTTGGCCAGCAGTTCAGCAATCTGCACGGCATTGGTCGCCGCGCCTTTTCGCAGGTTATCACTGACGCACCAGAACGAGAGGCCGTTCGGGTGGGAGATGTCCTTGCGAATTCGGCCGATGTACACCAGATCAGACCCATCACACTGGCTCGGCAGCGGATAATGACCATTCTTCAGGTCATCAACCACTTTGATCCCCGGGAATGCCGAGAATAGTTCACGGGCTTCTTCCGGAGAGATTGGACGCTCAGTTTCGACAGTGATCGTCTCACTGTGACAATTCGCCACCGGAATTCGCACGCAGGTCGGATTCACGAGAATCGAATCGTCTCCGAGAATCTTGCGAGTCTCGTAGACCATCTTCATCTCTTCACTCGTGTAACCTGCTTCCTTCTCGCTTCCGATCTGCGGAATCGCATTGAACGCAATCGGGTGCTTGAAGACGGTGTACTTGTAATCCTGACCGGACAGATAGGCCTTGGAACCTTCGATCAGGTCAGCGGTCCCCTGAACGCCGGCACCACTGGTCGCCTGATAGGTGCTGACAATCACCCGCTTCACCCGAGCGGCGTCATGCAGCGGCTTCAAAGCCACAACCATCTGGGTCGTTGAGCAGTTGGGGCTAGCAATGATTCCTTTGGCGTTGATCGCGTCCTGTGGATTCACTTCCGGGATCACCAGCGCAACGCCTTCTTTCATGCGCCAATAGCCGGACTCATCGATCACCTTGCAGCCGGATTCGACGGCGGCAGGCAAGTACTCGGCAGCTACGTCATCCGGAGTCGAAGCAATGACCAGATCAGAACCGGCAAAGCATTCCTTCGTCAGGGCTTCGACTGTGTAATCTTCGTTGCGAAATTTGAGGGTCGTTCCAGCGCTGCGAGGCGAGGCAATGAAGCGGATCTTCTTGGCCTGAAAGTTTCGTTCTTCCAGCAACTGACGCATGATCCGTCCGACAGCGCCAGTGGCTCCGACGACGGCGACATTTTGAAACACGGCACAACCCTCAACGTGAAGATGCAATAACTTGAAGAACCTGTCCGGCCGCGACCATCGCGCGCACTGGATCCCGATTCCCGGAAGCCCAGAATTGTACCGAGAGGAAAGGTTCGCCTGCAATTCGGCAGATTCTCAGGTTTTTCAGGCCTGCCGGTCGACTGGGCGCTCGGCTGGGCGATCGCCCAAGGGTGTCCTATCATTCTCACTCCCTGTGACTTTGGGGAACAATCCACTACAGGCCGTCTGCATCCGCTTCTTCCGAGAACTTTTTTCCTTCCTGACAGTCGATTCAGATCATGGCTGACCAATTCCGCTGGGACCGGCATTACATCAATCTCGCCCTCGAGAACGCCAAGATGTCAAAGGATCCGGCGACTCAGGCTGGGGCTGTCATCGTCGGTCCAGACCACGAAGTCCGGTCGATGGGGTACAACGGACTCCCCCGAGGCATTGCCGATACCCCTGAACGGCTGAACAATAAAGAGCTCAAGCGGTCGCTGATTGTGCATGCGGAAATGAATGCCATTCTCAACGCTGCCCGAATTGGCGTCAGCACCCGGGGATGCACACTTTACCTGGCACTGACCGACGAAACGCAGGAAGTCTGGGGAGGCCCTCCGTGCCTGCGATGTACCGTCGAAATCATTCAGGCAGGCATCACGAAGATCGTCGCCAAGCCCTTCAAGAATGTGGAGTCGTACTGGACCGCATCTGTTGAGCACGCTCGCGAACTTCTGCTGGAAGCGAAACTGGAATACCGGGAGGTCCTTCTCGACACTCCGCCGCAGTCCTGATTCCAGAACTGACAGCAGTAGCTTCCCCGGTCATCGAACTTTCTCCGCTTTCAGGAGGGGTAACGTTCCTCCGCTGTCCTGAACGGAAGAAATAGCACTCATTTTGTGGCGCGAGGACTCTCCGTCACGGAATTGTCTGTCGTGCCTCAGACAATTTGAGATTCTGATTTACTTTTCAGCCGGCCTGAATATATTATCCATAAGCGGATACGATTTCGTTCGAGCAACTCGTCCTTCATCCATGCCGACGTTGATTTAGGTCGATCTCACTTCCAGCAGCACGACAGGGCCACTGATGATCCGTAAATACCCCCATCCCGGTTTTACTCTCATTGAGTTACTTGTCGTGATTGCGATCATTGCGGTTCTGGTCGCCTTGTTGCTTCCGGCTGTGCAACAGGCGCGCGAGGCAGCCCGTCGTTCACAGTGCAAAAACAATCTCAAGCAACTGGGACTTGCTTTGCACAATTACGAGGAGACACACCGAGCGCTCCCGCCGGGACAGGTCGACGCCACTCAGCTGGGCTGGCATGTCTCGATCCTGCCGTACATCGAGCAGCAGGCGCTCTTCAATCAGTTCAGCTTCGCCTCGGGTGCGTTTAATGGCGGAACGAACAAGGAAGGGCCCAACAAGCTGATTCACGGGTTGACACCGATTTCAACTTATCTGTGCCCCACCTCGCCGAGCATTTTTACAACGCACGGTTCCAGTACCCTGGGGGATGGCCGCCTCACATATACAACCCACTATTACGGAAACATTGGGCCCCTCGGAGATAAAGTCGGTGGGGGAACTTATGCTTGTGACGCCCGCTATAACAAGATGCATTCAAACAGTGGGTTCTTCGCCTCGTCCGTGTCCCGGCAATTGAAAGACTGCACCGACGGTCTGTCGAACACCATTCTGGTCGGCGAGATCTCCCGGGATAACGGAAGTTTTGCTGCATGGCCCCGCGGCTTGGAAATCGCCGGTGCAAAGTCCGTCGCATTCCCGATCAACACCGCCGCGGAGTTCGGCGGGAATGGCTATATTTCTGCAGGCACCACCATTCCTGGATGCTCAGGCAAAACGGTCGTCGCCTTCACACGTGTAAGCTTCAGCAGTTTCCACACAGGAGGAGCCCAGTTCCTCATGGGGGACGGAAGCATTCGCTTCATCTCCGAAAACATCGACTTTCTGACTTATAAATCGACTGCGTCTACCAATGAAGGGGAAGCGATCGTCCTCACGGATTAACGTCCAGAACTCCGACCTACCAGTCGTCACGATCCATTCAAACTTTTGCTTGAATGGATGCCCGGCCATCGTATGCCCCTTCCGTTCCTCGCGAAAGCGCGTCTCCAGAACAGTGGTGACTTCTGTGCTAAATAGATCAGGCTGAAAATGAACCTCCGCACCCTGCTCCTGCTTTTAATCACATCGCTTCTGATCAATGGATGCGGACAGGGTGGACCGACTGTTGTTCCTGTCAGAGGCGTTCTCCTCGATGGAGGGACTGCTGTTGAAGGCGCAATGGTCGAACTCACGCCGGCCAACGGTCGGCCGTCGCATGGGATTACCGGCAAGGATGGTCGATTTACCCTCCGTTACTCACCTAATCGCCTGGGGGCACTGCCTGGCGAACACCGTGTGCGAGTCACAGTCGGGATGGCCGCTTATGAAGCTGCACTCGAGCCCGGTGAGGCCCCCAAACCCGATGCACCTAAGCTGGAGGCCTATGTGCTGGCAGAGCCTGTGGGCATCAACAAGAAGAGCTCGGATCTTCGGCTCAATCTCAAGGAGATGACAAAATCTCAGTAACCTCGCTGACAGCTAACCATAAAAAGTATTGCCCGTCGAACAGCAAGAACTCTTACTGCTCCACGGGCAATCACTTTTCGGACACGCCACAATATCAGTTTGGTGGTCGACTCATACCGCCTCTCGCTGAGCTGCCTGATGAATCAGGAGTTCGCCAGATTCCGAATCGTCCGCGTCAAAATCATATTGCTCCAGAGCGACCAGATTCTTGTGAATCGCTTCACCGATGTGATCCAACGGCAGATGACTCAATCGAGTTTTCGAGAATGGGTTCTCTAACTCGATCCCGATCTGATCAAGCGAAAGAAGCGGGAAAGCCACAAGCACCGTCAGCAGTGGAGTCATCGCCCCTGAGCGATCGACGATCGCAATCGGCAGCACTCCCAGGAACAAGAATAGAAACTTTCGGACCTTAATGGAGATCACCCTGGCGAGCGGTGTCTTCAAAATACGTTCACAGGCTCCCAGATAGTCAATCAATAATGCACGCTGCTCCTCGGCCTTCATGAACGCAAAACCATCCATGCCGAGTTCTTCGCGGGCCTGCTTCAGCAACTTGGCAATGCGGGCAGAAGCAATGATCGGAGCATAATTAGCTTCAGTCAGTTCCTTAATTTCATCCCGATGGAGAATCTGCTTCAGATCACTGAAATCCTTTTCGCCGCGCAGGCTGTGCTTCGCGATATATGGGTATGCAGAGACCCATCGAAGGAAGGCATCGCGCCACTTTTGATTTTCAGGGCCATATGACACCGCGATCACGCCCAGGTTTCGTGATTGATTGACGATACCGCCCCAGAGCTTTCGTCCTTCATACCAACGGTCATAACCTGAGTTTGTCCGAAGCACCAGCAACAGAGCCATAACCGCTCCGATAATCTCGTAGGGGGCGACTCCGAGTTCGATCTGAATCTGAAAGAGATGGTTTGTGCACCACCAGACGAGCGTTGCCCAAAGACCGAAGATCAATACCCGCCATTGAATATAGGGGGTGATGGTTCCCTGTATCGTAAAAACATCTTTCCAGTAGTTGCGTCGTTCCATGGCTGGCTCAGTAAGTTAAAAGACCGGGTCCAGTCGTGAGATTCTGGAATACGCGGAAGCGACACACTGTCTGCTCCGCTACGAAACGCGAAACTGCAATCGCCGCTCGACACTTTGAAATGAGAAGGCCGCGATGCCGAGTCGCGAAATCGAACTACTACGCCGAATACAGCGAGGCCGATGTCCGTTGCAGGACAGATAAGCCGGGCTGACTGAGAAGGTTTTCTACAAGTGAACCTCTATCATTTACTCCGTACACCACGAGATCTGCTTCCCAGTTCCGTGCATATTCAGGAATCAACTTGGAAGGCTTCCCAACCAGATATCCGTACTCCAATGTCTGAGGATCGACCTGCAGCAGATCGAGTTGCTCAGAAAGCAAAGTCTTCGCCGAATCCTGTGAGTCACCCACGGCAAGCAACCGGATTGTCGCATCCGTCAGCAGTCGCTGAGTGCGGAAGGAACCAATTGCACGACTGCAGGCTTTTGACCCATCATGGACCAGCAGGACACGTTCGAGATTGGTCGGACGATCACGAAGAACCAGCGTCGGACAATGCGAAGCGCGGATGATTTTTGAGATATCAGGCACTCCGATTTCGTCGGGCTTTGTCGCCTTCTCAGTCAGAGCCGAGGTCACCAGTAGATCATGAAAACGTGATTCCATCTGGATAATGGATGCCACATCTCCCTGCCTCCGACATAAATCGAAATCGAGATTTGCGGCCAAAGCAGAGATCGAGAAGTTTGATCGGGCTTCTTCTCGCAGAGCTTCGCCTGCAGCCAGTCGTTCGGATTCATAGGCGGCGAATGCCGCGCTTCCTTCGACTGCGAGTTCTCTCAACAGACGTGTCGTATCAACGATCGTCATCGCTCTGAGATGAGCCTGCTTATATTGAGCCAGTCCGACGGCCAATGGAACAATTGAGTCGCAGCTCGCCGGATTCGCCAAGTGAAGAAGGATTCGGGATACATCCTTCTGGCACGCTTTAAAGAAGGATGGAACGTTAAAAGTCGGTTTCATTCCGATTCGTCCTTAAGGTGAAGGCGATCCCCTTTAACTCAGGTCGAACAGAAGTCACCTGAATCCATGCTTCCTGCAGCGTCATTTCCTGATGAGCCAATGGTCTGTCACCGCAAGGCCGACCACTTTCCATCCAGGGGGGACTGAGCGGTAACGCAATGCACATGCCGTTCAGCGCACATCGGCGCTATTGGCTACGATTTGTTCACCGGGCAGAGCGGAGCAGAGAGAGACCGCTACAGGAGTTCCCCATTGCGCGACACAAGTGATGTGACGCGGAGCAGCTGACCAGACTGCTAAGATGCTGGAAGCTGTTATGCAACGACAAGAAGTGCACTTCCAAGTCAGGCGAAAAGAAATCTCAAGCCGGAGGACTTCCGACGTCATCGCCCCTTTGATTCCATGCTGTATAAATCATGGAAGTCGACGCTGCACAGAGATTGCACACGCTGTTCACATCCTGAACAGATCGGAGGGCACACATGTCTGGCTGCACTCGTTTTAGTCAGGCTGTACGGAGTCTGTACAGGCAGGGCGTTTCTTCTTGAACGATTCCAGCTCATTCAGACGATTGCGAAGTGTGGTTCTCGATATCCCCAGGATTTGGGCGGCCTGAACCTGATTCCCCTGCGAAATTTCCAACACTTTGTTGAGAAGCATCAGATCAACCGCAGAGTGCACATTCCGATAAACATTGGTACTGCTCTGCGCGATCTGAACGTCAATCAGTTTCGAGAGAGACATGGCGTCTTGATCTGATTTCAGATCCACACTGCCAACGGTGTCCGCCCGAAGGTGCGGGGGAAGAGAACTCGAAGTGATCGTGTCCCCAACAGCATACAGCATCGCATAACGGATAACGGACTGCAGTTCGCGGATGTTCCCTGGCCACGGATAGGCCTCGAGGCAACGCATCGCTCCGGCTGTTACAGTCTGAATATTCTTGCCGAGTTCGCGATTGAATTTTTCCAGGAAGTGCATTGCCAACAATTCCAGGTCGTCCATTCTTTCCCGCAGGCTCGGGACCGTAATCACAAACCCGCGAAGGCGATAGAACAGGTCTTCCCGAAACAGGCCTTCGCTGACCATTTTCTCAAGATTCCGGTTCGTAGCAGCGATGATCCGCACGTCGGCTGTGCGAGTTTCATTGCTTCCCACCGGTTGGAAACTGCCATCCTGTAACAGCCGGAGGACCTTGGCCTGAGTCGTGCCGGACATGTCGCCGACTTCGTCCAGAAAGAGTGTTCCTCCATGAACTTCTTCGAATTTCCCGATGCGGCTTTTCTCGGCCCCAGTGAACGCACCGCGCTCGTGACCAAACAGTTCACTCTCGAGTACGGTTTCCTGCAAAGCGGCACAGTTGATCGCCAGATACGGTCCCTTCGCGCGAAGACTGTATTCCCGAATCGCTTCAGCAATCAGCTCTTTTCCGCTGCCGCTCTCCCCTTGAATCAGAACTGGAATGTCCTGAGGAGCCACACGTCCAATCGCCTTAAAGACTTCCTGCATTGCCTGAGACCGACCGACAATCTTCTGGTCTTCACGCGCGGCAAGCGGCCCGACACTTGAGGAGGATGTGTCAATGCGGCTGATTTCGAGGGCCCGCTCGACAAGGTCCTTCAGGACCTGCAGTTCAATGGGTTTCAGGAGGTATTCATAGGCCCCGCGTTTCATCGCCTCGACCGCGGTTTCCATTGTGGAAAAGGCAGTGACGATGATCACCGGCAGCCGGGGAAAACTCTCATGGATCTCGTTGAAAACCCCGAGACCGTGCCCATCGGGCAGGCGGAGATCCAGCACCACCGCGTCAGGTTTCTCCAGCCGGACTTTCCCAATTCCGGACGCAGCTGTATCGGCCGTAATGACTTCCAGCACATCGCTTTGGAGTGCCTTCTTCATTGAATAGAGAACGTTCTGCTCATCGTCGATGATCAGCAGCTTTCTCAGGTCTTTCGGGGTCCCGATTTTCATACCTCACTTCACGTGAATAACTAGTTCAATGGAAGTTCTCAGGACGAGGCACTGTCCGGGAATGGAATCACAATGTTGAAGACCGCTCCGCCGCCATTAGGGGGCCCCAGCAGAATCTCCCCTCCATGTTGCTTGACGATTCTCTGGCTGACAGGGAGTCCCAGGCCCAACCCGGTCTCTTTGGTACTGTAGAAAGGTTCGAACAGGCGTTCCTCTGTGATGTCCCCAAGTCCAGGTCCGTCATCCGCAATCTGCAACTGGCAGGCCAATTTGCCCTCAAATTCGACCTGTTCAAGTTGTAGCCTGACAGTCCCATGCGGCGGGGTGACCTGAATCGCATTCAGCAGGAGGTTGAGCAGCACCTGTTTGATCCGCGACGCATCAATGTACAGGAAAATGGGAACTTCCGGCCGCTGGTACGACAACTCCACGTTTCTCGCCTCGATCAGTCGCTCCAGCAGGCCGAGCGTCCCCTCTATCAGTGGACGGATGTCACGTACAGAACGTCTGAGAATCTGCGGCCGGGCAAACTCCAGAAAGTCATCCAGCAGCATTTCGAGCCTTCGGATTTCGTCATCCAGAATCTGCAGGTCGTACGCATCAATCCCCTTTGAATTCGGACGCATCGCATGCTGAACCAGAAGCTTCATCGACATCAGGGGATTGCGAATCTCATGAGCAATTCCCGCAGCTAACTGCCCCGCCGTGGCCAGCTGCTCGGCATGCAGCATTTCCTGATGACGATCCTGCAACTGATTCACGACCGATTTCACTTCTGCGAACAGAACCTCCAAAGCGGGGCTCAGGTCGGTCAGGTCCATCGACTTCGAGACAAGCACCGGGTTTGTCACCTCGCTCAGCTTTCCGGCCACATCCAAAATCGGGAACTGCACCTGAATCAACGTGTTGCTGATGGTTCTGGCAATCTTGTAGCCCGCCAGCAGCGACCCAATGGAACCCAGAATTCCCAGTACCATTACCAGCTGCACCAGTGATCTGGTGCTCTTTGCGTCCTGCGTCAAACTGCTCTGCAGCATCTCTTCATCGAAGTTCATCATGCTGTGCGAGACATCGAGGACTTCCGACTTCAGAATGTCATCGGCAAGTGCAAACTGAGCAATGCGCTCATCCGGCATTTCTCCGGAGTCAGGGAGATTGCTGACGACCTGATAGAAGGTACTCAAACCCACCTGTAGCTTTGCCAGAAATTGCTGGTCGCTTTCCGCAGTGGCATGCTCTTCGGCCTCATCGAACCGGTGCTCAATATCCTGCTTCAATTTTGCCAGCGCCTGAAGCTCTGCCTCGGCTTGCACTTTCTCCGGCTGCGGAGTTGTTTTCAGGCGGAACTGAGCGAGCCAGAATTTGAGATCCTGCAGCTGGAGTTCGAGTTCAAAAACACTCTGCACCCCTTTGACCTTGCTGATCAGCAGCATCTCGGATTGAGTCTGAACACGTTGGACCTGCCATGCCCCATAACAGGCAATCGAAAGCAGCAGCAGACTCATACAGACCACCAGCAATGACAGGCGGTTGACGGTATGAAATCGCTTCTGGAGGAAGCTTTTGACTCTTTTCATCTCAACGCGTCTTTCAAAGCTCTTTCCGCAGCAACGACATCACTCTCAGTCCGCGAACAGTCGTTCCTTGATCTCAGCCAAACGAAAGCGTGCAGGCGGAGCATGCTCACACCCCACCCGTTAGGTAATACTGCGCAGACCTGCTCCAAAATCGGGGACACACAGGATAACAACCCTCAGGTCCATCCGACGCCCTGCGGCCCGGCAGGCAAAGCAGGGAGCTGAATACAAAGCCCACTCAAAGCGAAGGGGGCCATCTCAGACACAATCTCAGCGAAAGTGTCGACTGAAGAGCACAGGCTGCCAAAGAAAGAGGCGCCAAGCATAATCACCGCCAGCAGCGGAACTTAGAAGAATTACCCGGCCAGGATTCGAACCTGGACGAACAGTACCAAAACCAATCCGACGACTTCACGTCGCCCACTCGCGCGTATCAAAACCTTTGTTGGAACTGGAGTTTGCGATTGTAGTGAGCAAAAGTGAACTTTCCACAATTTCCCACCAGTTTTGACATCACTCCGGGCAAGAGTGTCATTTCGGGGGTCAAAAAAGTTGATCGGATGAAGCCTGTAGACAACGGGGCGCATTCCATTTCTGACGGAAGCAAACGAAATGTCCGCAGATGAAGGTGTCGAGGTTGCGGGGGCGAATGGAGAAAGTTGATAGGCATCCGAGATGCGTTCATCGTCTAAAGCCCGAAGCAGGAGACCATCCCAAACACCAAGTGCGGATTTTCCGCAAACATATACACCCCTCCCGCCCCAGCGAACGACGAATGACTGCAACTTCTTCCAGTTCCTGTCTCGAAACAGATGAGACGGAGAATCTTGCCATTTGGTCCAACCTCGTCACGGATCCTGGCCAGCAGGACGTTGACGATCATCCTCTTGAGAATCGTCAGCTTGGAGCAATGATTTCGGTGAACTGACATGCCACTTCGGTGCAGAAATCGAGGTAGCTGCCAAAGGCAGAGAGTCGGACCACATCAACGGCCAGCGGCTTTTCCCAATCACCAGTTGTATTCATGGAAAAGCGAACCGGTGCCATATTCTCCTCGCTGATATGAATCGTACCGTCCTCTTTCAGGGTTGCAGTCAAGAGTGGACCGTCAAGAATCACAACACGCCGCACATGAACGACCGCTCGCGGATTGTTCTGCACAATTTGATTTGCCCAGGAAGTCTTAGAAGCCGCAGCTTTACAGACTGTCACAAAGGCTTTGTACCACTGGGACGGTTGACCTGGACTCTTATGAGCTTCATGCACGGCGTACCCGCTCCATTTCATCTTATGAGACAACTGCGCCTTGACATGGATAAACTCCCTGACCCGTCCCAAGTCCTCCACTTCCTTAGAGAGAACTACTAATTGACCAACAGTATGGCTGACTGGAATGGGCCCCTCTGGATCACGAAAAATGACCCACGGTCTGCCTGTCGATCTTTTTACTTCGCCGATTACACTCAGAACGGAGATTGCCGAAAGTGCGATTGGCTGAATCACACAGAAAGCATCTAGATCAAATTCGCGAGACTTGCGCTCATCGAGATCAAAGTAGGATGCGCCACCAGTGGCGGTCCACTGACGCCCTAGGCATTCGCTGAGCGCTTTCATCTCTGCGGAAAATCCGGAATCAATCAGATTCTTGATGACTTCCTCATAATGATCGCCAGACATATGGCAGTTCCCCTTGGATGCTCCGCTGGATACTTGAGCACCATCTCGTCAGGTTGCATTTTAGAACTCGGTGCCCCGTCCAATACCCCAATCGATTCCCCCCAGAAAATTGTGCATCTGGAGGGTGCGAACTCGTAGGTTAATCACATCTATGGAATCAGGAACGACATCAAATTTGTCATGATTCAATTTTCCGGATCTATCTCGATCGTACCTCAAAGTCTGACCGTCTTTATCGAGGCCATCGAGTTCCGAGATCATTGATCCGAATGCTTCTGCGGGCGCTTTCAAATTCCCATCATCAACTTTTTCGACCACTTCTCGGATGGCTTCCCACAAGGGAATCAACTCATGCGACGAAAGAAGTGCTCTTCCTCTTCGGGGAGGGCGACCAGTCAGCTTCTGGGCCGTTGCGGGGCAAAACAGACGCGCCTCCAGGGCCCCCTGAATTGTGCCTTTCATAGCGAGCTCTAAGGAATGCCGATAAAGGTATACGACTGGAAAAAGCAGATGATCCTCATGTCCCATTCTGTTCGATTCAGAGAAATGGGCGTCGACAATCCTGTCTGCAGCCCGCATGAATGTCTTGGCATGCTGCGGAAAGTGCGGACTAATTGATGGAAGGTGAAACGAATTTTCCCCTTCTCCCTTCTGGAAGAATCTGTCGCCCTGCATTGGCCAAAGTCGCTCTGATTCTGTCGGTGGCATAGGTAGTTAACCCGTGAATTTTTGATTGCTGTCGGGGACTGCGAAAGGTCGTGAAATGCTCGACTGCCAGAAGTCACATCGGAACCTCAGCGATTGGGTAGAATCGGGTCCCGATTTCGTTTGCGCTCGTCTCTGTCGCGGCATCATGAACAAACTTCCCTTTCGAAATGTATCGGATGCACTTCAGACCCGAATCGTCATATGTCTCGAGCTTGACTAGCAACTCCTCCCCGAAGTCGATGTAAACGGGGCAACTTGCTTCCAGCCAAGTTTTTCGTGGTCGAACCCAGTCGAACTGGTGGTGGCCGCGGTAGGTTCTGGTGATTTCTTCCTGAATCTCGTCAATCGTATGAATCCAGCCTGATTGAACTTCGGCTTTCGTGACCTCCGGCTTTTCCTTTCGCGCCTCGGAGAGGCGGAAAAACAGACCGTGATTCGCCCCCAGCTTATCCCTTCTGGATTTCGCCCAGACGACGTCCTTTGCCACTTCTGCACTTGGGTCGGGAAGGCAATGGTAGATGTGGAAATTCTGTCGAAAGGCTACCCCATCCAACACCCAAACCAGATTCTTGTAGAACTCTTCTCTGGAGATACGCTCCGCATCGGACATGGCGGAATGCTGAAATTCGATGATGATCCCGGTAGGCGTTTTGACATCTGCGCGGTGTATTTCACCATCGCTCGCGACGTGCAACGCTTCTCTGCATTCTGGTGCAAAGAGGTTCTTCCAGTCGCGGTGCCATTGAGTTTCTGTTTCCCACCAAGGATCGCAGTCCTTCAGTCGATTGTGAGCCCAGTGATGGGTCACACGCGGGCCACACTTTGCAGTCGCCTTAGCACCACACATGAGACATGTCCCCTTTCCACCCGAAAAGGGCTCGACTCTCTCACCATCGACCAATGCATATTGCATTCAATTGATCCTTAGTTTTTGCGACGTATCCCTGGAAATGGCAAATCCAGGATGAAGCGAGTCATCGGAGTGTCCGTTTGCGGAAGAAGAGAAATGTCGATAGTGAATCGGCATGGCCCGAAGGAATTCGAGGGTAACAGGTTCTGTCTGTTGACCGCGACTCATGAACTGGGGACCACTCGATCCAGGCTGACCACCTGCCGCTTTCCATCGCGAGTGAACTCGATTTCACTGATCAACCCTCGTGGATCGTGAATCACCAGGCGGAACGGATTCTCAGGCTTCGACTTCAAATTGACTCTGATCGCCTCGCCATGCCGCGGCATGGTGAAGGTGCGGCCGATGCCGGCCGTTCCGTCACCGTTTCGAAGAGGTTTCAGTGTAGGTCTATTGGATTCTGTCATTATTTTCTTTCAGCAGAATGCGTCTGGGGTTTCTTTTCCGGAATAACGTCTGCCGGCAAGCGAGGGATCAATTATTCACAACGACTCCCGCTGAAGTCGCGAGTGAATCAACCCCTTCCTCGAAGTCGGTTTGAGTCCAAGGGCACTCATCCGCTTTCAAATGCTCCGCCAGAGTGTTCAATCCAGTTACCTCACAGATGAGGGAATTGGCCTGTCCGCATTTCCGGAGTCGGTTGTTCACGGCCCGCACGCTCGTAAGCGTCCCATGCGTCGTCTGCACATCGATCAGCATTCTGACCAACATAGAACTGCATTGTGGTGTGGATGTCAGCATGTCGCATCAACTCCATCAGAACCGGCGGCAACACACGGCGGGACCATCTCACTCCGAACGCCCGCCTCAGGTCATGGGCTGATGCAAATTTCGGGTTAACGTCACTTCCGCCGACTTTGACTTTGGCAGCTTCCCCGATAGAGGAGATGACCCGTTTTGCCCGATCGCTCTGATGAAAACCGACCTTTAGAGAGGATGGCAGCTTAAAAACTCGTCCGACTCGTTGTTCGGGCGGCACATTCATCAGGAGTTCCGCGAATTCAGGTGCCATGGGAAAGATTCGGTACTTTCCCGCTTTGTCGTTTGTGGCCTGAATCCGAAACATAGGCCGGCGACGGTCCATGTCCACGCAGAGATGAGTTTCGTCATTCCAGTCCAGAAGCAGCGACTCTCTCAGTCGCAGTCCTCCCCAGTAAAGCCCCTTGAGGAAGAATGCATAGGCCGCGACCTGGTGTGCTTGAAGCAAGCTCACTTTGTCCACCGCCCCCAGCATGAGCTGAAACTCCTCGTGAGTGATGCCTCGCCCCCTTCGCCCCTTGGCTTTCGGCAATCGAATCTTTGGACAGCGTCGCAACAGTTTCGCTTCCTCTCCCCATCGCAGCACTTTTCTCAGTTCACGAAGATGTCTGGCTACGGAAAACTCGGATCCCACGCGGGCGCGAATGGCGTTGGTAAACTGGCGAATCATTTCCTCATCGATGGATGATGCACGCGCCGGATGACAGAGTTCTTCCAAGGCTTTCAATGTCGACTTTGTGGTCTCCTGAGTTCGCGGCTTCTGTGATGGAAAGACTGTCGTCTCGTACTCGTTGCGAAACTCACTCCAGGATATTTGGCGGACAACGAATTCACCCGCGTTCAATCCATCTTCCAGCTTCGCGGCAAATCTCTCCGCCTCCCTGCGTCGGGTCTGTTTTGTTGACCGCGTTTTCTTTAGGCCAGTGACGGGGTTAATCCACCAACATTCGAAGAACTTTCGCCCCGACCGTTGCATGACATTCACACGAACCGGGTAATCTTCCACTCGTCACTTCCTCTTCTTGGTTTTGTACTTGGCTTCGAATTTTGGGAGATTTTCCGGTGCGGAAATCATGAATTCGATGATGTGGTCAGAGAGGAAGTAGTCCTCTTTGGTGTTTGGTCCGAGTCGACGAAGGCCGGCAGCGACCCAACTAGAAAACGTGGCATCACCCACTCCAAGAGCGGCGATCACCCGCTTTCGAGTCCAGAGCTGCCCTCTGCACAGGCACGGCCCCGGGGTATCCGGAGATTTGACTGAGCGATTCTCGAAGTTGATGCGTGAGTCGCGGTTTCCACAACCGCCGACTTCTTCCCGACTCCTCCTAGCGAAATCAATCACATAATCCTCCGAAAGTTACCTGTGAAAACGAAAAGGACGCGTGCAGAGAGCCAGTCTCCGCACGCGTCCCAGTTCATTCGGCATGAACCCTGCCTGTCCGATCGGCCCGAACCCGCCGTGAGCAACTCGCCGTTACTCAATGTCTATAACGGTTCGTTCACTCATTGGGATCAAAACTTTTTTGAAGGTTTTCTGAAGATCCATTCGAAGGTATCAGGCTTGTCCTTCGTTTGATCACAGACGATCCATCTCATTCACCGCCACCACCGAAAAGTAGTACAACGCCAGCCCCAGCCCGATCATGATGATGACGAACACAGAAGTCGTCTGAGCCACATGTTCGGCGCTTCGAAGGTCTTCCTTCAGTGGGCTCGAAGCAAATTGACTGGTGCAATGCGGGCACGTCATCTGCTGGCCCAGCCGCCGAATTTGCTCATACGCGATCTTTCCGCATCCAGGACAGATCACTTCACCAGGTGGGGCTTTCTCTGCCGCGTGCGATTGCATCGAGGTCGAAAGCCCGCCGATAAAGCGAAAGCCACCGATGATGATGAACACGCCCCAAAACCAAGGGCTCGTCAAGATTTCAAAGATCACTTCAAGAATCGACATTTTATGGCCCTTGGAGATTGCGAAGTCTGCGTCCTCATCGTGCCAGAGAGAACCGGCTGAATTCAACACGGCCGTTCAGAAAATCATAGGAAAGTGTCCCATTTTCTATAGACATGTTCCGGCCATTCAGATTTCTACTGGGAACTGGCGGGGTCCCCGACGGCGAGTATCTTGAAGGCATGTCCGGATGAAGTTCGACGGTGCCTTTCGCAGTCCGACGTTGTGGCCGGATGAGATGATGGATAGTCAGCCCGGAGCACGACGCGCGCAACGGGAGCCAGAAAAGTGACTGGTGAATCAGTCGCGGGTAATCAGCAGTCCGGAGAGATCGCGGACGCACCACCAACAGTAGAATGCCGGCGGGAAATAAAATCAGCGACTGACTGCGACAGCGAAGAACATTGCAACGTGCTCACGCAGATCTGCCAAAGCTCGGCAGAATCGCGGATCGATCGCAAAATGAAGATGATCGTCAGTGATCATGAAGTCCGTGCCCGATGCTGGAGAGAACCTTCCTGCACGTTCCTGATGCGTCAAATGTGGTGTACGCCTGAATAGAACGCAAATGGTTTATTCAAGATTCTCTAACCGCTTGCAGTCGTTCAACGTAGCAATTTCGCCAGCTTTGCCGCCGCCTTCTCTGCCTCTGACTTCACCGCCGACTGAGCCCACTTGCTGAGCTTGTTCAGTTTCTCTCTTCGCATTGCACAGCCGCAAGGGGCGCCGATCCAGGCTGTGACACGCTCTTCGGTCACGCCGATCCGGGCGAGGGCCTGTGAGACCTGATCATCGAGTTTCCACTCAACCAGGGGCTGCGGTACTCGCGGCTTCGTAGCTCGCATTGTCCGCTCGGGTGGCAGCTTCGGGACCTGTGGCGTCGGCTCCACAGGAAAGGCCGAGCACTCGACAACGTGATGATCGAACGCCTGTGGCGAACGGTGAAATACGAGAATATCTACCTCAAGGCCTACGAAAGCGGAACCGATTGTTATGAAGGACTGAAGGCCTATTTTGACTACTACCGCCACATGCGACCTCACCAGGGTTTGAACAATCTCACCCCCTGGCAAGCCTTCACCTCCCGCCAAAACAGACCACTCACCTGACCATCTCAGAAACCCCGTTTCATGGTCCGAATCCCGGGGTCCACTTCAGGTGGCCGACTCGGCCGCAGTTTCGATTCGGTCAATGAAATCTCGAATCACTTTCCCTTCGGACTCATTGCAGGTCCCCCATTACTGAACGAGGAAGACATCTCTGGCTGGAGGAAAGAGTGATGTGGGAGACAGATTCAGTTCGAGGACGTTCACAAATCGGGCCGTTCCGGCGGCGATTTTCAGGTCGTATGTTCCGTTGGCGGCGAAGATGACTTGTCCCCATTTGGCATAGATTGTCCCTGTGAGACTGACTCCGCCAAGCAGTTGTTCGGCTACGAAAATCATTGGTTTTCGGGAATGGCGTTGCTGATAGAACAGCATTCCATGGAACGGGCTGCTCGGATCATTCAGGCCGGAGTACTTGCTTCCCAGAAGTGCCAGGTTGACGACTGCACTTGGCAAAAGAGTTGTCTGATTCAAAGGGGGCGGAGTTGTTTCTCCCTCAGATGCGTCGGACCCGCCTGACGACGAGGAATAGCTCGCGGACTCGGTGATGTAAAACAATACCCCTTCCGCAGTAATCTGTCCGCCAATGATGCTCAACGGGATCCCGGTCAATGGGTTCTTCCCGCGAATGATATAGACGCCGGGTTGGAAACGAACCGGTCCAGAGACGACTTCAATCCAGTCATAGATGCCGGGCTCAAGCACGACCGTCATATCGAGAATTGGCGGAAGCTGAACGATGGGAAGGAGGTTGTTGACGATCGGTGCCACCGCCGGTAGTGCGACAATCGTCCGGCCGCCGCGGACGTTGGAATAGACGTTCTTTGAGTCGGAATTGACCGTCGGGACTGGCAGGTCTTTGAACGGATCGACCATCGGCATCCGATTCGCCACGAGTGGAGAAGGCTTCCCAGCGGTGGAGTGTCCATAGTTGCCGGGCTGATCGACGCCCCCGGAAACACGGATATCAGTCGCCGCCAGTTTGGTCAGCGGGAGGATCGGCGTGCAGGAGATGCCATACGGCGGCAAGTTCGAGTGACCTGTCGGTTTGTTTGATTCGTCAACACGTCCCCAGTTCGCATTCACGACCACTGCGCCGTTGACCTTCATCCTTCCCAGCCCGAGTAATTCGAGTGCGCCAACCTGCAGTTGTGGCAGAGCGAGAGTTCCCAGTCCCAGCGGAAGTCCAGTGACGGTGATCGGCGTCGGCTGAGGATCGAGCAGGGCCAAAGCGACCCCTTGTGTCGCATTTTCGGTTCCTGCCACAGAACGAATCCGCACCGGCCGCGATCCCGCTCCGCTGATGATGCGAATGAAGCTGGTGCGGTAATTTCGTTCCACATTGACCGCAACATAGCCGCTCCGTCCCATGAACTGACCGGAGGCCGGCGGGATTTCGACGGTGACGCTGGCATCATTCAGCAGATTCTGGACGCGGACACAATCGACCGCAGCAGTCGTTGCGACGGCACTGGTGCTTCTTCGATTGATCTCACTCGCAGCGGTGGTCGCTGCGGCATCGGCGACGTACTGGAGGCGGCGATGCTCGGCCATCATCAGACCGCCATCGATCACCAGACCAACAACCGTGAGTGCGATCGGCAAAACGATCGCGAAGAGCAGAATGACTGCTCCGCTTCGAGGTAATTGTTCAGGTCGAAGTTGATGGAGTGTCTGGTGAATGAACGGGCGCATAGTTTGCTCTCGACCATTTGGCATTTTGATTCGCCCGTTCTTGCCACACGGAACTGAGTCTCTCATCAGTCAGGGGTCGCTCTACTCGGGCGCTGGAAAGAGCACCTGGCTCTAATACGTAATCCGCATGACGGAGGTGGCTGTCAGCTCAAACCGATTTCGAAAGAACGGCAACCGGAAAATCGGGACATAGGTGAGGTTCGCGGTTACCCGAACTCGTTGATCGAGTGCATGGCCACCATCGATCCAGTCGACGCGCAACCGGACAGCACGAGGGTCGATGGTCGCCAGCAATCCGCGAACCAGCACGGCCTGCGGTGCATCATCTGCCGCTGTTCCCTGCCAGGCGGCCGGCCCCCAGCCACGATTCGTTTTGGCAGCCTGGGCTCCATGCACGATTGCTTCCCGAGTGAGTTTGCGTGTCACTTCAGAAAGCGTGTTATGGCGGAGAACCGCCAGACTGAGGTCGACCGCCATGAGCATCAGCAGCAGCAGGACACTCAAGATCAGAGCGGCTTCAACGAAGATGACGCCTGACCGCATTGAACAGCCAGCCAGGGATCGTCGGGCAATACAGGTACAATGTGAGCGCATTGCGTACTTCCTCATCACATCATCGGACGCAGGATCGTTTATCTCTCATTGGGATTCGAAGTTGAGGGCCGGAGTCGGTCCATCTTCTGTTAAGCAGGCTCACTCGCAGGATGATTTCCGATGACGGGGAACTGCTATCGATATTGCGTTCCGGTCAGAGTCTGTCTCAGGACGACCGACCGGCGCAGTCCCGGCCAGCTCACGGTCATTTGAAACGGATACGAGACCGTCAACGTGACCACTGTCGGACGCGAGGTCCTTTCACTGACCTCGACCGTCTGTTGCAGGTTTGCATCGCTGAACGAGGCGACTGACTGCATCTCCTCCTGAACGGCCAGTCGGATCTGGTCCTCCCAGGACTGCCGTGTGTAATTGGTATAGCGATGCGTCGTGGCCACGGTCATTCCAGAGCCAATCGCGTTGTTCAGTGCGATCGAGAAGTAAGCAATCCGTCCAAAGTCCACGCACAGGATCACGAGCAACATCATCACGGGGAGGGCGATTGCCAACTCCAGTGCCGCTGCACCCCTTCGCTGATGACGAAGTTGCCTTGAATGAGTCACTTCTGACTGCAGTCGACAGTTGAAAGAGGCGATGGCGTGCATTGATCATTTCCCGAACTGTTCAGCCAGTTGAATCGCGGCGGGACCTGCAAGGACGATAAACACAGCGGGAAAGATTAGCGCCAGCGTAGGAAACAGAATCTTGACTGCCGCCTTTTGTGCCAGTTCTTCGGCCCGTGCTTCACGCTTCTCTCGAATCATGTCGGAATGTGATCTCAACGCCTCTGTGATCGACGTTCCCAGCTTTCTCGCCTGCTGCAGAAACAGCGCCAGAGTCTTGATTGCCTCGAGGTCAGTCCGGGTGGCGAAGCTGGCGGTCGCTTCTTCCGGAGTCGCTCCGAAGTCCATTTCCTGTTGCATTCGCTGCAACTCCCTCGAGAGAAGTGGATGCGCGTACTTCAGTTCGATCGAGACACGCTTGAGTCCTCCTTCCAGACTCAAACCTCCTTCAATGCAGGTGATCAGAACGTCCAGAAAGTCAGGCAGCGTCCGCAGCAGGATCGTCTGCCGGCGTGACTTCATCCAGTCGAGGACCAGCCCTGGGATCAGCAGTCCAAATCCACAGACGATGCCGCCACAGAGGAGGATCATCTCTGAGTGTTGTTTCCAGGTGGCCACCAGCACGGCCATGATCAAGGCCGGCAGGGCTGCCAGCAGGAACCGCGAGACAACAAAGATGGAGACCGCATTCGGTCCTTCCAATCCTGCCAGCTGACAACGTTTGCTCAGACTTTGCCTCCCCGAGGGTGAAGAGATCAGCAACAGCCCGGCGAACCGGTGCATGATTCGTTCGAACGCAGTGAGATGCTTTTCCTCTTCGAGATCTTCCTCGCGATCAGAATGGCGGGATCGCAGCCGGTTGATTCTCTCATCCACTCGGGAATCGTGACTCATCCACTGAGTGAAGAAGAACATCCCAGCTGCGACCGAGACGAACGTCGGGATGTAAATCGTGACGAGTTCCAGCGACATGGAAATAATCCTCAGTCCGAAATCTTGAACGTCCCGTGGGATTGTGGTTCACAGGGCCTGGTTGATTCGTCGGGTCGGATCTCAATAGTCGAAATTCACGATCCGATTGATCCAGATCGCTCCTACGAGTTGGGCCGCGACCAACGATGCAATTAGTCTGGGGCGGTCCAGAAGTATCTGGGCATAACTCCGGTCGATGAAGTAAATCGCGGCAAACGCAGCCACCGGCAGAATGTAAAGAACCATTGCCTGCATTCGGCCTTCGCTCGTCAGGCCTCTCACTCGATCAGACAGCTTCTTGCGACTTCGGACTCGCTGCGCCAAGTTATCGAGCAGATCGACGGGGTTCCCTCCGCTGATGCGCTGAACCAGCATGGCCACGACGAAGATTCGAAACTCCATGATGTCATTTCGACGGGCCATCTCGCGGAGACTGACTTCCTGAGACAACCCCAGCTCATGCTGTTCGCAGCATCGTTCGAATTCTTTGGCAATCAGGGGAGGGGACTCCTTCGCCACCATCTGCATGGCCATCGGTAAGGTTCGTCCGGCGCGGACTGCTCGACGCATCATGTCGAATGCGTCAGGCAACTGATCGACCAGCAGGGACAGTCGCCTCGCCCTTTTCCATCTCAGCCAGCAATAGGGCAGAAGCATTCCGATGAGAAAGGCAGGAACCAGCACTAGCAGTTTCGTGTTTATGGCGCTGATCGTTCCTGCGGAGAGCGCTCCCAGAATCACACTCAGACCAAGGATGAGCGGGATCGTGATTTTAGAATCGCTTTGCTCAATCAGCATCAGCAGGTGATACCAGAGCCAGTTTCTCCGCGCCCCGGCCGAATCGAGATTCAGGTCACTAAGGCTCGTGAAAATCGACTGCACCTGAGTCGGGTGGGCTTTCTGGTGAAGTCCCTGAAGGCGAGCGTGCGTTGAACGGTTCGCCCCCTGAAAATTGTCGGCAACAATGTAGACGACAGCAGCGGTTGAGATCACAAATGCCGCGCCGGAAATCATGATGGGATCCGTCATTTCAATCATGAACGGCCCCTCTGCATGGTTTCGTCGGCATAAGCCGGGGTCAGTCGCTTTTCTTTGAAGATTCCTTGCGGAAGTTCAATTCCTGATTGCCGCAATTTCTCGAGACAGCGTGGCCGAATCCCCGATGCTTTGAAGTCTCCGACGGCGTTCTGATTCTGATCCACCCCTGTCTGTTCATAGACGAACAGGTCATGCATCGTGAACTCGTTCCCCTGAATGCCAAGGAGTTCGGAAATCTGCACCACCTTCCGTTGACCGCCCGCGACGCGTGCACAATGAACGACCAGATGAACTGCAGACGCAATCTGTCGTTGAATCAGCCAGACGGGCAGTTCATATCCCGCCATTCCCACCAGCATTTCGAGCCGTGACAGTGCGTCGCGAGTGTTGTTGGCGTGAATGGTTGTCAGACTGCCATCATGCCCTGTGCTCATCGCCTGCAGCATGTCAAACGCTTCTTCGCCGCGGCATTCACCCACGACAATCCGGTCAGGCCGCATTCGCAGGGTGTTACGAAGCAGGTCGCGGGCCGTGACTTCGCCTTTGCCTTCCAGATTGGCCGGTCGTGTTTCCATGCGGGCCACGTGAGGCTGCTGCAGCTGCAGTTCTGCTGCGTCTTCGATCGTGGCGATTCTCTCACCATGCGAAATGAAACTCGAGAGTGCATTCAAGATCGTTGTTTTTCCGCTGCCTGTGCTACCAGCAATAATGATGTTCATCTTGGCCTGAATACACCCTGCCAGAAACGCGAGCATTTCATTGGTCAATGTGTTCTTGGAGACAAGATCACTGGCGAGCAACGGACGGGCTCCGAATCGGCGGATCGAAACCAGTGCACCGTCGAGAGCCAGCGGGGCAATGACCGCATTCACACGACTGCCGTCCTGCAGACGTGCATCGACCATTGGACTGGATTCATCCAAACGACGTCCCACTCGACTTGCCACCCGCTGTACGATTTCCAGCAGATGTTCCGAGTCATGGAATGCCACCGAAGTCTGTTCCAGCCGTCCATGACGCTCAACGTACACTTTCTTCGGACCGTTGATCAGGATGTCGGAAACTGTCGAGTCTCTGAGCAGTGCTTCGATCGGGCCCAGCCCCAGTGTTTCATCAATGACTTCGTTAATCAGCCGTTCACGGTCTGTATGGCTGATCAACTCCGAGCGAATGAGGCATAGCTGCTCGATGCCGCGACGAAGTTCGCGACGAAGTTCATAATCACGCAGCCCGCCTACAGAGCTGAAATTCACTCCCTGGATCAGTGTCTTGTGAATCTCACGTTTGACCTGATTGAAGCGTACCTCCGGGTCATTGGACTTTCCCCGAGTCGCGACTCCTCCGGATTCGATCACCATCGATTTCTTCCCTGTGGATACCCATCATTCGTGACGTCTACAGACAGGCAGGCGCACCGTCCCTCCCGGACGTGCGTGACGCTGTCCGTTCAGGATGGTTGGATCAGAATGTGATTGCGGTAGAGAGACTTTAAATTGCGGATAAGCTCACGCAGAGGTGACTCGCGCGAGGTAACGAAATACGTTCATGCGATTAGGTCAGTCAGAACGACGTACCGGTGCCGGAGAGATGCTGTGATCGCAAGCAGATCCCTGGGCATTGACGCAGAGCTTTTATGAAGATCCGCGTCGCCTGAAGTGATTTGGGAAGACCAGTGGAAGCGAGCTACTTCGAGGAAGCAGCCGTCTGCATTTCCGCCGGGGGTTTTGAATTTTTGCTGAATGGAAGCCGGAACAGGCCAGCACTTAGCTGACGCTTCCCATTAATGTCCGAAGCGGACGCCTCAACAGGAAAGACGACTTGGGCAAGTTTCTGAATCGATCGACTGAACTTCGATTGCGGGGCGGCGAGAACGACGGGAGTTCCGCAATTCACGCTGCGATTGACAAGCTCCGGCATATCTTCAACCGTGAGATCGACAGTTTTCCCGTTGCCATACTTCAGCTGCGCAGCGGGAATTTCCTGAGGTGTTCCGACTCGATTGGCAACAACATCGACTCGACTCGGGTCCAGAGCCAGACGATCGAGATAAGGCACGAGATAGCAGAGGTTCTTCAGTGATGTGAAATCAGGTCGGATGACAATCAGGACCCGATCACATTCTCTCAAGACACCCATGCGTTCTTCATGGTAGTTCAGCGGGTAGTCAAGGAATGTGCATTCCGATGTCTGCCGCGACAGCTGACAGATCTTTCGCAGCCCGATCTGATAGGCATGGTCATTGTCCAGCAAGTCTTCATTCGCTGCCAGAAGCCGCGTTCCGGAAGCGTGAGTCGTCAGGGACTGCTCCAGAATGTTCCGGTCGAGTGAATCGAGATTGTCGACAAGGTCATTGAGGTGGTGCCGCGGACTCAGGTTGAAGAGGGCAGCCTGATCACCACGCCCGACATTCAGGTCCAGCAGTGTGCAACGGCGTTGACGCTGTGCCACAGTGACGGCGAGATTTGCAGCGAGAATGCTCACTCCGGTTCCACCGCACGGTGACACGACTGCAATCAGTTTCCCGGAGACAGTGAAACTGCTGCTGGGGGACCGATGGCGGTTGAGGTACTTCTCCAGCGGAGCGAGCAGATTGCCATTCAAATCAATGTAATGATCTGCACCGGAATCGAGGGAGGACAGGATGGAGTGGGGGTCGGTTACCGGTCCGATCACGGCGACTGGCAAGTGTGTTTGCTCACGGACTTCGCGGATGAATCGAAAGGCCTGATCTCCACCCGGGGGCAGAATTACCACAACCATTCGAATCAGACTGCCTGAACTAAGCATGATTCGGAGGGAGCAATCAATCGGAGCGATGAAGCGCGGATTGATTGCACACCCTAGCTGGGTCAGTGCGGCCTGAACCTGGGAACAGGTCTGGGGACTGTCACCTGCAATAAAAATCGACATAGTGGATCCTAGAAAATGGATCGCTGCGACTTGAAAACAGGCACAGCGAGAAAGCCCTCGCACGTGCATGGAAACACTACACCCAGTTGGCAGGGTTGGCCTTGAATTTTGAGCCGTTGTGCCAAAAAAGCGCAAGCGAAAATGCATGTAACTCAGTTTGCAGCGGAAATGACGTTCAACGCACGTATGGTCTCGTTGGGTCACACGGGTCATATCGCCAATGATGAGAGAAAATCGCGACCGTGCAGCGAGGTGCCGCAGCACACGGGGCCGTGCGTGGCAATTTGCACTCTGATTCCGACTTGACTGGCTCACAGATTCGGTTGCCTGTCATCGAATGTCCCGCCTTTCCATTAATGAACGTTTGTGTTTCATGAGCGGATCCTTGACTCTCAGAGAATCTCAACCTGGTAGAACTCATGTGAGTCCGAATACGCCCCCCTCGACAACGCTTCTAACCAGTCCCACCCGCGGAGAATCGCGATTGCCAGAGCGAATCCTGAATCGGCATGGCCCTGTTCATCTTGTTCAGCTGTCAGAACTTTTGTCCGGCTGTGCTCGTGGCGAACGATCTCCATCGACAAGAGATCTCCTTCAAGGACCTCGTCATAGAAGAGTTCAATCCATCCGGATCTGAAGGCGTCTTCGAACAGTCTGGCCATGTCTTTGCGAACTCGGGCGCTGGAGAAATTCACCTCAAAGCAGCGGAAGTGTTCTCCCAACCGCTGCAAGGTGGAAATTGCCTGCCAGTCATCGGCATACAGAGCGTTGACGCCCAGACGCTGGTAATCCTCGATGATGGCGTTCTCCACGGTGGCCAAATCCACCCGCCCGCCTGGAAACTCTGCAGGTCGCCAAGTTCGATGCCCGAGCAGCCTCAATTTCCGTTTTTCCGAGTTGCCGCCGATCCAGACCAGGGAGGTTCGGTCATGCTTGATGCCGACGTCTAATCCCCCGATGACGAAGTCGCATCCATGCAACGTGTTCGTGGCAGGTCCCGAAAGCGTGGTTGCCTCCTGCACCTCCTTGAACGTGATGCCACCTTTCGTGTCCGACAACCAGCGGTTCAGCCAGAGCCGCTGGTATTCCTCATCCTCCAGCACGCGGCGTTGTTCTTCGAGGTCTTCCTGCGAGAGCCATGTGGCTTGTGGTCCCTTCAGCGATGCAAAGTACCAGGCCGGATCCTGGCGAATCTTCTCGCGCTCCTTCCATTGCCAGCTTCTTCCCTTTCCGTAGCCGGCGTTCGAAATCACCACAGCGATGGATGTCGGGACTTTCGCAGTGCCGGAATAGAGGGCAGACCACACGGACCTGTCAGTCCAGTGCGTCAGTTCGTCCGCGATGACGAAGTTGGGAGCCTGGCCGTAGATCACGTTCGCCTTGGCCGGGACCACAGTGCAGGTGCTCCCGGTCTCCGTGTTGATAATCTTCCCCGACTGGATTTTGATCAGTCCTGAGAGCCAGGGATTGACGCGTTGAATCCGCTCCGCCGACTGGACAATCAGCTCCGCCTGTTCTTCACTGGCCGCCGCCGCATATCCCACAATCTTCACCGGTGCGGCGACCAGTGCCCATAACACCATCACCGCGACATCGGTGGTCTTTGAGTGGCCTCGGGGACGTTCCAGGTAGCCGCGACGTTTCAGTGGCCGGCGGTTGCTCACATGAGCACAGGACATCCAAGCCTCATCGAGTGCTTCGAAGTCTGCGCGCTGCCATGGGTCCAGGCACGATTCAAATCGGACGATCTCACCCGAGGACTCGATGAACAGGTTTTTCCGGAACCCACTCGGATGACGTTTCGCTTCTTCCAGAATGGTGATCGTCTCTGAGGAAGACGAATCCGGTTGGGCCCATTCGCCAGACAGTCTCTGTCGATGGATCTCCAGACGCTGCAGCGTCGCCGAACAAACCAGGTCGTACCCGTTGTCTGCGCTATGGAAGGGAAGGGGACACCGCGGCATCTGATCAGTTCCTCATCTCGAGGGAGGTTGCCGAATGCTGCACCGCCGGACCGACCAGCATGGCGTACTCGCGTTGCATCGACTCGATGGCCAGCGGATCAGTCACATGTTCGACAACCACTGACACGAGTCGGTCCATCAACAGGATGGCCTGATTCACTGTGATGAGCTGGCCGGCTTTCAGCGACTGATCGCGTTCCGTGGACACCAGTCGGCGACGACGTTCAGTCAGCCGTTCGAACTGACTCCAGGAATGTTCGTGGTTCCGGCATTTCTCGAGAGAAGACCTCAAAGATTTCATGCGGGCCCGAGCCTCGTCCGAACGGTCTGAATCGAGGGCCGTTTCGATCTCTCCCGTGATACGCAGCATCTCGTCCAAAGAATCCAAATCTGCAAGTTCTCCCAGCCGCGAGAGAACTTCCGTACTGCGAACACGAATCGTCGCGATGTCTTCCCGGAGGTTGAGCAGATGCTCGTTCGCGAGTTCCTCCTTGATTCGTTCTTGCAGATGCTCAGGAATCTTCAGCTTGCTCTGCCGTCCATGCTTGTAGGCATGGTGTCCCGGACCGGGAGGCCTCGACTTCCCACCATGAACTCGACAGCGGCCGTTCTTCATCGGGGGAGCCTGGCAGGACCCTCCCCGACGAGTTTTCGCTCCGCACCTGTCTGATTTCGTTGTCATGGATTCCGATCCGCTCATGGGGTCATTGGTCGCTTAAGGGGTCGTCCTTCGGCAGACGTCTCACGAGCCTTCCAGTTCGGTGATCTTCCTCTGGATCCGATCCAGTTCATCCCAGGCCACAGAACGTTGGCGGTTCGCGTCGATCATGTCCTGCAACTCACGCAGGGTTGCGATGGCTTTCTCCGTCTCCTTTCGTTGAAGAGCCTCTACGGCCTGCGAAACCTGCTGTCCCAAAGTTGCCAGTGCATAGATCCCGGGATCTTGGCCCACGACAGTGACCAGTTCAGTCTGCCGGAGCTTGAGCAGGCCCAGCTGCTTCTGCCGATGGGCGTCGGCATCCTCCCGACGAGCCTTTCGCAGATGATTGTCTGCTTCCACGGGGAGAACGACTCCGATCGATGCGAACTCATTGCGGCGCTGACTGAGCCGGCGATGCTTCACTTTCTCCGGTTCTCCCTTGATTCTCCTCAGTCCGGCGGCGAGACGCATGATCTCCTGGTGTTCCGGAGTGTCGCGAAGCTGCTGCATCTCCTCCTCCGTCGGGAAGGCTCGACTGGCGATCCCCATTTCTCCATAGATGGCATCCTGGAACTCCTTCCAGTGCGGTGATGATGCCGCAAGGTTCCGTGCGAACTCCAAAATCTCTCGTGGGCTGGTCATGTGGGGCCTTTCAGATGGGATTGAGCAATTCCGTATGCGGTCAGACGCTTTACAGTTCTCGGCACACCTGCATTCACCTTCGAAAGCAGCCTGTCCCTGCAGCGCGACACATCACGATTCAGGAAATTTGGCTTGCTGCAATGCGTTCCTGGACCCGCCGAACATTCTCATTCACCTGATCGAGCGAGCTTGTGATGGTCTTTCCCAGCCGTTCGACCGAGTTCTCCACCTCAAAAGCAACATTTCCGCCGACCGGAGTTCCCTCAGTTCCGTCCGGCAGTTCAATTCCCTGTGCTCTCGCCTGGGACTGCTGCATCGTCCGGAACGCTTCAGTGGCGCTCTCCACTAAACGCTTAATCGCCTCGGCGGACTCCCTGATTTCTCGAGCGGTTTGCTGCTCTTCCCGTTTAGACCCTTCCAGCTTTGCCTCGAGTCGGGAGACTTCTCCCATCGCTTCCATCTCGGCGTCCCGGTCGCCAAGGGAAGTCAAGGCGTCCTGACCACCGGCTTTCTCACCCTTCTGCTGGTAGTAATCCTGAACGATCCCCTTCCCCATTCCGTACTGGTCGAGCGTGTCGACCTCAGCCCGGGTCAGTTCTTCTCCCCGTTTGTGCTTGTCAGCGATCCCGACAATCCTGGTTTGCTCGCCGGCCGACAGCTTTCCGAATTCGGCAACACGGCTCTTGGTCTGATCCCTCTGAGCAGCAACCGCATCTTTCGCTGCATCCAGTGACGATCGCACAGCGTCTGTCTGCTGCTTCTGGGTGTTCAACTGCTCCCGGAGAGCAGCATTGATTTCCTTCTCTGCCTGCTTCTGGCGTTCTCTCGCCTGATAAAGACGCTCCACAGCCTGGAGCTCATCAGCGTGACTGAAGGAGGCACCACTCTGCTTTCGATCTGCTGCACGTCGCTCCGCGGCCGTCCGTTCATTTTCCGCGTCGTAAGCGAGTTCACCGGCCCTCGCGCGGGCGTCCCGAGCGTCCGTCAGAGCTGTTCTGCGGGGATCGTATTTGGCTTCCGAGATGGAAAGTCGATCCTCTTCTCTCCGATCGCGAGCCGCTGTCTGAAAACCAGCAACAGCTGTGATCCGCTGGTCTCGCTCTTCGGTCTGCTGTAGGCGTTTCTGGCGATCCTTTTCAACTTTCGTCAGATTCTCGGTCGACTTGGCAGACTCCGCGGCAGCTTTTCGCCATGTCCAAAGTGCAACGATGTTTGATTCCGTCGCACGATCGGCCGCATTGGCACTTCTTCCAAGCCCAATGAGTCGCGCGGTCCAGGTCTCGGTCGTTTTGGTGTTCTCCCCCATGAACCTGCGCCCCGCTTGAAGCACTTCAGACAAACCAGCAGCCGCTCCGGCAAATCCCGCGATCGGCTTCAACAGCGCCGTTGCATTGGCCCCCACGGTCTTTAGCCCCATACCGGCGCCTACTGCACCGGCCCCGCCTGCGGCGCCAGCGATCGCACCTCCTGCCACTGAACCGACGGCGCGCCCCCCGGCAGTAGCTGCGACCCTCTGGCCGACCCCTCCGGCTACAACACTGCCGACGGCCCCCCCGGCAGCGTTCTTCGCCTGGGATGCTGCCAAGATCTCATTGACAGCAGCGTGAGCCAGAGCGGCCTTCCTTGACCCCTCGATGGCATCCCGAATTGCCAGGAAAGTTCCAACGCCGCCCCGGAGAGTCTTGAAGCCACCGTCGATCAACAGCAGACCGTCCAGGACCTTCTGAGCATCCTTCTCTCCGATCATGCCGAGATAGGCCAACCCCTTGGCAGCTTCCATCGATCCATCGAGAATCCCCAGGGCGGCGTTGGCAACCTGTTTGTTGGCGGTCACCTGCCGATCGCGGGCGGATTCCACGGCTCGTACGAGTTTTTCCTGTGTTCTCTCCTGCTCTTTGACCTGCCGGTCATTTGCCCTCTGCTGATCTCTCAGATCTTTTTCATAGGCCTTGCTGGCCTGTTTATCCAAAGCCTCGATCGCCTTTTGCTCAGCGATCAACTTCTTGTCGTTGGCTTTTTTCTGATCATTTAGCTCTTTCTCGTAGGCCTTACTTCTCTGGCGATCGAGTGAGTCCATGGCCTTCTTCTGATCCGACTGCAGCTTGTCGGCTGCCTTTTTCTGGTCGTTCAGTTCCTTCTCGTAGGCCTTGCTCCGTTGTCGGTCTAGGGACTCCACTGCCTTCTGTTGGTCCCGGATTTCCTTCTCAATCGCCTTGCTGTGTTGCCGATCAAGTGAATCCATTGCTTTTTTCTGGTCGGTCACCAGCTTATCCGCAGCACGCTGCTGATCATTCATCTCCTTTTCAAGGGCCTTGCTTCTCTGCCGGTCCAATGAAGCGGATGCCCTCTCCCGCTCGTTGTACTCCTTTTCGAGAGCCTTGCTTCTGAGTCGATCCAATGAATCGATCGTCTTCTGAGCCTGGGCCTGCTGTTTATCCGCAGATGTCGCTCCGCTGCCACCAGTGACCGACTGACCTGACGTGGAAGATGGGGCTTGTTTCCCCAGAGTATCGATCGCTATCTTCGAGGAGGTTGCGGAAACCGAGGACCCTTTATCGAAGATGCTCCGCCGCCTGTCGGCCTCCCGCTGGAACGATTCCGTGATGGCAGTGGCGCTGTCGCTCCAGGCCTTCTGGCTCTCGCCCGCTGCTCCAACCATCAGGCTTTTGAGTTTGTCGATCTCTGCTTTCGCTTTTGCGTCAGCAGTGACCTTCAGTTTGATTTCAATGAGTCGTTGGATTGCCACCGTTCTCTCCCTTTCCTGAGGAATTCGGGTCCTTCTCTCGACGGATCACCTGCTCACATTGAGCCCGGACATAGTCCGACAGTCGCGTCAACAAAGCGGTAAACTCAGCCGCGTCCCGATGCAATTCCCGCGACAACGTGATGAGAGGTTCGAGCCGCTCATAGTCACCGTCGTCTTGAAACAGCTGCACGCGTTCAACGTCTTCGATGAGGCGTAACAGCTTTGCGCGATCATCGTTGGCGATGTAGTCCTTCAGGTCTTTCAGGATGTTGGACATCGGTCTCGTCTGAAATGATTGGAAGGGGGAACTGGACGCGGGTACGAATCGCGGCCAGCGCGGCGGAGAAAGCACCGTTCCCCCCCCTGGTGTTTTGGAATTATTGGCGGCGAGCTAAGCCGCGTTTGAATTCAGCAAGTGCCTCTTCGTAGTCGCCATGAACTGGATAGTGATCTTTTGTTTTCCCGTGGAGTTCCTCAACAAATTTCCGATATCTCTCGGAGTCGACGTCTACTTTCTTTGTACCGAGAGCTTCAACGAGGCTGTTCGGCGTTTCTCGCCCGGTGAACTTGGCTCGAAGACGCTCCAACTCTGCGTTTTCCGCGTCGAGTTCAGCTTTCTGTTTCAGTGTGTCGACATAGCTGTCACGCAATTTCGGCGGCAATTGAGCACATGCAGACCGTTCTTCCGAGGTTGGCACATAGCCGTGGTCTCTGAAGAGCCTTTCGACGGCAAACGGGCCCCTTTCATCATCTCGAGATTCAAACAGCGACTTGTTCGTCGCCGGTACGCCGACCAGATCCACTGACTCCACATAGACCAGATCCGTCACTCGCTCAAGTCCATCGCCGGCGTCCTCCACGAGGCCATCGGCCTCGTGGCTGAATCCGAACGTGTGCGGGAACTTCTCAGCCCGCTCCAAAACGAACGAGGCGAGCGGGTGAGAGAGGTTCAGATGCAAGTCCCCGCGTACCTTGCCGTTCGAAAGTCGAATGCCTTTCAGAACACCGACATCGTCCCGAATTGACCGTTTCTCGCCATGCTTGTGGTCAAGCCGAACGGGGCATTTCTCATAGAGCACAACAGCTCGCTGAAGAGCACCGTCCAGATACACACGGCCGTTATCGGACTGGCTTCCGAGCAACGCGCAGTCCCGAATCACACCTGCTTGGCGGTCGACACGCCCCGCAGCCATGGAAACCTCTTCCCGAAACCTCTTTGAGCTTGAAACCATTGTGAAACTCCCTTTACTGACCACATTCCGAGGGCCTCGGAATCAGATCGCAGAAAAATTGATTTCGTACACCGTGAGTCCCCATTGAGGGATCTTCTGTTCCACTGACAGAACTCCCTTTTTCTGCAACGCAGTAACCATCAGTGGGCCGCCAGGCGGCTCAGGACTTAAGCCGTTCCAGCGATGCCCCAGCATCCAGGTGATCGAGTACTTCTCGCTCTCCGTGAAATTCTCTCGTCCCTGCAAATACTCACTGAATCGCAACAGGTCATCGGCGTGTCCTTCACGCGGAATGACGCGGTCCGTCAGGGGAGTAGGCTTGTCTGTTGGCGTCAGGATTTCCTCAGCAACGAGTTCGAAACGGTCTCCAAACTCCTGAAACACGCCACGGCGACGCATCCCCCGCAGAAGCTCAACGTCGTGCCGATCAGTTGCCAGAAGCGTTCTTCCCTCGAGGTGTCGTTCGATGGCGTTCTGGATCAGACGCATTTCCGGACCCTGGAATCGCGTGGTTTCGCATCCATGCCATGCAGCAACGAGGAGATCGCGTGACGTCCCCTCTGGAACTGTGATCTGATATGATTTTGTTTCGCTCATTGAGAACTCTCATTTGAATGTTGATAGTGGGAAAACGGCGACTACCCCGCACTCACAGTCGGAGTCGGCAGGCTCATCTGCCTGCCTTTTCGCTGTTTCTCGATCATGTCACGGAACGCTTTACGGCTTTCGCTCCAGTACTCCTGTTCTGACTGCTCACGATCAGATTCAGACGGAGTTGGGACAGTTCGAACTTTCTGCGGAGAAGGTTGCGGCGGCGCGTCTGAATTGAGAGCTTCGGCTTCCGCTCTATTTTCAAGCATTCGTCGCTCGAATGCTGACAGCGGCTTTTCTCTTCCGAATGTTCGTCCTGGTTCATGTTTCTTGTCCGTGCTGAAATCATGGACGCCACCGAGAATGTCGTCGACGGTGGACTCTTCAAGGAATTTCTTGAGGCTGATGATCACACCGTTTCGAAGCGGGAATTTTCCGATCGCCTTCATCGCGTTGGCTCGCCACTCGGGATCACTCCAGAGTCGCTTGAACTCACGTTGCAGATTCCCCGGAACGACCGGCTTCCCGCGAATGGCCACTCCGGCAGTTTTGTTCCACTGCGTCATGAACTCATGCTCAACGGTGATCCAGTCAATCTCGGGATCGATCGGCATCGACAGAGGGCGCACGTCGTCGAAGAATTCTGGAGCAGAGAAGAACTGAGTGTTCTTTTGAGAATTAATTGAGCGTTCTATATGAAGTGTCGCGTCTACTCGGCTGGACTGTGGCGCATTGCCGGCCAGACTCCCCCCGTCCAGCCCGCTGGACGTCTGGCGGGCCACACGGGGTCTCGCCGGCTGGACAGAGGTAAACTCCGCTTCCCATCGGATGGCTCGATATGACAGTCCATCTCGCACCTCTGCCTGAAGGAGATGAGCCACAGACTTCAACAGCTCGTAAAGGCGTGCTCTGCTGATGCTCAGGTCTCGCTGTAATGTCTTCGCTGCGGCGAAGCACTCGCCGGAGTCTCCCGCATAGAGTGCGATGCGTACAAGCAGTGTTTTCTGCTGCAGAGAAAGTGACTATTCCCAAATTTTGTTCAGGCGGTCGAACAAACTTAGGTGTTTTGCGGCCGACTTTTTGTCGTGACAAATATTCTCATGACTTAATGTATTGTTGCCAGAATACGCGTTTGCTATCATGACTTTGCCAATCTGATGTATGCGAGCCGCCAGCGCGAACTGAGCGGCTCGCTTTTTTGTTGAGGATCAAAGCCCGACTGCAGCGAGCTCGTCAACGGACACATCGCTCATTTCCTCGGGCAGAGCGTCATCGAGGGCACGCTGCGTTCTTGCAGCGATAAACCAGTCGACAGCCTCTTGAGTTGAGTACCATCTGTCAGCGATGAGGACTGCAGGCAATCGAACGCCGCTCACCCCCTTCCGAATCCAGCGCCAGCGCGTATGAGGAGACGGCAGACCAGTGGGAAGCCGACTCAGAAGCGGAATTAACGGCACTAATTCTGGTGTGGAGGCCGTGAGTCGAGGAGGGGGCGAAAGTACCCAATTCATCGCTTGCATCCTTAAAGAGGAGGATCGCAAACGCAAAAAACGGCGGTCCGCTTTTGTTTGCGATCCGCCGTGGGCGAAGTTTAATTTGTTACCGCTTATCGTGACACAACCTCACGTGTCACGTCAATAGATCGAAGAGATTGACCACACAGGTTTTCTTGGATTCTTCTTCACTACTTATCAACCGATCACCTTTGCGATCTCGGCTGCCTTCTGCAGATCTCGCTCAGCATAGATCTCAGTGGTAGACTTCTCAGAGTGACCAAGGACAACACGGCTTGCGTCAATATCTCCGAACATCGCGTTGATTGCCGTAGCAGCCGAATGCCTGAGCCGGCCAGGTGACCACTTCGGGACTTGTGCAGCTTTACAGGCCTTCTCGATTGAACTGCTGTAGCCTGTCAGGGTATAGGGATTCTCGGACTTCTCGCTGTTCCGAAAGAGAAACTGACCGGTCCGAGCACCGCAGATAAATGGGAGCAACAGGTTCTGAGCTCGAGGGCCGATCATGATGACGCGGTCCTTTCCTCTCCAGGCATTCTTGTGCTGATG
>JAEZFD010000073.1 GCA_023417655.1 Planctomycetota bacterium | reverse complement strand
CGCCATACGAGATCATCACCAGTTCAGACACATCATTCCAGTAGAGCCCACATCGCCGGAATGGTCAGCCCCCGGCGCGGCCAGCATAGAAGGACCGGATCATGGTGCCAATGACTTCGCCCCAGATTCCCACAGCACCAAGATCAATCCTGATCACCGGGGTCAGCGCTGGAATCGGACTCGGGCTTACACGTGAATGCCTGAAGACAGGCTGTCGAGTCTATGGCCTGAGCCGACGTCAACCGCCCTTCCAAAAGTCGCCAGAATTCCGATTTGAGCCGTGCGATCTCGGTGATGACTCCGCAATCGCCCCAGCAATTCGTCGCCTTCTCGAAGGAGCAGCTCATCTGGATCTGGTGATTCTGAATGCCGCCGTGCTCGGACAGTTTGGAGATCTGACCACTCAATCGGTCACAGAACTCCAGCGGATGATGCAGATCAACGTGTGGAGCAACAAGACGATCCTCGACACGCTATTCGCAATGGGGATCACGATCCGTCAGGTCACCCTGATTTCTTCCTCCGCAGCCATTCATCTACAACGTGGCTGGGGCGGTTATGCCATCTCGAAAGCGGCTCTGAATGCGTTCACCCGGCTTGTCGCACAGGAATATCCAGAAACCCATTTCAATGCTGTTGCGCCCGGCACAGTCGACACGGACATGCAGGTGCAGCTCCGATCGCTTCCGCTCGATCCGAGATTTCCTTCGCTCGAAAAACTTCGGGCGAAACAAGGGACCGCTGACATGCCCAGCGGCGATGACTATGCACGGCAGATGCTCGATGGGCTGATGCGACTTCCGGAATCGACAGCCAGCGGGGAGTACATCGACTTGCGCACACTCCCGGCGTCCTCCAGTCAGACCTGACTTCGGGGGCGTTCCGGCAAAATTGGCTGATCCACCACGCAACATCTGGTCTGACATTCCCCTGAAACGAAAAATGTGATACCCACCAGCCGCGCTTGATTGGCATCACCATGAATAATCATTGAGGATCTGTCCGTCATCGGTTTTTCATGGATCGCATTGCGAACTGACCATCCTTGGAAGCAACTGGCTCCCCGTATGCCGCTACCCTGAACGCAACGAAGCCATGGGGGGAGTGTCCAGGCCATTCCCGCCGCATTGCGCCAAACTGAGAAATGCCCCCTGACGGGCCTCTGATATCTGCCACGCCCTGCAAAGGAGATTGGCTATGCCTCAGGTTCTCACCAGCCCCGATCAGCTGAAGCAACTCTTCACCGCTCTCACTGAACAGACCTTTCAGGTCGAACTGGGCGTCGCCGACCCGCCCTTGACCGATTATCTGTCCGGCCTGTTAGTCCGATTCATCAAGATCGATGCGATTTTCAAGCTTAGGGACATCATGGGGCGACGACTGGAAGAAGTCGCCGACATGCTGATGGCTGCTGAAGAGTGCCAGGAGCAACCAAAACGAGAGTTTCATCGGCACATCGGTGACTTCACGCTCTTCTGGACAGGGGTTTACCCCGAGGCACTCAAACACCTGAAAGGCCTCGACCGCAAAGACTCCATGATCGACTACTGCGAACAGGGAAAACGCTCGTATTTTCTGGCGAGCAAACTTCCCCCGGCAGACTCCTCCCCGGACTCCTCGGTGCTATTGCGGCTCAGTCGCGAATTCGAACTCTGCTCGGTCGGCTTGAATCGGGTTCGCAAAGAATGGGAACAGATGGGAGGACGGTGCGGAGGAAATCAGTAGTCTGTTCAAAATCCGCCGATTGCGAGTACTTCAACAATGGAGCTTCAACAAATGGCAGTTTGCCCCCTTGCCGTAACGTTTCGATTCGCTTACACTTCGCAGACCTGATACGGATGTTTTCACTGAACATGTGTTAACACCGTGATGGCCTCGACCCGGTTGGATTGGCTGTTGCTGACTGATGTAGCAAGCCGCTTCTTGCCGTGAAACGGCCCCAGCCGCAAGTTGCAGGATCGGTCAAATCGATCGCTTCTGCGCAACGCCTGAGAGACATTGATCAGGAGCAGACTCCCGCAGGTTTCGACCTGACCTCATTCGGTCAGTCCAGGACTGCGCCGTCCCTGCTGTCTCTCAACTCCTGTTGTAAATCTGGCCAGACCAGCTTTGCGGCCCATCCGAGAACAACTCTCAGAGCGCCAGCGATACGAACCGACACACCATCCGGTGATCGCGTTACGTCCCGAACGGCGGTTTTGACGCAGTTATTCTCCTGTTCGCACCGACCCGGGCTGGGCAACTGCGCGACAGTCATGTTCACCTGGCCCACCGCAATTGCGTCGCACGCAACCAGCGGCATTCCTGTAGGCGGAGCGTTCTATTCGGATTCCTAGGCGGAATCCTGGACAATCCGCATTGAGCCCCTGAAGGTTTTGCATTGAACTCGATTTCGTTCTCCGATCTGCCACTGCTCCCGGAAATTCACGAAGCCCTGACCAAGCTCGGTTACACCACTCCGACGCCGATTCAGGCCCAGACCATCCCGCACCTGCTGGAAGGTAAAGACTTACTGGGCTGTGCCCAGACCGGAACCGGCAAAACGGCTGCATTCGCCCTGCCCATTTTGCATCACCTGGGAAGCAAGCCACAGCGCGCTGTTCCTAAGGCTCCCCGCGCACTGATCCTCGCCCCCACCCGGGAACTCGCTTCACAGATTGGTGAAAGCTTTCTCGATTACGGCGAATTCCTCAAGCTCCGCACAACCTGCGTTTTCGGTGGTGTCGGACAAGGCCGTCAGGTTCAGGCACTGAACCGCGGTGTTCACATTCTGGTGGCAACGCCAGGACGTCTGCTCGACCTGATGAATCAGGGACACATCTATCTCGATCGTCTCGAAGTTTTCGTCCTCGACGAAGCCGACCGGATGCTCGACATGGGATTCATGCCAGACCTGAAACGCATCATCTCGAAGCTGCCTGAAGAGCGCCACTCCCTGTTCTTCACTGCGACACTCCCCGGTTCAATCTCCAGCCTCGCTTCCAGCCTGCTGCAGAATCCCGTGAAGGTCGAAGTCGCTCCTCAGTCGACGACCGTCGAGCGGATTGAACAGCAGGTCCTGCACGTCGCCAATTCCGAAAAAGGCCCACTGCTGGATCAGATCCTGCAGAAGCCGGAAGTCGGCAAGGCCATCATCTTCACCCGAACCAAACGCGGTGCAGACAAGCTGGCCAAGCAACTCGGCGACAGCGGTTTCAAAGCGGACGCAATTCACGGCAACAAATCGCAGAGTGCCCGTACCCGTACTCTCGAGCGATTCCGCTCTCCACGCCTGAACGTTCTTGTGGCCACCGACTTGGCAGCCCGAGGACTGGACGTGGACGGAGTGACTCACGTCATCAACTATGACCTGCCAGTCGACGCAGAATCCTATGTCCATCGTATCGGCCGCACCGGCCGTGCAGGCGCCAGCGGCATCGCCCTGACACTCTGTGACGGCAGTGAACGCGGGCAACTGCGTGCCATCGAACGTCTGATTCGTCAGCAGCTGCCTGTTCACGAAGACTTCCCGGATCGCAACCCACGTGGCGGCGGTGGAAGCGGCGGCGGCGGCGGCGGCGGCGGCGGCGGAGATCGTCGTTACGGCGGCAATCGTTCCCGTTCACCATTCGGCCAGCGTTCTGGCGGCGGTGGCGGTGCACGTCGTCCAGGCGGCGGCCCAGGCCGTCCCGGTGGACCAAGCCGCAACGGCGGCTCGAATCGCTCTGGCGGTCCGGGCGCTGGCGGAGGCGAAGCTCGTGGCGGACGTCCGCAGAAGCGTCGCGTCGCGGCTCGGTAAGACGAGAAGCCGATTATAAATCGCTTCACAGCGAAGACTCAAACCAAGCGGATGCCCCACTGAGCTGCTGTTCCGCAGCCAACTCCGTCACTTTGAAGTCGATGACAGATTCGATGAACGCCACAGTGCCCTGCACCGTGGCGTTTTTTTATTGCCCCCACGACCAGTGACGCCCGACAGCCGCAGGATGCTCGATCACCTCGGCCTCAGGGATCTCCTGAATTTGGACTTTCTCCTGCCAAATTTTCCTTCAGGAAGTGTCCGACCTCCTCTCAGTCACACTTGAATTTCGCGTGCACACCCCTTTTCTCATCGTGTGTGAACTTAGGAAATCCCTGATATTTCACTGGTCTTGAGCGGCCACTGCGGCAAAAAGATACTGTTCAAACGAGGGCGAGTCGGTCAAAGCGGACCGCCACTTGAGTCGATCTTGACGCATTTCGCGAATTCACCAAGAATCCCGCCGCCAGGCCCCTTCCGGCCTGGCTTCCCTTCTCGCGTTCTCCCCTCCTGATCCCCAAGGTGTCATCGTGTCGACATCCTTCTTCTTTCTCATTGCCGCTGTTCTTCCCGCCTCCTGGCTTGAAGAACCCGCGTCACCGTTCGAGATCGACGCTGCAGACGAGTCGGCCTGGGTCGTCCGTGCCCAGAGCCCCGGTGTCGTCGGATCGCCATACTTTGGAGGGGAACCCGGAGTTGCCCCCGTTGGCTACTCCACACCGGCCATTCCGGTTCAGCAGCCACTGGGAACGATGCAGCCGTACCAGCAGGGCACGCCGTACATGAATCCGGGAGTTCCGAGCTACCCGGCTCCGATTCAGGATCCATTCGCTGGCGGTGGTTATTATGACCCCAACGCCATGCAGGCACCCGGCGGGTATTACATGCGGGGGATTAACGGCCCGCAGCCTGTTCGTTATGGATGGTCCAATCGCTTCGACGTCACTTATATGCCGCGGGAACACACCAGTGCCCCTGCGAGTGGCGGCTTCGAGCAGATGGGCATCGACTGGCAGATGATCCACACCAAACCACTGGGGAACTGGACGTGGAGTCTCGGACCTCAGTTCAGCTATCGCTCTTGGCAAGGCCCCGGTGACGCTCTCGGCGACACTGACCTTCCCGGCGGTGCTTATCGGTTCGGGCTCGACATGCTGTTGCGTACTCCGACTGTCAATGGATGGACGCTGGAAGCAGGTTTCGACCCGTCGATCGCCTCAGACTTCCGCGCAGGTCTGAACACCGACGCCATTCTTTACGATGCACACGCGGTCGCATTCTGGACCTTGAATCCGAAATGGACACTGGCAATGGGGGTCCTCTACTGGGATCGGGTCGACAGCATCATCCTCCCTTATGCCGGAGCAATCTGGACGCCCAACGACATCTGGGAATTCCGACTGATCTTCCCGAAGCCGCGAATCAGCGTATTCCTGGGAACCCCGATGGGCGTTCCGACCTGGATGTATGTCGGTGCCGAATACCACGTCGAAGCCTATGAAGTGAAACCGAAAACCTTTGAGCGAGAAACTCGGATGCAGATGGCCGATTGGCGAGTCGCCGGGGGTCTCAAATGGGAAACAGGCTGGCTCACCAGCTTCGCAGAAGCCGGGTACATCTTCGACCGTAAAGTGGAATACGAGCGGATTGGAGAGAACTTCCGCATCGGTGACGGCTTCATGGCCCGCATCGGATTCCGCTACTAGGCCATTTTCTTTGAGCATTCGCAGAGCGAACTTCACGATCGATCCACCACTCAGCCGCCAGGAATCCGGCAAGTCCGGATTTCCTCCGCAACTCGCTTCACGAGCTGTCCCCGTGCCCTACAATTGGCAGAGAAACATCTGACAATTGGTGATGCGCTGGAGTACGCTGTGGCAAGTGAAGTGGAACTGCTCGACGCTCTGAAACAGGTCATTGACCCGGAACTGATGGTCAATATCGTTGACCTCGGTCTGATCTACGATGTTGATCAGGAAGAAGACGGCAAGGTGAAGGTCAACATGACCCTGACCAGTCCTTCCTGCCCGGCAGGGCCGCAGATCATTCAGCAGGCGAAGAATGCTCTGGAACAGGTTCCCGGAGTTTCCGCTACCGACATCCGTCTGGTGATGTCGCCTCCCTGGACGCCGGAACGCATGACGGAAGAAGCCCGCGATCAGCTGGGGATCTTCTAGTCGAACTTCCAAGATGGGGATGCGTTGTGTTTCCCCTTCAGACAGATGGCGGCAGAGAGACCTCAGGCTGCTGTAGGATCCGTCTGAATTGCAATGGCACAGAGGATCTTCTCTGTCACGCTGCGCAAGACGTGATAAAACAAACGCAGCGGCTCCGCTTTCCGTGACAACGAATGGTCCGGGGCCGCTCATTCCTGATGTGATCCGATTTCCAGCCGTCTCAATCATTGCTTTGATTGCAGGGCGTGACTTAACTTGGAAAAAGAGTTCGGCGTCCTCTGCAGTTCTGGTTGTTTCAGAAACCCTTTTTCTGAAACCTGCTGCCGCGGACTTGGCCAATGGAATTGCATCAGCAAGAGGATGGTTCGATCTATGAGAATGTTCAACATTGCGTCTCTGTTTATTCTGTGTACCGCGTCTGCATGTGTCGCGGACGCACCCGTTGAAGGTCAGAAGGAGTCCAACCTTCCCGTCACCCAAGTGGCGCTTCAAACGGAAAAACCTGGTTCCCCTGCGGAGAGTCTGGCTGTGTATCAAGTGAAATTCGAAACCTCCAAAGGGGACTTCACTGTTGAAGTCCATCCGGAATGGGCTCCTCTCGGAGCTGCTCAGTTCAAGAAGGCCGTCGAAGCTGGTGTCTATAACGACGCCCGATTCTTCCGCGTTGTTGATGGCTTTATGGTGCAGTTCGGAATCCCCGGCGACCCAAAGGTCGCTGCCGAATGGCGTGAAAAGAAGATCAAAGACGATCCAAAGGTTCAGTCAAACCAGCGTGGGTACATCACCTTCGCAATGGCCGGACCAAACACCCGGACCAGCCAGGTCTTCATCAACTTCGGTGACAACTCTTTCCTCGACAATCAGGGCTTCCCCCCGTTCGGGAAAGTCGTTGAGGGCATGGACGTCGTTGACTCGCTGTACAAGGGCTACGGGGAAGGCGCTCCACGCGGACGCGGACCGGATCAGGGCCGCATCCAGTTCGAAGGCAATGCCTATCTGACAAAGAGCTTCCCAGAACTCGACTACATCAAGAAGGCGACCGTCGTTGAGAAGTAATTCTCGCCTCGGCAGTGATGCCGACAGAGACGAATGACTGACAAGACGGTCGGCGGGGTGATGCCCTTGCCGACCGTTTTTCGTAGAATAGAAACGACACATCGTCGTCCCTGAGAATCTGGCCCCGTTCCTTCTTTGCAAAGACGCCCATGTCTTCCGCGACATCTCATCCCGTTCAGGCTGCACGGTTCATTAAGAATCTGGACCGCGCCCACTGGCATGATCAGTCGTTGTGGTTTGTCCGATCGAAGCGAGACAAAGCGGCCGCAACACTCCCGGAGTGGGAAGAACTGAGGGATCGCGCCTCCCGGATCAAGCAATATACGATGTCTCATCTTGCCGATCTGCTGGAGCAGTTCGAGCGGAATGCAATTGCTCGTGGGGCGATCGTTCACTGGGCGAAAGATGCAGATGAACACAATCGCATCGTATTAAAGATTCTGCAGCAGCATCACGTAAAGAAGCTGGTGAAAAGCAAATCGATGCTGACAGAAGAGTGCCATCTCAACCCCTTCCTCGAAGCTCACGATATCGAAGTTGTCGACACCGACCTGGGCGAATGGATCGTGCAGCTGCGGAAAGAGCCGCCCAGTCACATTGTGATGCCTGCCATTCACACAAAACGCGAAGAGATCGGGGAACTGTTCCACGAGAAGATCGGCACTCAAAAGGGAGCGACCGATCCACAATACCTCGCCGAGGCCGCCCGACAGGAACTGAGACAGCGGTTCCTCGCTGCTGATGCTGGCCTGACAGGGGTGAACTTCGCTATTGCCGAAACAGGCGGTCTCGTCGTCTGCACCAATGAAGGCAATGCCGATCTCGGGGTCTCTCTGCCGAAACTCCACATCGCCAGCATGGGAATCGAAAAGCTGATTCCGCGGACAAAGGATCTTGGGTATTTCCTGCGACTTCTGGCCCGATCTGCGACCGGTCAGCCGATCACAACCTACTCGTCGCACTTCCATGGCCCGCGCGATGCCGATTCTGAACTGCACATCGTGATGGTCGACAACGGCCGCAGTAAGTTGCTGGGCAATGACGACTTCCGCAGGTCACTGAACTGCATCCGCTGCGGCGCCTGCATGAACACCTGCCCTGTCTACCGCCGCACCGGGGGACACAGCTACAACGCGACAGTGCCAGGCCCCATCGGGTCGATTCTCGGGCCTGCCAGCAACATCGAGAAGTACGAGTCGCTCCCGTATGCCTGCTCACTCTGCGGCAGCTGCACAGACGTCTGTCCGGTGAAAATCAATTTGCATGAGCAGCTGTTCATCTTCCGGGAACGTGTGGCTTCAAAAGGACTTCTGTCACCAGTCAAGAAAGTCGGCATGAAGGTCGGCGGCTTCGTTCTCAAGCGAGAATGGTTGTATTCCCTCTCCGGGAAAGTCGGCCGCACTGCGTTACGCTGGCTTCCTCGATGGGCGATTTACAGCCCATTGAATCCCTGGGGTCGCCAAAGGGATTTACCCCCAGCGCCGCAAGAGAGCTTCCGAGAACTCTACAAACGCACGAAAGAGAACGGTTCAAAGTAACCACCAGATATTGGGTGTCGTTTTGACAAAAAGATCAATTTAAACACAAAATCACTGAAGTTCTTTACAACGCCTCAAAAACCGGTAGATTCTGCTGAACGTGACGACTTTGCCAGCAAGAATGCGACGCAGGTCGTCCGGTCAGGCTGAGGAATTCCTGTCGAAGACTTCAGCATCTGCCAGAACTCAAGAATACGATCCACGCAATTCAGGAATGGAATCCGATGCGGGTGCTGCCGAACAATGCCGGGGACTCTCTGCCCGGCCCGGCTGAAATCAGCTCATTCTTCTCTTGATGCACTGTTGACCGAACGCGGAACTTTGCCGTTCATCGATAGTTGTGCTTCACATTCTTCCAGTCTTGGTATCGCAGTTCGCCACGGCGAATCAGCCTGACCTGATTTCGATCTCGGTCCTGTGAACCATCAGTTCGTTGTTACAAGGAAGAATGCATGAACTCGAAGCCCATCATTGCCATCAATGCAGATTTCCGTCCGGCAAAGGGTGACACATTTGCCTTCTCCTGGATGCACACCGGCTATTACGACTCAGTGGCCTCCTGCGGCGGAATCCCCGTCATGCTCTCGCCGCTCGCCGAAGACGAAGACCTGCAGAAAGTGCTGGAAAAGGTAGATGGGCTGGTTCTGACTGGTTGCAAACTCGATCTGGATCCGATTCGACTTGGCTTTGACAAGCATCCGATTACCCGTCCGATGCCACCGCGCCGGGAAGACTTCGATCGTCGACTCGCCAAGATGGCGTACGAAATGAAGATCCCGACTCTCGCCATCGGGTCAGGAATGCAGACACTCAACGTCATCTGCGGCGGAAGCCTGTTCCAGCATGTTGCTGAAGACGTGCTGAAATCACTGTGCCACCGCGATCCAGTGGAAAACTGCCTGCGGCACGTCATTGAGATCGTTCCTGGCACCAAGATGGACACCGTCTATGGGCCAGGCGAAATCCGTGTGAACAGCGATCACCATATGGCCGTCGATATGCTGGCTCCAGTCTTCCGCGTCAGTGCAACTTCGATGGACGGCGTGATCGAAGCTTATGAATCCGCTGTTGAAAACTGGTGGTGCCTGGGCGTGCAGTTCCACCCAGAAAGTGAATCGGCCTCCGCTCTCGACATGCAGGTCTTTGAAGCCTTTATCGAAGGCGTGAAAGAACAGCAGCAGGAAGAAGCCGATCTGCTCAAGTTTGAAACCCGCCGCCGTGCTGCATAACCCGCAGCGACCCTAATTCTGATGGTCCACACAGGACGGTTCCGAACGTTGGTTCGCAACCGTCCTTTTTCGTTCTTGTGCCAATCCCTTCCACACTCTTCCTGCCGGATTCTCGGGCGGGCTCAGGGAAACTCTGCATGTGTTTGGACACAGGGGATGTTAGTATGGATCGCCCGCGTTCGATAAGTGGCCCCACTGACCCGTCCCGCCTGTTTACTGTGCCACCGCGAAGAGAGTCTCATGCAGAATTCTCAAGCCTGCTTGATCACTGGTGTCCGCAGCCTGCTCATCGTGATTACGATGAATACCGTTGCTGCTGCGGATGCGTTGATCGACTACAATCGAGACATCCGCCCGATCCTCTTCAGTAAATGCATTAAATGCCACGGGCCAGATGAAGCAGAAAGAAAAGGCGGGCCTGAGGGCCTACGACTTGATACCGCGGCCGGGGCCACTCTCGATCTGGGCGGATATTCCGCCATCTCTCCCGGGCATCCTGATCGAAGTTCTCTTCTCGCGCGAGTAAGCAGTGCCGATCCCGACGAGGTCATGCCGCCCCCATCGGCGGGCAAGCCGCTGACGCCTACGGAGATTGATCTGCTGCGCCGCTGGATTCAGGAGGGTGCTTCCTATTCACAACACTGGAGCTATACCAAACCGACAACTCCGTCCCTTCCGACGGTGCAGAACGAAGCCTGGGCGCGGAACCCCATTGATCGATTCGTCCTTCAGAAACTCGAAGGACTTCAGAAAACTCCGAATCCCGAAGCAGACAGAAACACGCTTGCGCGACGGGTCAGCCTGGATCTCACAGGCCTTCCCCCCACACTGGAGGAAGTGCAGGCCTACCGCGACGATCCCCACCCTGATGCTTATGAACGCTATGTCGATCGCCTTCTGCAGAAGCCAACATTCGGAGAACATTGGGCTCACTATTGGCTCGATCTCGCCCGGTATGCCGACTCCGCAGGGTACGCCGACGACCCTGAACGAACGATCTGGCTTTATCGTGATTATGTCATCCGCAGCTTCAATGAGAACAAGCCGTTCGATCAGTTCACGATCGAACAGATTGCAGGCGACCTGCTTCCCAATTCCACACCTGATCAGCTCATCGCAACGGCCTTCCATCGCAACACGATGACGAATAACGAAGGCGGTACGAACGATGAAGAATTTCGGAATGTCGCTGTCGTCGACAGGGTGAACACCACATTCTCCGTCTGGATGGCCACGACGATGGCCTGTGCTCAGTGCCATACTCATAAATTCGATCCCATCACGCAGGCTGAATACTTTGAGATCTTCGCGATCTTCAACAACACAAAAGACGCCGATAAACGGGACGAGTCACCTCTCTTTTCTTACTTCACTCCAGAACAGATCAAGCAGCGGCAGTCACTTGAGAATGATCTCGCACAGGCGGAACGCGAGCTTCAGCAAGAGACGCCGGCTCTCAAGACTGCACAGCTGGAATGGGAACGCGATCTTCCCCGCGAAGTGAATTGGATGTCACTTGAACCCCTTCAGGTCTCCGCAGCCAGTGGTCGTAATCTGACTATTGAAGACGATGCGATTCGCGCGGACGCAGGAGCTCCAAGCGACGTCTACACTTTGGACTTTCAGTTGCCGAAAGGAAACTTCAGTGCCGTTCAACTGGAAGTCCTGCCGGATCCGCAGCTCCCCGGGAATGGCCCCGGTCACGCAGATGGCAACTTTGTAATCTCACAAATCAGCGGCCAACGGACTCCCAATCATCCAGCACCAATCGTCGGGCGATACGTCCGCATCCAACTGCCCGGTAGAGGGCGTATGCTCTCTCTCGCGGAAGTGCAGGTCATGCAGGGAGAGAAGAATCTGGCTCTGAGCGGAACAGCCACTCAGTCCAGCACCGCCTATGACGGGCCGGCTCAACTCGCCATCGACGGCGTGACAGATGGAGATTACTTCACATCCAATTCGGTCACGCACACCAATCCAGAGAACAATCCCTGGTGGGAAGTTGATCTGAAGAGTCAGCAGGTCATCGATCATGTCACTCTCTGGAATCGCACTGACGGAGGAACCGGTAGTCGACTGGCAGATTTTGAAATCGAAATCCTGGGCGAAAGGCGTGAGTCCATCTGGAAGCGCAGAGTTGCCTCGGCTCCTTCACCCAGTCTGTCGCTGAAACCAGATTCAACGATCCCCGCTGAATTCACACAAGCGTTCGCCAGTTATTCACAGGCCGGATTTAATGCAGACGTCGTGCTCAAGAACAAGAATCCCAGAAAGAATGGCTGGGCCGTCGGCGGTGAAATCGGCAAATCGAATTTCCTCACGCTCCACCCTGCGAAGGTCCTTTCGGTTGAGGAACCCCAGACATTGAGTCTGACGATCGGACAGCAGTTTGAATCCCCGAACCATACCCTTGGGCGGTTTCGCGTCCGTGTCACGGAAGATCCGCTCGCATTGACTTGGGGAAAACTCCCCAGAGACGTTCATGACGTTCTCTCGATCGAACGCTCACAGCGGACGCCCGCCCAGCAAAAGCTGGTCGATAACGAGTTCCGTCGCGAGTCAAAACTTCTCGAACCACAGCGAAAGAAAGTGGCCAGCGTGCAGGCGCAGCTCGACGCCATCAGACCCGTCACGGTTCCAGTCTGTGAAGAACTCCCTGTCGACCAGCAACGGATCACACGGATCCAGATTCGCGGGAATTATCAGAATCTCGGCGAGTCGAGTCTCCCCGGCACCCCGGCAATCTTTCATCCCCTTTCATCGACTGGCCCGGTGAATCGACTGAGCCTGGCTCACTGGCTCGTGGATCCAGAGAATCCGCTGACCGCACGTGTCACAGCGAACAGATACTGGGAGCAAATTTTTGGAATCGGTCTGGTCGCTACCAGTGAAGACTTTGGAACGCAAGGTGATCTGCCCAGCCATCCTGAGCTTCTCGACTGGCTCGCCACGGAACTTGTCCGACTGAACTGGGACACCAAAGCTTTTCTGAAACTGCTGGTCACCTCGGCGACTTATCGCCAGTCGTCACAGGTCACTGCTGAGCAGTATGAAGAGGACCCGGAGAATCGATTGCTCGCCCGCGGTCCCCGTTTCCGACTGACCGCCGAGATGATCCGCGATCAGGCGATGGCCATCTCTGGATTACTCAGTCCGAAGATGTACGGCCCGCCCGTTAAACCACTTCAACCAGTCAGCGGGTTATCCGCCGCATTCGGTGGAAAGATCGACTGGAAGACGAGCGAAGGGGAAGATCGCTACCGCCGGGCACTCTACACGTCATGGCGGCGCTCGAACCCCTATCCTTCAATGGCAACCTTTGATGCTCCCAACCGGGAAGTCTGCACCGTTCGTCGGGGAAGGACGAACACGCCATTACAGGCACTCGTCACTCTCAATGACCCGGTCTATGTCGAGGCGGCCCAGGCACTCGCCCGCCGCGTCCTGCGCGAGGGAGGCACGTCCACTGAATCCCGTGCCCGTTATCTCTTCCAGCTCACTCTTTCAAGATCCCCATCGCAGGCTGAAGTGAATCGACTTGTCCAACTGCATGATCAGGCCCACAGTCGCTTTGCCAGTGCACCTGAGCAGGCTCAAAAAATGGCGACCGAACCCCTCGGACCATTGCCGGACAAAATGGATCCTGTCGACGCGGCCTCCTGGACCGTGGTTTCAAATATCGTGCTGAATCTGGATGAACTGTTCATGAAGCGTTAAGCGATTGCTGACGGCTGACGCCAGTTCACCATCAAGGCATTAGGGATTGAGATGAATCCAATTCTTCAGTCACTGCAGTTCCAGACCCGTCGAAACTTTCTGAAGCATTCGGCCTGCGGTCTCGGGGGAATGGCTCTGACCACTCTTCTGGCTCGTGATGGTCATGCCGCGAAGGACGTCGTGAATCCTCTGGCTGCGAAACAGGGACAATTCCCCGGTCGGGCGAAACGGGTCATCTATCTTCATCTGACAGGTTCACCTCCGCATCTGGACATGTATGACTACAAACCAGAACTCGTGAAACGCGACGGCCAGGACTGCCCTGACCAGTTTCTGAAAGGGAAGACGTTTGCATTCACCTCCGGGGTTCCCAAGCTGATGGGAACTCCGCGAACCTTCCAGCAGCACGGCGAGTCAGGGCTCTGGCTGTCAGACGCATTGCCTCACCTGCAGGGCGTCGCTGACGACGTCTGCATGATCAAGTCGATGACGACCAAC
>JAEZFD010000003.1 GCA_023417655.1 Planctomycetota bacterium | reverse complement strand
TGCCGAACTGCAGTCCGAGATCACAGCCTGGCAGTCCGAGAGAAACCAGACAGCCAGCAAAGTCCGCTGGCAATTCACCACCACCGACGCCCGCCGCAAACTCCACCGACTCTACCCACAACTTTAGAAGAGTCGGAGTACTAGGTTTCGCGAATCCGCTAACCCCAGCCTACGAACCTGATTCAGAGAAACCTCAATGGCGGGCCACTCCAATGAGCGAGATGATTAAGTTCGCATGCGGGAACTGCGGGGCGAATCTCAGAGCACCTTCTTCGAGAGCGGGTCAATCACTTCCCTGCCCGAAATGTAAAAGCGCGGCAGATGTTCCCTTGGCGAATCTCGTCGAGATCATCGAATCGGAGCCGGATGTTCCCGATTTCGTTCCACCTCCTCCGATTGCTGCTTCATACTTCCCAGCCGTCGATCTGTCAGGAACGGTTCCGGCCACTCACGCAGCGTTGGTAATGACGTGCTGGTTTCTGGTCGTGCTTTCCACGCTGGAGTGCATTTCTGCTGGCGTTATCTTCGTTGCTGCGTTCGGACAGACTTTCGATGCGGCGACCCAGTCTCAGATTTTAATCGCGGTAGCCGGGTTTATCGGAGCGGTTTTCACAGCCGTGATCGGGCTGGGGGGCCTGTCTCTCTCGCGGATTGAACGGGGGCTGCTGGAGAGTCGCTCATAGGCCAGGTCAAGTCCCTGAGTCGCGACTGGTTCTCAAAGATAACTCTGTCGGCAGTACGCTGAAATTCAAAGTCAGGTCGCGCCAGCCACTCGCAGTCAGCGACAGCGGAAAGAAACTGAATGAACATCATGCGCGCTCTTACATGACTCGCTCCATTCGTGGCGGGTGGGTTTGCGACGGCTGGTGTGACGATAGTCAGGCTGATCAGGCGGGGACATATGTCAGTCGGAGTGTCTCTTCGCCGACGGTTTCCGTGGCTATCAGGCGCAGGGGTGGTCGTGGGCCGGCAAAGAATGGAGTACCGCCGCCGAGGACGACGGGGTGCAGGTAAAGTCGGTATTCATCGATCAGACCCAGGTCGGTCAGGCTTTGTGCCAGAGTGGGGCCAGAAACTGCGATCTCTCCATTCAGCTGCGCTTTCAGATCGCGCATTGTTGCTTCGAAGTCATTGGCGACGAGAGTGGCGTTCGGGCCGACGGATTTTAACGAGCGCGACACCACCCATTTTGGTTGCCTGCGCCATGCAGCTGCGAATTCTCGCTGATCCGCGTTCCATTCAGAGCGGTCTTCGTCCCAATAACGCATGAGCTCATAGACACGGCGACCGTACACACTGCCGGTCAAGTCACGAACGTGCTCAGTCCAGTGACGGAAGAGAGCGGGGCCAGTCTGCATCTTCAAGTGGTCGATGTAGCCGTCCAGAGACTGATTCATTCCGTAGACAAACTTCGCCATAATTAAAACCTTGAATTCAAAGGATCTCACCCGTCCGCCGGGTAAGAAACCGCTTTAGATGACAGCGATTCAATGCATGGAGAACGAGTAAGGCCGTCAGACCGAACTGCTACCGGCATTCTGTCATTTGCCTAAGCTGCAATCCCGAACAGAGCCCCGACGCCGGCTGTTAATCCCATGGCCAACGCGCCCCAGACCGTCACGCGGACTGCGGCCTTCACGATCGGTGCCCCGCCTGCTGCGGCTCCAAAACCCCCGAGCAACGCTAAAAAGAAAATCGAACTGACAACGACAATTGGTATCAGCCAGTTGGCCGGAGAAAGAAGTGCTGTTGCCAGCGGCAATGCCGCGCCGATTGCAAATGTGGCCGCCGAAGCGAGAGCCGCCTGCACCGGCCGGGCTGTCGTTATCTCCGAGATTCCCAGTTCGTCGCGGGCATGGGCCCCCAGTGCATCTTTGGCCATCAGCTGCTCCGCGACTTGCCGTGCAAGCTCAGGTGTCAGCCCTCGCTTGACATAAATTTCAGCGAGCTCTCCGCGTTCGAACTCCATGTCGGTCGCGAGTTCCTGTGTTTCCCGAGCAATGTCCGCCTGTTCGGTATCAGCCTGGGAACTGACCGACACATACTCACCAGCCGCCATCGACATCGCCCCTGCTACCAGTCCAGCGACTCCTGCGACGAGAATTTCATTGTGAGTCGCATTGGCCGCAGCGACCCCCACCACGAGGCTGGCTGTCGAAACGATGCCGTCATTTGCCCCCAGGACAGCGGCGCGCAACCAGCCAATGCGGTCAGTTCGATGCTCTTCCAAATGGAGTCTGGACACGCTGAAGCCCTCCCGGTGGCGTCGTCATTTCGTAATTCACTTCATCATCGTGTGCAGCAAACCGATCATTCGGCAACTGCAAACGCACAGGGAATTATGAATTGGTCGATTCAGCGGTATTCACAGCAGCGGGCACTATTTATTCACCTGCAATAGCAACTGCATTCATAAGACTGTTCGTAAGACTGGGGCCGGGAGGGAGCTTCACATCTTTCATGACGCTCAGTTGCCAGCGGGAATTTCTGGTTCGACGAGATTGGCAAGTTGAAGCAGTGATTCCTGCCAGCCGAGGTAACACATCTCTGCCGGAATCGCTGCCGGGAGTCCTTCATGCAGAATTTCGATTTCTGTCCCACACAGAACCGGACGCAGTGTAATGGTTTTCGTCATCTCCCCGGGCAGGCCGGGAGAGTCGAAGCGGTCGGCCATCCGGATCTTCTGGCCGGGAACGAGTTCCACATAACGGCTCTCGAACGAATGGCTATCGCCTGTCCCAAAGTTGGTGAATGACATGTGATAGCCACCCCCTTCCTGCGGATCGATTCGATCGATCTTCCCCAGGAATCCGAAGGGAGGCATCCACCGGCACAACGCATCCGGATCAAGAAAGGCCTTGTAGATCCGGTGAGCTGGAGCACGGAGCACGCGATGCAGACGAACAGAATTGGCGGGCTGAGTCAAAGGGCTGACCTCCATTTCGAGGGTGGTTATTTGCTGTCACCTCTTGTCGGACAGCCCTCCCTCAAATCGACAGGGCGAACCTGTTTTTTCGACAAACTTTTCAGACCCCGCTCCAGACGACTTCAATCCGCTTGAGATGCTCAGGGCGTTTCAGCCAGAGAGACGCAGATGCACTCTTCGTCATTCCGCACGTAGATTCGCTTATTCGCGAAGGCTGCGGGGCACCAGACCACCTCACGACCGAATGCAAAGTTGGTCGGTTTGATGATGTGGGCTCGGTCGATTTCCTCATAACCCTCCGGTGAGAGCTTCGCGATGACCAGTTCGCCGGTTTCAGCAAACATCCAGAATCGATCATCCTGACGGACCAGAAAGGCCGTTGCCGATCCACGCGGGCGCCCGGAGAAAGGACCGCCTGATTTCCAGAGAATTTCCCCACTGGGAATCTGCACCGCGCGCAGCTCACCTTTTTCATGGAATCCATAAATCACCCCGTCCAAGACAAACGGCTGCACGTTGACGGGGGAAATCCCATGTCGCGCTTTGTCTTTCCAGACGACTTCAACTCCGGGCTTCTTTGAGTCAAGTTTCAGCAGCAGGTTCTTCTCCTGAAACCCGCCGACATACAGGTACTCTCCGACGACGACGGGCGTCATGATGATCGAACCACTGTCGGCATTGTATGGCGATTCCCAGAAGATCTTGCCTGTCTCAGGATCAGCGGAATAGATCCCGTCCGGCTTCATGAGAATCAGCTGACGCTGTCCACCGGCCTGAATGATGACAGGGGGGCAATATCCTTGCTGCGGGGCTTTGCCTGTTCGCCAGATTTCTTTGCCAGTCAATTTGTCGAATGCGGCAGCGTGCGCGACATCGGTTCCGACAATGCAGATGAGCTTGTTTCCATCAACGAGTGGATGGCTCGCATAACCCCACATCGCTGTCGAGGTCTTGAATTCCTTCTTGAAGTCCTTGGACCAGAGCAATTTTCCGTCAGCGGTCTGGAAGCAGTTCAGGTTCCCTTCCGCGCCCAACGTGTAGACGCGGTCACCATCGACGGTCGGAGTGCAGCGTGGACCGGCGGGATAGGAGATCCCGTAGACTGCCGGATACTCATGCTTCCACAGGAGCTTTCCTGTCTCCTCGTCGAGACAGAGAACACGTTCCATTCCCTTGGCAGTCGCTCGGTCAAAATTGTCGGTTTTGACGTTCTCGGAGGAGACGAAATCAACAACGAAAACTTTCCCGTTTGAAACTGCTGGTCCGGCATAGCCTCCGGCAACGGGGGACCGCCAAAGTACTTTCGGGCCACCCTGTGGGAACTTCTTCAGGAGGCCGGTTTCACGCCAGATGTTGTCGCGTCGTGGTCCCATCCACTGCGGCCAGTCATCAGCGCTGATGACTCCACTGCATCCCAGCATGAAGGTGACGCCGAGGAAAACACGGGTGAAACTGCAGCGGTTCCTCATCTCAACTCCCTGACACTTCGGAAGGACATCGTCAATTGAAAGCACTCCGGCCATTGGCAGCGATCATATCCCGAATCGCTGAAAAGTGCTCCCGACATAAGTGGAATTGGTCGATCGGTCGAGATCCAGAAGAAGCGTTCGCGTCGCTATTCAAATGAGATCGGTCCCGAGCGTAACCGACCTGACCCGACCCTTCTTTAATGCAAACCACCGGACTGAAAGGGATCCAGTCCGGTGGTACGACGTTTCAGAATCAATCTGGCCGAACGTACTTGGCTGTCTTGTCCGTCGGGGTCCAAAGTGACTTGATGGCCTCGACGGTTTCGTTCACTAGAACCTGTCCCCCTTCAGGGCCAACCGCATTGCTTTGTGGAACTGCGCTGTATCCGCCCCCCTGGATGGCATTGGCTGTCGCCAGATAGGTCCCGCTGCCACAGAGCTGGATGACGAAGGTCTGCAATGCAGGGCTGCGTGCCTTCATCTGGACACCATAATCAGTGAACAGTTCGAAGTCGTTGGTCGCGATTGCGATGTCGCCGAGACGAACGGCGTGCAGTTCCATTTTGTAGTCCGGAACCTGACCGGTCTGCTGCTGTTCGTAGCGTTTGACGACTCTTTCGAACCAGGCCTTCCGTGGGGCCATTCGTGGATCTGTCACTGCTTCGGCGGCCTTCTTCGACGCATTGGCTTCGAGCTCGGAAATCTGTCGAGGAGGCAGGCTGATTGTCTTAACGGTGTGTTCAAAGACGACCGAATCATGCTTGTCGTTCTGAACAACCTGATAAACGTCTTCCCAAGCATTGGCAATGCGGCGTCCCAGGTCTTCGAGGGCATCATGTCCGCGGAGCTTCTGCATCCGCAGTTCGGCAGCTTTGCGATACATGAGATGCGGCGACTGGTCACCAGCGGCACCGCACCAGCCGAGGACCTGCAGTTGCTCGCCGTGCTTCTGTTTCAGGTTTTCGCGGACGTTATGCCAGAAGTCTGCATTGACGTGATAACGGCCTTCCACTTCCTGACTGGGACACGCGACGTTGATTGCGGTAGCGATCAGCTCATCCTTGGCGTTCCAGAAATAGAGGATTTCAATTCCGTTATCAGGAGACCCTTCCATTTCGCGGAAGTTTGCGTCATCCGTTTTTCCATACATCACGCTCGTACCATTTTCATAAATAGCACGGCGGTTATGCGCGATCACGGCATAACCCAAACCCCAGGCGACCTTGGCGGGCTGCCGGTTGTTCCAAGCCTGCGCAATCACGTCACTGAGCTGATTCAGCAGGTAGACGCGATATTCTTGCGGGTGCATCACCCCTGATTCCGGGATCTCATAGGAGCCGATCTCGATCACCGGTGCGGTGTGAGTATGGGTCGCGCTTAGCACAATCTTCGGCAGGACCTCGTCCGGGATCTTTCCCTTTAACTGTGCTCGCAGGTCTTCATAGAGCGCAGGCCCCCCTTTGATCGCGACGAGATCGCAGGCGACAAAGACAGCCTGGTCAACGGACTGATCCCCATTCCGGGTTTCGATCGCCAGAGCGACTGCCAGACAGGGCGACTCGATCTTCGAGGAGATTCGAGTGTGCATCTGCCCGGCGAGAGCGACACGTTCTTCAGGAGTGATGCTGATCGAGGCAGAGCCAACGTACAGCGGATTCGCTTCGCCACCCAGGGCGAAAGTGGAACTCCAGACCAGCGAAGTCAGGATCACGCAGCATAACGTTCGAGACCAGACCATTCGGATTTCCCTTGTTCGAACCAGCCATCGGAAGGGTGACGATCGTCGTGACCTGTGTTGGCCGGTTAAGTGAGGTGTGGCGAGCGGGTCATTATCAGGCAGAGAAAATAGTCAGTCAGGGAAGGCGTATATTTGGATGACAGCCGGGGCGAGGCACGGAAGTCATCCAGCAGCAAGGTGCGGTTCACTTAGGAGTGGTAATCGGCAAGGCACTGGCAAAGCGTCGTTTGGTCTGGTTGCGACAAACACGCTTCGCTGGGGAATTTCAGGAGTCAGCAATCGAATACGGTCGCTGAACTTTCAGCTGGCAGTCTCAGGTGGTGCAGATGCGACACTCGTTTCGAAAGTCTCCCGCTCTGCAGGAACCGTCGGCATTGATCTGTCAGGAGATTTGAAGCGCCGGGCCTTTGGATCTCCGGAAACAAAGCGACATTGAAACCGGCATCGACAATTGCATCGAGCACTCATCCAGATTGCCGCATGCGACAATACTCGATGAATCGCTAATTTCAACCCATGTATTCCCTTCTTATTAAGAAGAGGGAGCGAACAAATCAGTGAGACGCTCGCATGGAAGAATGGGCGCCTCAGGCGATGAGTACTGCCGTGTGAGCCTCCTCGCGAGTGAGATTGCACATGAGAAGTCGTGATGCGCAAAAAGAGCGAAGCGACACGTCATTCGTGGGGGAACTGACTTCAATACAGATCGAGTCTGCTCATCCTGAAACAGGTCAGGTCGGGCCTGAAGTTGTCCCATCAGCGTCAGCAATGTTCGCGGCAGAGTGAGTCTCGCTTCTTCTCCGCAAGCGGTGGGTTACAGGGAGATGCTGGAATCTTCAGTAACCTGAATGCGGCACATCGGGGAGGAGATGCCATCTCACCGACTTTCATCTTTGTGCATCAAAGACGAGTACAGAACTTGCACTGGCTGACCAAACTCTTTAAAAACACGACCTACTTGGTAGTGCATGTCGGAGGACGGATCCGGCAACATTGACGCTTTGGATGTGCAAACCCAGCTCGTCTGCATGTTCTGAGCACAATGAAACTGATGTGAAGGAGCCCGTCATGTCGTCCAGAGGGAGTAACAAGATTCATGAGAACGTTGCCACCTGCGTGGGCGGGACTCCGCTGGTTCGACTGAATCGGCTTGCTGCCGGGCTCGGGGCGGAAGTTGTTGCCAAGCTCGAGAGTGCAAATCCGCTTTGGAGCGTGAAAGATCGTATTGGCCGTTCCATGATTGAAGCGGCGGAACGCGATGGGCTCATCGGGCCTGAGACGATTATTCTCGAGCCGACCAGTGGAAACACTGGCATTGCGCTGGCCTTCATCTGTGCGGCCCGTGGCTATCAACTGCAGGTCACAATGCCTGAGTCCATGAGTCTGGAACGCCGACGCCTGCTCAAGGCATTCGGCGTCAAAATTCTGCTGACTCCCGGTGCTGAAGGGATGCCTGGTGCTGTGCGATGTGCTGAAGAGCTCGCCGGATCCGATTCACGCTATGTCATCCTGCAGCAGTTTCAGAATCCCGCGAACCCTGAGATTCACCGGACGACGACGGCCGAAGAGATTTGGCGGGACACACAGGGGAACGTCGACATCTTCGTGGCGGGTGTCGGCACCGGCGGCACGATCACAGGGGTCGGCGAAGTTCTGAAGGCCAGAAAAGAAGGCGTTCGAATTGTCGCAGTGGAGCCTTTAGCGAGTCCGGTGATTACCCAGACTCTGGCAGGGCGACCGATTCAGTCAGGTCGGCACATGATTCAGGGATTGGGGGCCGGCTTCATCCCGAAGAACCTGAACTTGAATGTGATCGATGAAGTCATTCCCGTCACAGACGACGACGCATTCGCCACTGCCCGACGCCTCGCTCGGGAAGAAGGATCAATGTGCGGGATCAGTTGTGGCGCTGCGACCTGGGCCGCTTTAAATCTCGCTCGTCGACCGGAGAACAAAGGGAAGCGAATCGTGGTGATTCTGCCCGACCTTGGGGAGCGTTATCTGTCCACCAAACTGTTTCCCGATTCTTGATCAGACCTGACTTTGTTCATCTGTGCAGCGCTCCTGTCGTTTGAAGAATTCCCCTCCTCTCTCATTGGCCTCATTGGCGAGAGTGACAGACATCTTTATGACCGTTTGATGCCTGAGTCCCAGACGGTCTGAATTCATCTCTAATTTCGCGAGGAAGAATCCCCCATGTCCGATAGCCTGCTGCAGCGGAGTGTGACGACGGCGGTCGCCAGAAATCTGGCTGACACGACGAAGACGACGCCGAAGATGATGTCGATCACCCCGCGCTGGCTGCTGAGCCTGCTGCCATGGGTGCATGTGCATGGGGGAACCTATCGGGTCAACCGCACGAAGGTCGAACTCAGCAAGGCCGAGCGGATTGAAGTCGATCTCCGTGATGGCATCGCGTCAGTCACCGCTGACGGCCTGCGTCACGTTCCCTTGTTCTCACAGTTGCCGGACCTGATTCTCGCAGGACTGGCCGACGGCTTCTCCATCGAGAGCGTTCCACTCGGGAAGAAGCTCATTGGAGAAGGCGAAGATGGCAACAAGTTCTTCATCATCGCACAAGGACAGGTCGAAGTCCTCAGCAAAGGAATTCACGGAACAGACCTGCGACTCGCCCTGCTGACCGATGGCGAATACTTCGGAGAGAATGATCTCATTGAAGATGATCCGTCTCCGATCACAATCCGCACGCTAACCCCGTGTATTCTTCTGACTCTCTCCCGGAAGGACCTCGACACAGTTCTCAACAGAACGCCGAGCCTGACGGAATCGTTCCAACGGGTGATCGAGGCCCATCGCGAACTCCGCTCGTCCGTGAACCGGTACGGAGAACGGAACATTGATCTCGTTTCAGGCTTTGCCGAGAACGTCGAGATCCCAGAGACGTTCGTGGACTACTCGGCCCATCCACGGGAATACAATCTCTCTGCGGTGCAAACCGTTGTTCGGGTGCATACCCGAGTCTCTGACCTGTTTAACGGTCCCTATAATCAGCTTGAAGAACAGATGCGGCTGACGATCGAAGGAATCAAGGAACGGCAGGAATGGGAACTGATCAACAGTAAGAAGTTTGGTCTGCTGCATTCCGTCGATCCGGCAATGCGCATCAGCACCCGATATGGGGCACCGACGCCCGATGACCTCGATGAACTGCTCTCACTCGTCTGGAAGAAGCCAGCCTTCTTTCTTGCTCATCCGAAAGCGATCGCGGCCTTTGAACGGGAATGTACCTGGCGTGGCGTTCCGCCTGTGACCATGGACCTGTTCGGCACCCCGGTCATCATGTGGCGCGGCATTCCGATCGTTCCTTGCGACAAGTTGGAAGTCAACAACCGCTATCAGTCGAATAAATGGTTCGGGACGACAAGCATTCTGCTTGTTCGCGTTGGTGAAGAAGATCAGGGAGTTGTCGGTCTCCATCAGACGGGCATTCCCGGCGAAATCATGCCGAGCCTGTCAGCACGGCTGATGGGACTCGACAGCATGGGGGTCGCGAGTTATCTGCTCTCGCTGTACTTCTCTTGTGCTGTGCTCACGGACGACGCACTTGGTGTTCTGGAGAACGTCGAAGTCGGCTACTACCACGATTACGACCATCGTGACTTCAGTGGCTTCGACAAAGGACTCGGGATCTGACCGGCTCAACGGTTCACTCTCGATTCACTCTCCCTCTCCGCGGAATTTATTCCTCTCCAGACATTGCTGAGTTTGCCCTACGGAAGTTGCCATGTCAGATAGTTTATTGCAGCGAAGTGTGACGACAGCGGTGGCCAGAAATCTGGCTGACACGACGAAGACGACACCGAAAATGATGTCGATCACCCCGCGCTGGCTGCTGAGCCTGCTGCCGTGGGTGCATGTGCATGGGGGAACCTATCGCGTCAACCGGACGAAGGTCGAACTCAGCAAGGCGGAACGAATCGGCGTCGATGTCCGCAATGGAAAGGCATCATTCACGCCTGATTCACTCCGGAGCGTCCCTCTCTTCTCCAAGCTTTCTGATTCCATTCTGGAGCGTCTGATCGATGGCTTCACCACCGAGAATGTTCCGCTCGGCAAGCAGCTGATCAAGGAAGGCGGCGATGGAAACAAGTTCTTCATCATCGCGCAGGGACAGGTCGAAGTCCTCAGCAAAGGAGTTCACGGAAGTGATCTGCGTCTCGCTTTACTAACAGAGGGAGAATACTTCGGGGAACTGGATTTGGTTTCTGACAAACCGTCTGACATGTCGATCCAGACTCTGACTCCATGTATCCTTCTGACGCTTACCCGTAAGGACCTCGATTCGATCCTGTCGAAGGCCCCGAATCTCACTGATGACTTCCAACGGGCTATCGATGAGCACGTTGAACTTCGCTCCACGGTCAACAAGTACGGCGAGCGGAACATCGATCTCGTGTCAGGCTTTGCTGAGAACGTCGAGATCCCAGAGACGTTCGTGGACTACTCGGCCCATCCACGCGAGTACAACCTTTCTGCTGTGCAGACGGTGGTGCGGGTTCACACGCGGGTCTCCGATCTGTTCAACGGTCCCTATAATCAGCTCGAAGAACAGATGCGGCTGACGATCGAAGGGATCAAAGAACGGCAGGAATGGGAACTGATCAATAGCCAGCGGTTCGGCCTCGTTCACTCTGTTGATCCATCAATGCGGATCAGCACTCGCTATGGGGCACCGACTCCCGACGATCTCGATGAACTCCTCTCTCTTGTTTGGAAGAAGCCGGCCTTCTTTCTGGCACATCCAAAAGCGATCGCGGCGTTCGAACGGGAATGCACCTGGCGTGGCGTGCCGCCTGTGACAATGGATCTGTTCGGAACTCCAGTGATCACATGGCGAGGAATTCCAATCGTTCCTTGTGACAAGTTGGAAATGAAGAACCGTTACCAATCCAACCAGTGGTACGGGACAACTCGAATCCTGTTGCTGCGAGTTGGCGAAGAAGATCAGGGAGTCGTTGGTCTGCATCAGACAGGCATCCCGGGTGAGATCATGCCAAGCCTGTCTGCACGCCTGATGGGACTCGACAGCATGGGCGTCGCCAGTTATTTGCTCTCGTTGTATTTCTCCTGTGCAGTTCTTACGGACGATGCCGTGGGGATGTTGGAGAATGTCGAAGTCGGTTATTACCACGATTATGAACATCGTCGCCGGACTCCGAAGTAGTTCTGAAACCGCCGTCAGACACAGGGAATCAGAATCATGGAGCCATCGACTATGCACTCTCTGACATCAGATCAATTGAGCCAGATCACCCGGCAGTTGTACAGCCAGTTGCCCGGCGTTCCGCCTGCCCCCGCTCCGACTTCCAATCCACTTGGTGGAAACTCGCTGCATCCCGCATTGGGGTTTGAATCACCGGGAGCCTTCCCGAGCCCAACCGCGGTTTCATCACCGGCAGGCCCTGTCCCAGGACACTTCCCTTCACCGTTGCAGACGCCGCCGCATCCACAACAGATCCCGACGCTGCCCTCCGGCGTGAATCAGTTTACTCCGACCGCGAGTCATCCTGCTCCGGGATATCCTGCTCTTGGAAACGCCACCTTCGGCCATCCAACCGGACACCCGACATACGGGAATCCTGTCCACGGAATTTCGAACCTTGGTCAGCTAGGGCTGCCCGCTCAATGGCCCGCCGGGTCTGGAGACCGAGCCTTCAGTCATCCTCCAATAGGTTACCCCACGACGGGGCACCCCACGTCTGGCAGTCATCCGTTTTCTCACGGAGGAACGGGAAACCCGAACCAGTTCCCTTCCATGGAGCCCGTCGGACAGACCGGTTCATTCGCCGGACCTTTCTCCGCCCTTCAGCCGACGGACCCCGTTCCGTTCCTGATGCAGACGTTGTCCGCTGCCGCGAAGCGGGTCTCTGATCGCGAAAGCACACATTCCAACCCTCAATCCCTTCCATGGAATTCAGGAACTCTCTCTTCCCCAGCCCAGTCGACCCATTCGCTGCAGCAGCATCCTCGCATCACCACTGGCAGCGGCGGCGAAGGGCTTCGGAACTTCGTCTCAATGACGCAGGGAACACATCTCGGCTCGACGGGGCTCAGCGCAGGGACACGATCCCACGGCGACGGAGCCCATCGATTGTTTGGCGGTCATTCTCCCCTGCCCCAACGATCGCGAAATTTCGATGTTGCCGCGATTCGGGCCGACTTCCCGATTCTTCATCAAGAAATCCATGGCAAGCCGCTCGTCTGGCTCGACAATGCCGCGACGACGCAGAAGCCGCAGTGCGTCATCGACGCCATCGCAAACTTCTATGCACGGGACAACTCCAACATTCACCGTGCGGCTCACTCTCTCGCAGCTCGCGCGACGGATGCCTATGAAGGAGCCCGACAGAAAGTTCAGCAGTTCCTGGGCGCGAGTTCACCGTCAGAGATTGTCTTCGTTCGTGGCACGACGGAAGGGATCAATCTCATTGCGCAGACTTGTGGTCGAAAGTTCCTGCAACCCGGCGATGAGATCCTGCTGACGACGCTCGAGCATCATGCCAACATCGTCCCCTGGCAGCTCGTCGCGAAGGAGACCGGAGCGGTTATCCGCGTCGCGCCGATCAACGATGCTGGCGAAATCATCCTCGAAGAGTACGAGCGTCTGCTCGGGCCACGCACTCGACTCGCGGCATTTCCTCACGCCAATAACAGCCTCGGAACTCTGCTCCCTGTCGAGACACTGACCAAAATGGCGAAGCGTCACGGAGTCCGGGTTCTCATCGATGGAGCCCAGTCTGTCGCTCACATCCCGGTGAATGTGCAGGATCTCGACTGTGACTTCTATGTCTTCTCAGGACACAAGATTTTCGGACCGACCGGAATCGGGGCCGTCTATGCGAAGTCTGAGTTGATGGAGATCATGCCCCCTTGGCAAGGCGGCGGCAGCATGATCAAAGACGTGACGTTCGAAGAGACAGTCTATAGTGACCCTCCGGCCAAGTTCGAAGCCGGGACACCAAACATCGCCGATGCAGTTGGTCTCGGTGCCGCACTCGACTACGTCACGCAGCTTGGACTGCCAGCGATCGCGAAGTATGAGCACTACCTGCTCGAGTACGCGACGGAGCGGATGAAGTCGATCAATGGGCTTCGACTGATCGGAAACGCACGCCATAAAGTCGGCGTCCTGTCGTTCGTGCTGAAAGACCGGGAGACCTCGGAGATCGGCCGATTACTCGATGCGGAAGGGATTGCCGTCCGGTCAGGGCATCACTGTGCTCAGCCCTCTTTACGCAGAATGGGGGTCGAAACCACAGTGCGTCCGTCTCTGTCGATCTATAATACTACTGAGGAGATTGATCACCTGGTCAAGTCTCTCAAACGCATCTCCCAGCGATCGCCAGCTCGCTTCTAAAAGCATATTCGTTGAGGATCGCAGTTCCTTGAAAGTTCTTGGAGTTTGAACAATGACGTCAATTTCAGCTGCACAACTTCTGGAACGAATCCGGTCGAATGCCCCCATCGAGTTGATTGATGTTAGAACCCCCGCTGAATATCAGGAAGTTCACGTTCAAGGGGCTCGCAATGAACCACTGGAACGGCTCGACCCTGCCAACGTCATCGCAGGGCGTCAGCTTGGAAAAGACGAACCGCTCTACGTCGTCTGTCAGAGCGGCGGCCGCAGCCGTCAGGCATGTGAGCGACTGACGAAAGCCGGATATGACAACATTGTGAACGTTGATGGCGGGACCAAAGCCTGCATCGAAGCCGGATTGCCGGTCGTTCGCGGAAAGAAGACCATGTCACTGGAACGACAGGTGCGCATCACTGCCGGTTCGCTGGTCTTCATTGGGGCCGCCCTCACGTACTTCGTGAATCTCGGCTTCCTGATCATTCCCGCCTTCATCGGCGCCGGGCTGGTCTTCGCCGGAGTGACCGACACATGCGGCATGGGCATGGTCCTCGCCCGCATGCCCTGGAACCAATGCCGGTCCTGATGCTCACCTTTGCGTCTCCACCGCTCAGCTCGCAGGAAGATGACCGCAGATGACCTTCTGAGTCGAACAATTCTTTACAAGGTCGGTCATCACGGGAGTCACAACGCAACCGATCGTGCAGATCCTCGCAATGCAGTTGGAAACGAAATCGGCGAACCATTCGGCTTGGAACTCATGAAAGACATGATTCCGGTTGACGGCGCCGCGGCCCGCAAAGAGTTCACCCCCCCGAAAGAGGAGAAAATCGAACCATGGACGAAGGGGCCCCTCTACTATGAGGTTTCGATTCCTCTCAACGGGGAGGCCTGACTCCTGTTCCAGGCCCTTGGCTGCTGTGACCGATCTTTTAGACCTGATGACTTCTGCAAGACGAAGCATCCTCGCACCCTCTTCGCAGGGTGCGAAGGCTCTACGGAGTCGAAGGAGAAACGCCGCACAGAAGAGGTGCGGCGCTTCTTGTTGATGGTGCCTGATGGCGGACGTTACTTCGCGGCGAGCTGGAGGATCATCTCGACTTCCACGCTCGATCCCAGGGGAAGCTGTGCTAATCCCAGCGCAGTGCGGGCGTGACGACCCTGCTCTCCAAAGACATCGCGGACCAACTGGGATGCACCGTTCATGACGATATGCTGCCGAGTATAGTCCAGGTCAGAGTTCACATACCCCGTCAGTCGGACCACACGTTCCACAGCGTCCAGCGAGCCGAGTTCGCGTGCGACAAGGCGGAGGATATTGGCGGTGCAAAGCGCTGCGGCCTTGGTTGCCTCTTCTTCTGAGACCTGTGATGGGACTTTGCCGACGCTGGTGAGCTGGTCTCCATCAAACGGAACCTGTCCCGATGCGTACAGGAAGTTGTCGACGATCGAAATGCCGTCAACCAGGCTCCCTTCAGGCGAAGTTCGTTCCAGGGGATAACCTGCTGCGACCAGTTTTGCTTCTCGACTTCCAATTGCCATTTAACGAGTTCCAGGTAAGTTTCTGGTGAAGAATCGGAACCCGTTTTCAAAGGAGAAAACGTCCGGATCCGATGTGGAGTGTGCCCGTTTGCCAAGGGGCGATGCCAGACTGTGCTGGTCTGCGAGGGAGTTTATAACGCCTCTGAATCGTTCTGTCCTGAGCCCGCCATCCAGATCGTTGTCGGTGCGTTCTCAAGTGCCAGGATCACGGCTGCGAAGGATCGGAAAGAGAGTTCAATCGCCAGACGTTTTCCGTAATCGCCTGCTCCCACCGTCGCGCCTCTTCAGGCGTGTATTGATAAAAGCCTCGACCGTTGGCGATTCCCTTTGCCCCCGACTCGACCAGCTGTTTCATTTCGGGAGGAACGTCCGTTCGGTTGCTGAGTTGAGGAAAGAGCCGCTCCATGACCGCGGCATAAGCGGGCAGGCCGGTGAGATCCATCCAGCGAAATGGACCGGCCACGTCTGCCCAGACCGAGATTGCATTTCGAAATGAGCGATCAATGGTCTCGACGTCAGCGACGCCCTGCTCCAACAACCAGAATGCTTCGCGGTACATGGCGTACCCCAGTCGATTGACGATGAATCCGGCGACATCCTTGTTTACCAAAGTTGGATCCTTGCCCGCCTGGCGCCCGAGCTGCAGAGCAGCTTCAGCCGTCGCCGTGTTCGTTTGGTCGCCGCGGATCACCTCCAGAAAACGAGTGATCTGACAGGGTTCGGCCCAGTGCATGCCGACGATTCGTTCCGGGTGTCGACACTCTGCCTGCAAAAATGTGATCGGAAGAGCAGACGTGTTGCTGCCGATCGGTGTCTCGGTAGACAGCACGGCTTCCAGCTCTGTGAACACCGCACGCTTTGTTGTGAGATCTTCCGCCACACTTTCGATCATGAACTGGCAGGATGAAAAATCACTGAAGCTAGCCGCCTCCTGATACCGCGATTCCCAGGAAGTCGCAACTTCTTCAGCGAGTGCGCCGCGACTCACCATCTCCTTTAACGAATCCTCGATGTGAGTTCTGGCTGCGGTTACGACTGCCGCGTCACGATCCAAAGCAATCACGTTGAGTCCGCGCGACAGCAGGCAGGTGGCAATCCCCCGACCCAGCAGGCCCAGTCCGACGATTCCGATTGTGTTCATAGATGAGAGGGCCTCTTCAGTCGCTTCTTGCAGCACATTGATAGGAGCCAGCGGATCAGCACAGAAGCGAGATTGGTTTGCGGAACTGAGCCACGGAGAGTGACTTATTCGAGGCCGAGCAGGCGGAGACTTTCCCGGTAGATCATTGCTTCCAGTTGCTGCTCATTCAGACGCGGAAGGTTGGTTCCTTCCACCATCTTGTTGAGATTCCGCAAGCCCTGGACCGATTCATTGACTGTGGTGAAGGGATAATCGGTTCCGAACAGAACCTTGTTCCAGACCCCGTATTCCTGGACCAGCATCAACGAGTTGTAGAGCTGAAACGGACGGTAGTGCAGTGCGGAAACATCGGCATACACGTTGGGATGCTTCCGAATGACCGCAACACATTCCCCTTCATAGGGATGACCGAGATGCGCCATGATAATGCGGACTTCCGGAAAGCGAATCGCCACCGGGTCCAGATGTCGAGGCAGCGTACACTCAAGCGGCGCCTGCGAGATGAACGTGGTTCCGGTGTGGAGCAACACGGGAAGCTGGTGCTGGCTGGCATAAGCCCACATTGGATCGAGCAGTGGATCATCAGGACGGAAGCCGGCGTACATCGGTAAGAGCTTGATTCCCCGCAAGCCAAGCTCCAGATGTCCTTGCTTCATTTCCCGTTCCCACCCGTCCTGCGTCGGGTCCAGGCACATGAAGCCGATCAAGGTGTCCGGATGCTTGCTCACGTAATTGGCCACGTAAGCATCATCAACCCAGTTTCCGCTCAGGCGTGCTTTGGCACCGAAGACGATTGTTTTCGTGTCAGGTGGACAGGTTGCCCGGTAGTCCTCGTAACGGACAGTCAGATCAACCTCCTGACCCGCACGCGCCCGCTTCGCTTGAGACATGAAGTCATCGCCGAAATGCAACGGGTATTCCCAGACGTGACTATGGACATCGATAATCATAAGTTGTTCTCACGGGCAGATTGCTCTCCCTCGTGCCTATGGAGCGCGTGTCTTGATTGAAGAGGGATGCAATCAAGCGTGGCATGGATGAAGAGATCAAATTGCAGAATGGTCGAGTTGACGCTGAAGTTGTCGGAAGAGCCGATCGATTTCGAGTTGAGTTTCAAGATCGAGCCTAAATCCCGTCGGCCCACGAACAATGGTGTTCTGGAAAATCCCCTGCTTCACCAGCAGGTACTTTTCAATCGCCAGAAATGCGTCCAGTGAATTCTGCAACGCGATGATTGAGGAAATCGGGAGCGACAACTGATAGGCACGTTGATCGTCTCCTGCCTGCAGGGCTCGCCACAGTGCGACGATTCCCTGAATGAGGTCTGCCCCGGGCATGGTGCCGACGATGCCACGACGATAGCTGTCAACAAGCGCGATGCCGCCTGTCCCTTCAAAGATCCGCCCGCGATGCCCTGTCGCGTCGCGCAGCTGCGAGAGTCGCGGCCCGATGGGAGTCGCTTCCGGTTTAAAGAGAATTTTCTCGGGACCAAAGAGATCTAATAGGTTGGCCTGAAAAGAAATCGACATCGGCCGCCCGACGTATCCGCTGGCATCCTGTACCACCACCGGAAGATCAGTCGCCAGAACGATCTGCTCGTAATAGGCGAATAGTTCATCTTCCAGCGGTGCAATCGAAACCGGGGGGATCGCCATAAGAGCGGTCGCGCCGGCCTGTGCCGCGTGACGGGCGAGCTTGATTGCGGTAGAGGTGCTTTCTGCTCCCACGCTGATGACAACCGCACCGCGGCCGCGGGCGAACTTGCAGGCGAGCTCAGCAAGCTCCCTTCGTTCCTGCTCATCCAGTCGTAAGATCTCAGAGACCATGGCCATCACAATGCCATCGGACCCCTGGTCAAACAACCAGTCGATCTCCCGTTCGAGCGTTACGGCGTCGATGGAGCCATCGTCATGATACGGCGTTTGAAAGACGGGCAACACACCCGCCAGCTCTGTCATCTTCGTCGTCATGTGAGGCATCCTCGAGAGTCGATGTTCACTGTTTCCAGTGAGTGATCTGCTCGTTGCAGATAGATCTGGTCCTGCAGATTCACGCAAGGACAAATGTGATTCGGAATGATCGTGACCCGTTCGCCCAACGCAGGGCGCCGGGAGCACAAGGAGAGATCCAGCTCACCATGTTCTTCACTCAGCCGCAGCAACTTTGCTTCTGGATATTCGCGAACAAACCCATGTCCTGAGTCGGGGAAGCGGACATTGCGGTCGCTGGTGAAGGTCTTTGTTCCACCGTCGACAATCGCCTTGCCTGGGACGGAGGTACTGACGATCGTGCAGACCAGAGCGGCGGAAATCTCTTCAAACGTGCAGAAACCTGCCCGTTGGGTGTTCATGTCGTTGTAGACATAAGTTCCTGGGCGGATCTCTGTTTGACTGGGAACGTGATGTGACTGATACAGCGCAGGTGTCGATCCCCCGGAGACGATTCCGGCCTGTAGACCGTGCGATTTCCAGAGTGAGATGACTTCTGAAAGAACTTGATCCACTGCGGCCAGCTCCTGATGTTGCTCTGAAGCAGGAGACCAGACATGTCCCGGATAGAAGAAAATGCCGTCGAGCCGAACATGTGGTGCAAGGCTCGCCGTGAGCTGAGCCAGTTCGAGTGCTGCCTGGGATGATTGCGCGCCGGTTCGATGGACCCCAACGTCCACATCGACCAGAATTCCGATCGTCGTTCCCGCTGCTCGGGCGGCATCTGCCAGGGCAGCGACGCCAAATGCGGAATCGACCGCGACCCGAATGGTCTTGCTGACAGCAAGCCGGGCCAGGCGGGACGTGCGGGCGGGATCGACTGCGGGATAGGCGACAAGGATGTCGCTGGTTTCTTCCGCGAGTGCTTCGGCCTCACCAGCTTTGGCGACGGTCAGCCCATAAGCTCCCGCTTCAATCTGGAGGCGGGAGATCAACCGCGACTTGTGAGTTTTGGTATGTGGGCGAACATTCAGCCGATGCTGCTCTGCATACGATTTCAGTTTGTGAATGTTCTTCTCAACTGTTGGCAGGTCAACCACGAGTGCGGGTGTCTCGGGAACATTCTGCACCGCACTTTCAAACGTGGTTACCACGCGGTCCATCCTCCATCAATCAAGAGATTCTGTCCGGTCATATAGCTGGAAGCGTCGCTCGCCAGAAAGACAACTGGTCCTTTGAGTTCTTCAGGTCTTCCAACTCGCTGCATCGGTGACTTGGCGGCGATGCGAGTCACGAGTTCTGTCGCAGCGCCAGCTCCGGGGAAGGGGCCGGGACTCAGCGAGTTGACCCTGATCCGGTCCTGAGCCCAGTACACCGCGAGGTGCCGGGTCATTTGCAGCACGCCCCCTTTCAGAGCCTGATAGGCAACCGGGTTGGCGGGTCCGATTCCCTCATAAACATCGGGGTAGGAAGCGACCTGCCCATACATTGAACCAATCAGAATCAGGCTTCCCGTGGTCCCACGCGAGACGACGTGATCCCGGAACAAGCGCGAGAGCAGGAAGTACCCTGTCAGGTTTTCCAGCTGTCGTCGAAATTGTTCCGCAGTGATGGATGTCCAGGCCGCTCCAACCGGCTCATGTCCGTTATTAACGAGGACATCGATCTGCCCGGCTTGCTCCACGGCCAGCGCAAAGCCGGTTGCAAGTGAGTTCTCGTCGAGGTGATCCAGCTGGACTCCGAAGTGCGGACCAGAGTCCACGGCAGGAAGCGCCGCCGCTGCCTGTTGTGCTCGCTCGAGATCGCGACTCGTGACGACAACTCGTGCGCCGGCCTCAGCGACAGCCCGCGCCATGGCCGAGCCGAGGTGACCTGAGGCACCTGTCATCAGCACGACTTTGCTCTTCAGGCTGAACTGTTCCCACACTGTCTGTTCCGGCATGACTCACGCAATCTCCTGTGCGGGAACGCACCATTGCCCCGTCTCCGCGCTCTTCAGAACGGCTCGATTTGCGCCGAGTGTCATCAGTCCTTCTGGGAGACTGCAAAGTGGTGGACACTTTCCTTCAGTTGCATCCAGAAAGGCGTTCGCCTGCCGGGTAAAGAGCGTGTCACGTTCGAGCGTGACCGGAGAGGAATCGATCCACGGGCCGTCTGGACGTTCCATGACTCGCCAGCGGCAGAGATGGTTTTCGTAACGCAGCGTTCCGTGCTCGCAGGCAACTGTGAAGACAATCTCATTGGCTGTCTGATGCTGATTCAGCGAGTAGTTTGCCATGACTCTGCCCTGCCGCGCGAGCACGTGAACGGTGTCCTCCACCGTCACTTTCGGGAGCAGCAGATGATCAACGTCTGCGGTCAGTCGATCGATGGGGCCTAATAGCCACTCTCCCGCATTGAGGATATGAGTCAGCGCGTCCTGCACGGCGCCTCCCCCGCTCTTGCGATCGTTGTAATAAGTCTGCGCATAAGCCGGGCGGTATGTCGGAAAGTTCTGTCCCCCCACTGCCACCAGTTGGACGGCCCGACCATACTTCCCGGAGTGCAGCACTTGCCGGAATTCGGCAAGGACCGGATGGGCGCGATAGACATAAGCGGTCGCGGCTGTCACTCCAGTTCGGTCCACTGCCACCATGAGTTGGTCGATTCCGGTCAACTCGACGCTCAACGGCTTTTCGATCAGCACATGCATCCCCTGCTTCACACACTCCAGCGCCTGCGGTATGTGCAGCGGGGCTGGCGTCGCAATGACAGCTGCATGAAATCGATGTTCCAACGCAGCCTGCAGCGATGAAAAGCCCTGGGCTTGCGGGTACCGCTCTGAGACCTGCTTCGCCAGATCGCAGTTGACTTCGACGAAGCTAGCCCGGACACGTTCTGTGGCGAGGAAGCAACGCAGGTGCCGCTCGCCAATTGAGCCTGCTCCCACGATGAGAACTTCGTGCAGTTCCCGTGGCATTTATTTGGCCTCCAGGTAGCTGCCGCCGCCCAGAGAAGGCGATTGCAACTTGATCCCGAGCACGTCGGCTGCATCTTTCTTGAGCTTTTCGAGGCCTTGAAAGACGTAGACCAGATCGCAACCGTGAAATACCAGCCGAGCTCCCATCTCAATGTACTTCTGGGCGATCTCGAGTGAACCGCAAGTCGCAGCCCAGGATTTTCCGGCACGCTGTGCGGCTGCAGCAACCCGTTCTATGGCACCCCGAATCGAAGGATGTCCGAACTCGCCTGGGATGCCGGTCAGAACCGAGAAGTCAGCCGGACCCAGCATGACCATGTCCACACCCGGGACGGCAAAGATGGCGTCCACCTGCTCGAGTGCAGCTGGTTCTTCGATCTGAATAATTACGAACGTGTTCTGGTTCGCGTGTTGCAGATAGTCCTTCATCGGCGTGAGGAGGTACGGGACGTCAGGTCCGCTGCCGTCAAAGCCCCGTTTTCCGATAGGTGCGAACTTGGCCCATTTCACGACTTCGGCTGCTTCCTCGGCAGAATCGCAACGGGGATACATGATCCCTGTTGCCCCCGCTTCAAGCAGCCGGGCCATTCGCATGAACTCCCCTTTTCCCGGTCGGGCGACGACGTCGCATCCGCCCACCCGAGCTCCGCGGATCAGGTTTGCGGCCGTTTCGACACTATGATAGTGATGCTCCAGGTCCAGCCAGATGGCTTCGAAGCCCATCAGGCTCGCCATTTCGAACAGGTTGGGATCATTCAAATGCAGAGCGATCCCTAAAGTTGGACGTCCCTGTTTCAGATTCTGAAGTACTCGGCTGTAACGAGTCATAAAATTCCTGTCGGCTGAACGCCGCTGAGTGGCAATGAAAACAATTGTTCTTGAGATCGCCCTGTCGGATTTTACTCGACCACGCTTTTCTCCGCATGATTTCGCAACACCAACGATCGCCAGGCAAGTTCCGCCAACGGGAGTCCTGCGCTGACGAGCGTGGCGACAGGGCCGACCCACAATTTATCGGCAGGTGAAAAGATCACACCCCAGCCTGCGACGATCCCAAGTCCCATTCCCCAGCGGACCGCCAGAGGACTGAATCTTCGCGGACTGACCGCCAGCAGCATGCAAACCAGAAGTGGTCCCAGAAAAACACCTGTCAACGATTGTGCAATTTCGAAAATGGAACCGAGGTAGCTGACAAGTCCCGCCACGCATGTGGAAAATAAGCCGATTCCCAGGCTGATCATTTTTGCGAATCTCAGCCGCTGACGCGGAGTTGACAACCAGGATGTCCGTGAATTGAGGTCCATTACGATCGTCCCCGCCAAGGAATTGATCCCGCTGGTCATACTGCTCATTGTTGCTGCCAGAATCGCAGCGAAGATCAGCCCGGCAGTGCCGGTCGGGAGTTCCGTTGCGAGGAAATGAGGAAAGACGGCGTCCGCTTTGGCCGGCAGCTGATCTGGCTTGACCAGCCCGTAAAACAGGGCCAGTGACAAGCCCATTACCACGAGCAATGAAATCACGATCAGTACACCGGCAATATTGATCACAAACGCCTTGCGGGCTTCCCGAACATTGTTCGATGCCAGATAGCGCTGCAGGGCCATCTGGTCAGCGATGTACATTCCCAGATTCCCGACCGTGAAACCGCACAGCATCGACCAGAAAGTTAACGGCTCGGTGACGTCCAATGAGAAGCTCATGAGATTGAGTCGGCCGGTCTCTTGCAGGTAACGAAATGCCTCGGGCCACCCGAGTTCCAGCCGCTGCCAGACCACGGCGACTGGCAGCAGGATCCCTCCGATCATCACCAGAAACTGAATGGCATCTGTGATGATGACACCGCGAATTCCCCCGAGAACCGTATAAACCGTGCTGCTGATTCCGATCCCCAGCACAATGATCCAGAACCAGTATGGGTCCAGTCCGAAACCACCGACCAGTGCCGAGGTCGGGGCATAAATCAAGGTTCCCATCCAGGCGATTCGCAGCATGAGGAACAGCCACGCAGCGACAATGCGTGTTGGTAATCCAAACTTCCGCTCAATGATTTCATAGGGTTCTTTTGTTCCAGTTTTCAGATAGCGAGGCAGGAACCAGCCTCCTGCAACGATCGCTGCGACCGGGAGCAGAAATACCCCGGTCAGGATGGTGATCCCCTTCTCAAACGCGAGACTGGGATAGGCAAACATGCTGATCCCGCTGAAGAACGTGGCAGCAATGCTGAGCCCGACGATGATCGTCCCGAGGAAATGGGAGAACCCACCATGTCCTGTGAAATAGTCACTTTCATCCACCTGCTTTCCACGGCAGGCGATTCCAATGAGGATCATCGAGACCATGTAGATAACGATGATGGAGACATCGATGAAGCTCATGGCCGGGATCCTTCAACCGAGTCCAACACGATGGAGCGCCGGACGTTGAATTCGGGGTTGAGTCGCATCGCCTGACAAGGTGGGAGTATTACCAGAGTGTGGGGCGGGGAGTGAGGAGGGGGCGCTGAGGTCATCGAGTGGGGTTCTGTTTTCGATAGAGACAGGCGAATGCACTGGCGATGCGGACGTCCTGATCTGGATCTTGTTGCATGGATTCCAGCAACTCGTCCGCAGGAAGTTGCGGACTCTCCGCCAATGCCATCGCTGCCAGATAACGGCCTGACGGAGTGCTTCCCGAACGAGCCAGCTCGATGACTGGCTGGCCACCTGCCGCCGCAATCAGCATGCTTCGAGCAGGCGAATCGCGCGGCTCGGTGCGCAATGCAACCGCGATCTGTTCTCGAATCGAATCCGTCACCTTACCAGCTTGCCATAATGAATAAGCCGCCTGTGCTCTCACAATTGGATTCTTTGCCTGAAGCAGCGAGACGATCTGTTCGACAACCATTGGTTCATCCGAGTTCAGCAGGGACCACCATGCGTAGGCCGAGCCGGATGCTTCTCGGTCGGCTGCGAATTGATGGGCAATGCCGATCTCATCTTGAGTCAAACGCACCCCCAGTTTTGCCAATGATTCGAGTGCATGGACACGATCGACTGCTGTTGGGTCCGCCAGGACACGGCGAATCCGTTCGACGTATGCTGATCGTGATGAGTCAGTTGTCGCGCAGCGAGCCAAGACTCGCCAGACGCCGATTCGATAACGAGGTTCGGTCTCGTCCGCTTGCGGCAGGAATGCACTTTGGACTTCCGCTCCCCTGCCCAGCCTGATCAGCGCCTCCGCCCCATGAATGCTCAAAAACGATGAACGCAGTTCCAGCGACGAAGTCAGAATGGCCATCTGCGTCGCCCCAGACTGTCGCTCACCCACTGGGGCGATCCCCTCGGCGCACGCAACAGACACGATTCCGGCCCCGATAACAGCGTGTCCGACGACAGCAATCGGAAAGCTGTTACCGCTGTAATAAGGAAAGATCAACTTCAACTCCAGACTGAGACTTAATTCAGATGAGTTCTTGTCGGCGGACCATGCGTATTATTGAGCTTGCTTTGAGAAGCTCATGGCGTAGAGGTCACATGATTTCATGACAAACCGGATCTGGACGGGACCTGTGCTGACAGCAGACAGATCGCTTCCCTTCTTCCAGTTCACGGCTTGATCGATCTCGTCTCCGGTCAGCGGGACACAGTCTTCCGCAGTGAAGCCGGGGATTGGCTTTCCCGCTGAGTCGAGTAATTCGACGAGCAGCTCCCCTCCGGGCTCGACTGTGTAGTTAAGTGTCATTGTGCCGCCATTGAGAGAGACCGGCTTTGTAACGACCTCGCCAATTGCGTCCGCGTGCAAAGAGATAAACCCGTCCGTTCTGATGGTGAAGCGACGAACTCGACTGGCTGGTCCTGCATAATAGGCTTCGGTTGCGTAGAGGGAGATCTCTCGATCCTGCCCAGGAAGCTGCAGCAATCCACTCGCCATATAGTTACTCCGATTCCCCTGGCGGTCTTGCGGAGCGGTAATCGGAATGAGCGGCTCGCTCCAGCGGTGGAAATGAAATCCATCCCGACTCGTCATTAGAATCGGTTCCACTTGTTCTGTTTTCGGCTGATACCTCGTCGGAAATCCGAGATAGATCTGCGGCGCGCGAAAATAGGGAGCGATGGCGTTTGTATAGAGCTGTTCGTCAGCTGCGTCTCCGTAATTCAGATATTCACCTTTTGTCCATTGAATAAAATCGGGACTTGTCGCGAGTTTAATGTCCCGGACCTTCTTATTTCGGAAGTCGCGATAATAGGCGACATACAGCTTTTTGTTGGGATCCCAGAATGCGAGATTCTGAGAGTCAAAGGCTCCATCTGTAATGACCGGCGCTTCCTGTACGCGACTCCAGTGGACGCCGTTGGCTGATTTGAATGCCGCCAGACCATTTCCGTTGCGAACTCCAAAGGCCTTGTATTTTGCGTCAGCAGGGCAATCCGGATTGTGGTCTTTGAACGGTGTGAAGTTATGGCTGGCACCCCCTTCGTTCCGGTCCGTAGCCAGAGAGGTCCAGACGATGTTGTTTTCCTTGGACCCTTCGAACTCAATGATACCCAGCTTCGGCTTCACCCAGTGGATGCCATCTTTGGACTCCGCATAGCAAGTGACTTCAATGTGTGAAGTCTTCTTGGCAGCAGTGTCGTAATGTGATCCACGGTAGTAGACGCGAAAACGATCATCATCTGCGAAAAAGGTGTAGTACCCTGAGACATTTCCTTCCCATGGAGCATCACACGTTAGAACCACTTCCTGGGCCACAGGATAATGCGGTTTGAGTGCCACTTCACGATGCGAATGAAGCCGCTGCAAGTCAACAAAGATCTCGCGGTTCAGGGGTGTCGATGCAGGCAATGGATTGGGATCGGCTGCGGCAGTAGGTCGATCGAACGCCACTAACGTCGGTATAATTGCAAATGCCAGAGTAAACGTTGTGAATTTCATGTAATTCGACTTCTGATAGTTACTACCTGAGCAATTTCCCTGCGACAGTGGAGATCGCACCCCGCTCCATAAGAACATTAGAACATTGTCGACGACCTGCCCCACATCGGACATGAGACACGCTGAACAGATCATGTCCTGCGATTGAACGGGTGGAAACAGTTCACAAGAAGATTCTTGGGAGCGGCTGCCAGAGGGCACCTCATCCATGTCATTGGGGCTACTTTAATTCAAAATTCTTCGAAATCGGTGAACTGGATTCGATGGTCAGAGTCAGCTCTGACTTGGTGTTGAACTTCTCCGGAATCAACGGCTTGATATTTACGCTACTGACGTCCGCAGCACCCGTCGCCTGCGGTGCTTTTTCCCAGCCATTAATCTCCACACGGTGCTTACCAACGGGAACTCCTCCATTGTTGATGACGTCGTATTTACCCTCGTGAATTTCGGCGCCGGAAACAGGGAGGTTCGAGCCTTCGAAAGGGACGAAGGAGATACTCCCGAACGGAACCGGCTTGCCTTCGAATGTCACCGTGCCACTGACATGTGATCTGGCTGGCCCCTCACTCTGCCGCTCAGAGCAGCCAAACAGGCCGAGCAATCCAGCGGCAATGCACGTCCGAGTTGAATACCGGGAGAGCAACTTCATGAAGAGAGTCCTTGGAGCCGGAGAGTAAGTGAATGGTGTTTCCACAGAGTGTCGACCTTGCGGTAAATGCAGAGATGCAAAGCAATAGGGCAATGAACGGAACGACATCGTCTCATCAACCCTTGGCACAGGTGCGTGCAGCGGCGAATCAGCAGTTAGCCTCTTGGGAATGCTGCCGCTATCGTCGCCGGAAGGCAGTCGTTAATAGGATTTGCTTTAGAATTCCCCGATTGCCTCTTTCCCCTGTCTGGTCGCGAGAGATCGCAGCAGGACGTCAGAGATGTTCTGAGAAACGAAGCGGACAGCTCCGTCAGCCAGCGCAAAGTGGCATCCACCGATATGGTGGCTCCCGGGACCAAAGCCTCGAGAATAGTGCGGACCATACTGGGCGTTGTTGATGCCCATGCCGGTGTCAGTGATATTCGTGGCAGCCCAGATAACGCCTTCGTTTGTTGCGGTATTTTTTCCCTTGACTTCGGCGAGCATCAATGTGTTGCTCGATCCGTCGGGAATCGTGGCGAACGTCGTCTTGGAATAAGCGTGAAGGACGCCGTTAGCGTCGAATTTGCTTGTTTTGTACTCTGTGCCGGGGGTTGTTCCGCACAGGCGTTGAACGGAATCCGCGATCCCACTGATATTTGTCGGTCCTCCGTCATCAGGGGCGCTTCCGTCTGTGCCGTCGTAGGCACTCGATCCGCTGACTAACACGCGGGTTCGTCCGAATGGATCACTCGGACAAAGATATGCCGGAATCACTTCTCCAATATTTCCTTTGGTCGTGTAGATGGTGGTTGATCCGGGGGCCAGAACTTGAGTGTGATAGTTGCGGCTGAAGTTCAGACTGTTGTAGAGAGCGTTAGCCTCCATCATCGGCAGGATAAAAGCCGACCAGGAAAAGCCCAGGGAAGGGCCAGTTCCGCATCCCGAAGGATTGGAATAGATCGCCCCGGGCGGAAAGACACTATGTGATTCATGATAATTATGCAGAGCAATCGCAGCTTGTTTTAGATTGTTCTTACATTGAGAGCGTCGTGCTGACTCTCGCGCCTGTTGCACTGCAGGCAGCAGCAATGCAATCAGTACTGCGATAATAGCGATTACGACTAGCAACTCGATGAGAGTGAAGCCTTGTTCGCATTTTAGACGGGAAGAAGGAGTGGCCATTGATAATCCCATGATGAACAGAACTGCGGATGATGGTGTTCAGTTCTGTAGGGAGGAAAGAGTTGATAAACCGGGTTTGATCAATGTGTTAATATTCACCGACGACGTTTCCGTCGGATCTATTGGCAAGGCTGGCAATGGTTGCCTGAGAAGTGTGTTGAGAGATAAATCGCACGGAACCGTCGGCAAGAGCAAAATGACACCCACCGTCATGGCTGCTTCCAAACGAAAAGGATCGTGAAAAGTACGTCGAACCGGATCCAGCTCGAACGCCGTTAATGCCGTTACGCAAGTCAGCAATGTTGGTGGACGCCCAGGCAACGGCATTGTCCTGATTGAGGTTCAGGTTTTCTCCCAGCAGCAACGTATTGCTGGTTCCGTCGGTGATTTTTGCGAAGGATGTTTTGCTATAAGAGTGGAGAATGCCGCCTGCAATTGTGGCATTGGTCTGATAATTCAGTTCGCCGACGCCTGCACTGCAGAGACGCTGAGTCGCGTCTGCGACTCCGCTTATGTTAGAAGGGGCGAAGTCGTCTTTCGAGGTCCCTGTTGTTCCTGAGTATACGGTGTTCCCGGAGAAGGCCAGCCGCGTTCTTTCGTATGGATCACTCGGACAGACGAAAGCCGCGATGATTTCGCCAGCATTTCCTTCACTGTTGTATACTGAGGTTGAGCCTGGAGCGAGTTTTTGGAGATGGACGTCCCGATTGAAGTCGATATTGTTGTAGATGTTCGTCTGGTCCATCATCGGGAGGATGAATGCGGACCAGGAGAAGCCGATTCTAGGACCGTTTCCGCAGCTCGTCGGACTGGACCAGATCAACCCAGGGGGGAACACCTGGAATGAGTCGTGGTAGTTATGGAGTGCTAGGGCTGCCTGCTTAAAATTGTTCTTGCATTGTGCGCGACGAGCTGCTTCTCGCGCCTGCTGAACTGCGGGGAGAAGAAGCGAAATCAGTACGGAAATGATCGCAATGACGACCAGAAGCTCAATAAGCGTGAATCCTTTGTCTCGGCAGTATTTACCTTTTGTGTTCACAAAGCAGCTCCTTGGAAAACTGGAAATCCAGGACATCAAATACTTTGGACCATGAGACTGGAGAACGAGCGACGAAAGAAATCGACGTTAAGACTGGATGATGGTGGACCGACCAAAAGTTGCCGAGTTTGTAGTGAAGTTTGAGATCTGACGTGTGCGAACGCATGAAATGCTAAGGCAGCATTGTGTCACATTAATGGCCGATGGGGTGGCCCTTCTTCTCGCCTGTTGGTGCCTGTAGTGTTTGGCCTTCGCTCAGGCGGATTGAAATCAGGTTCTGCTCCACGGTGTCGAGCGACATCGTTCCGTTTCGCATGCGGTTCAACAGCTCAACGGCCTGCTGGCCTAATTCGTGTTCGTCGAGAGAGACCGATGTGAGACGGCTGATCAGCGCTCCCGTTCGTCTCGTGCCTCCAAATCCCACGATCGATATGTCTTCCGGGACACGGATTCCCCGCTGACTCAGCAGGACAAAGAGCAGCTCGGCAAACGTGTCGAAAGTGGCGAAGATCGCTGTCGGGCGAGGCGTTTCCGCGAGGAGCTGGTCCAGCTGTGCAGCCACTTCGGCCTCATGGTCAGCGACATTCGGGCTGCCGGATGTGCCGTGAAGGAATTGAATTTTTGAGGAGTTGCCCAAGGCGGATTGAAAGCCTCGGAGCATACGTTTGACTGCTTCCGTCAACGTTCCGCTGATGAATGCGACATGCTGATGGCCGTGGCTACGAAGGGCTTCGCCAGCCATTTTCCCGACTTCTTCGAACGGAATTGCCAGCAACGGAGCAAAGGCTCCTTCGACGCTACGCGAGCAGCAGACAACAGGGATTCCGTGTTGCTGAAGCTGGCGGATGTGGAAACTTGGAGTGGGGGGATTGGTCGTCGGGACAATCGCGACTCCCGCGACCCGGTGGTCAATCAGCTGCAGGATGATATTGCCCTGCCGGTCGACTTCGTTGTTGCTGTTACAGACGATGACCTGACTGTGAATCTCTGCCGCTGCCGCTTCGAAGCTCTTCTGCAGCGAGGGATAAAACCCTGTCTCCGTTTCTGGCAGGATCAGGGCGAAGATGTCCTGGCCGCGCTTAAGCCGCTGGCGTGCCTGCTCGTGAATATAGGTCCCTTTTCCGTGAACACGTCGGACCAGTCCATCCCGCTCGAGGGTCGACATCGCCTGACGGACGGTGCTGCGGGCGACCTGCCACATTTCGGCAATCCGGTGTTCGGAGGGGAGCAGCGTGCCAGCTGCGAGGCGTCCGGATTCGATCTGCGAGGCGACAAAATCTCTGAGCCGCTCATGCTTGGGTTGCGAGCCCTCTTCGGTCGCTTGCCCCAAGAGTTGGAAGCCAGGAAATGTGTCAAGTTCGCTCAAAACTTCCTCCAGAAAGTGGTACGGACAACAGCATACAAGCAGATCTGTGAATATCAATATCAATCATCGGGAATTTGTTCAGCCGAGAGGGGTGGCAGTCGAAAACCCATTAACAATGCCTTCGTATCACATCACTCACCGCGGCTGATGTTGAGGCGTTTGCGGCGGGAGTCTCAAGATTTTGATCTGGTACGGATAAGGTACGATCAACGCTGAATGTTTCGGCAGATATTGATATCATGGCGTCTCCGCTTGGAAGAACCAGTTCGAGAAGAGTGAATTTGCACCAGCAGTGCTCCCAAGTTCAGACAGCGATTGCTGGGCGGATTGGAAGCAAGTGCGGCTCAAGATGATCTGATTGACAATCCCTCTCGGAAAGGATCGGTGAAGAATGTCGTTGAAACGTCAATTTTGGTGTTGTGCGGTCTTGCTGGCTGGCATGGCCTCGACCCTCTCGGCGAATGAACCTGAGGCCAAAATCGTCGAGATCAAGAAGATCTGGGATTCTGCCCCCCATAATGCATTCACCGATCTCGCATTTCACAACGGTCACTGGTACTGCGTGTTCCGCGAAGGCAAAGGGCACGTCTCTCCAGATGGCGCACTCCGCATCCTCACCTCAACTGATGGGAAAGAGTGGACCTCCGCCGCGCTCGTCACTGCGCCTGACGCGGACTTGCGTGATGCCAAGATCTTCGTGACTGAAGATGGGCGGCTGCAGCTGTCTGGAGCCGGTGCCTGGCACAAACCCAAGGAAGCCACACATCAGTCGTTTGTCTGGTATTCCAACGATGGAAAGGAATGGGGAGAGGCCATTTCCATTGCAGATCCGGGGTATTGGGTCTGGCGAATTGTCGATCGTGACGGGGCTCAGTACGGCCTGGGTTATGAGACGAAGAAGAAAACCTTCGGGACACGACTATACAAGAGCGAGGACGGTCGCAAGTTCAAAGCCATTGTCCCCACGTTGACTGGTCCGGACATGGGGTATGCCAATGAAGCAGCGTTGCTATTCCTGGCGGATGGCACGCTGTTGAGCGTGCTTCGCAGAGACACACCGGGCAAGCTGGAAGGACTGCTGGGGACAGCGAAAGCACCCTATACAGAGTGGAGCTGGAAGCCTTTGAATCTGCGCATCGGAGGGCCGGACATGCTGCAGCTACCGGACGGACGCATTGTCGTGGCCGGTCGTGATTATGTTGGCGGGGCAACAACTCGTCTCTGGTGGTTAGATACCGAGAACCAGAAGCTCAACGAGATCGTCAAGCTCCCGTCCGGCGGGGACACCAGCTATCCCGGGCTGGTTTACAAAGATGGGTTCCTTTGGGTGAGTTACTACTCATCGCATGAAGGGAAAACAAGCATCTACCTGGCGAAGGTTCAGCTTCCACCGGCATCCCCATAATGGTCTTGAGAATGTGACGAAGAAGATCGAGCCCCGGAGCATCACCGCTGCGGGGCATCTCCTTTTTAAAGCGGTCGTGAAGTGCTTCAACAAAGTCAGTTCCTCGACGTTGACTCGTCCTGCTGGCGAGCTTGCGATTTCTGATTCGCAGCGTGTTTTGATCTCCACTGCCAGCAACAGGACCTGACGCGTTGTTGTGCTATGGCGGCCGGGAAATGACCGCGTGTGAGAAGAACCGGTAGCTCAATACGCAAATCGGGCGAGTCGGTCCTGTGTTGATTGGGGCGGCAATTGCTCTGCCTCGGCTTCAGACTCACCGACCTGACGTTGACGCGAACGTGAACCGTCCCGGTAATACACCCACCATGAGCAATGGTGGAAAAAGAAATTGACCCGTCCGATTCGCTTTCGGACGGACCTCTTGCGCCGTGAAGCCATTCCAACCTCCCGCGCGCGAGCTGTGCAGCATTTGTGCACCAGGAGGTCGATTTTTCAGGCTGCTGTTTTGTGCAAGTTGTAAGGAAACGACTTGCAGTTTGACGCGGAACGTAAAAGCGGAGTGGCCAGGACGCTGTTTGAACTTTTTGTCGTGGGGGTGCTGGGCTGGGAAGCTGCATTGCGGCGAATCCTCGATGCTTCGGCGTATGGGAAATGACCATACGAACGATGAAGCTCGGCCGCCGCCCGAATGAGCTACGATCTCTCCGAAACAGAGACCCCGCTCAGTGATGCTGACCATACCACGCCGACTCGTCCTTCGGGAGATACGGCCAATCCTGCGGTCTCGGCAGCGAGGCCCGTGACTCAAGTGCCTGGATCGGCGTCAGGAACATGCCCCCGAGGTCGTTCCCACCGTTGATCGCATAGAAGCGGTACGCGGTACCGGCACGTTGACGATTGCGAAGAACGCTACAGTGGCCCGGCCCCAACTGCCGCCTCCCTCCTCGCCCAAGCCGGGGCCGTAGATGGCATACTCCTTGCCCCCGCACCGCACCGAGTAGGTCGGGGTGTCAATATTGTTCACCTCCTCGATCTGAGCCGGGTGTGGAACGTACTTCCGCAGTTCGGGCATCAGACGCTCGTAAGCCTCGGCGATGCCGGTCTCGGCCAAGTCCTCGGCGTCGAGGTGAATCCACAGGTCGTAGTTGAGGGTGAACGCCACCGGCCGCCTCCACCGCTGAACAAGTGATTCCCTAACCAGATCACGACTTCATACACGGCCGCGTTAGGCTCATCCAACGCCGCGTTCCCCGAGCAAAATCGAGGCGCGCAAATTGCCTGAGCAATTCTTGCCCGGATTCGCACGAAGCCAAGTCCGACGTGAGCAATCCACTCGACGGATCAATACCACTGAACAGCTTGTGAACCAAATGCCGAGACGGGGGACGGGACTCGAACCGTGGAGAGCCTGACCGCGTAAGCAATTGCGTCAACTCATGCGGAATCTCGAATCATACTGCGAGGACCGTTGAACTCGATGGTCGAGTCGCAGATCTCGGCGTAACAACGAGAAAACCCTCCGACGTACTCGTCGAAGGGCAGTTTCTAAAAGAAAGCGGAGAGGGGGGGATTTGAACCCCCGGTACCGTTTCCGGCACACCGGTTTTCGAGACCGGCACAATCAGCCGCTCTGTCACCTCTCCGTGTTCACAGGGGCGAGGAGTTTGTCCAATGGACGGCTTCCCCTTCCTGTTCGCAATTCCTCCCGCTTGTAACTCATTGCAGGGCAATGAATTCAGCTTCTGGAGAACTCGTGTCGCATCGTCCCAGATGAGGGCTGACGCGGCACGGCTGGGAAGTCTACCACACCGCTCTCTTGCCGCAAGTCTGGGCTGGAAATCGGATTCGAATCAGGTGGGTGGGCCTGTTTTCTGCTGTTCATGCTAACCGGATGAACCGAGAATACCGTCCCACGCTCAAGCCTTATTCGACGTAACTGAAACGGCATCACTCATCTCTGTGGGAGGAGTAACCGATCGCGTCCTCCCCTGCTCAGCCGAACTCTTAAGAGGGATTGAGTTGAAGGTGGAACAGCAGTCACAGGAACCGTGGCAAACCACTGGAGCAACGTTCCTCTGGCTGCTGTTGCTGGTGCCTCTCGGCATCGGGTGTCTTTATCACTTCCAACCGCTGTCGCTGGCGGCGCTGCTTGTTCTGCCTCGCGGGATCTAGCTGCTGCCGGGGATTGTCTCTCTCGCGCTGCCCTGGAAGTGGCGCCGGCATGTCGCGTGGAGAGGGTTGCTCGTTGGGCCGCTGCTCGATTTCGCGATGAAGAGAATCTTTCTCCCTCCTCGCTGTAGTGACGGTGTTTTTCAATTCCTGAAGGATTAGATTATGAGGTCGCGAATCAAATTGCTTCTGGGAGTTTCGACGGCGGTACGGGACCTGACTTTTCATGTCTACGTCAATAATCCTGTGAGGATTAAGCTGACGACGGCCCCAACGAGTCCTCCCAAAACATATTCCCGGAGGCGAGCTTGCCATTTGAGCGAATCAGTGTGGGCCCTTTTCAGCTCTGAAATGTTCTCTTGACTGTCGCAAAGCCGATCTTCCAAGGATGCTAAATAGGACCTCCACGTCACCGGAGTGAGTTTTAAGCGGCTTTGGCGAAGGAGTGTCGCATATCGAGGTAGTGATTGTTATTCACCTCGAACCATTCATACGCCTGGTCGATGAGCTCTTCCAA
>JAEZFD010000035.1 GCA_023417655.1 Planctomycetota bacterium | reverse complement strand
ATTAAGAATCGCTTTCACTGTCCGGAGAATGTGAAATCCGGGACTCAAGGACGAGATGAGGGTAAATCCAGGAGGCGAGACCGGGGAACAATTCTCCCATGATCAGGAGAATGCGGCACCGTTCTGCCTGCGGTGGGACTCTTGTGAATCTGGAAATAGACACATCGCTCAATGTGATCGAACGTCTCAGAAAATGACGAGCCGACCCATGGGCTTAGGAAGTACTTACCTGGTGTCAGCGGAGGGAGCTCGATCTCAAGACGCAAATCATGTTCGGACTCATTCCGTGTGAGAAAGCCATTAAGAGTTGGCAATGCCTGCATCACTGGCTGATGATATTCATCAAGAATATCAATGGCGATAAATGCTGGGCTATGGGCCGATCTCCGTTTCAGTTGAAGGTGGACTTGAAGGAGGTTTTCGTCCCCTCGATTCTTGAACTCCGTGGAGACGCGTTGATACACGAGAGGGCCATCGTGATGACTGCGTTCCGAACAGCCATCGTTTTCCCACGTCGCACCTGCGTGCTGATCCTCGCTACTGAGATAACGGGCGATGACAGATTCGACAGGGCCATCTGCTACCAGCTGACCACCAGACAGGAAGATTCCACGCGTGCAGAGTGACTGCACTGACAGGATGTTATGGCTCACGAAAAGCACCGTTCTCCCCTGCCGTGCGACTTCGTGCATTTTTCCGAGGCACTTATTCTGAAACTCGGCGTCCCCCACAGCCAGAACTTCATCGATAATCAGAATCTCCGGTTCCAGATGCGCCGCCACTGCGAATCCCAGGCGGACGCTCATCCCAGACGAATATCGCTTGACGGGGGTATCGATAAACTTCCCGACTCCGGCGAATTCAACGATGTCGTCGAAGCGGCGGGAAATCTCCCGTTTTGTCATCCCGAGAATTGTTCCGTTCATGTAGACATTTTCTCGGCCGGTCAGTTCCGGATGAAAGCCTGTCCCCACTTCCAGCAGACTCGCGACTCGCCCATGCAGAGTAATCCGGCCGCTGCTTGGTTTGGTGATCTGACTCAGAATCTTCAAGAGTGTGCTTTTCCCAGCACCGTTGCGTCCGATAATTCCGACGACATCGCCGACGTGAATCTGAAAGGTCAGATCCTTCAAGGCCCAGAATGACTGGTCGTTGCTGGGCCCACGCGATCGTTGCTGACTCCGGAAAGAAGATTGCCAGTCCTTCCGTCGCATCATACGGTTGTATTGTCGATTAATAGCATCCCGAAGTGTACCGACATGAGTCAGCCCATAGCGATACCTCTTGCTGACGCCGTCGACTCGAATAGCAGATACTGACATTTTGTGAACACTTTGATCGGGTAATCAGGAGAGACGCAAGCTGGTCTCGCGGACTCATCTTCAGCGGATGGGGCTAGATACCATTGTTGCTGTGTGGAGGTATCGGCCGTTGTAAATGTCGCGCGTAACTTTCAGATGACATCCGCAAACGAGGCCTCAGTCCGGCGGAAGTAGAAGAGACCGCCGATCAGCAGAATGCCGACCGTTCCGACGGAGAACATCATCATTCGCCAGTCCGGGGCAGGCGATCCGAGGAAACACCAGCGGAACCCTTCTATCACCCCGACCATGGGGTTTAGATCGTAAATTGGCCGGAGTGCCGCAGGGACAGAGTTGCTGGAGATGATAACTGGACTCAGCCACATCCAAGCCTGCGTGACGAATGGCATTGCCTGACCAACGTCTCGATATTTGACATTTAATGCTGTCAGCCAGAGTCCGACAGCGAGCGCCGTCGATGCAGCGAACAGAATAAATACTGGGAACAAGACGACCTGCCAGCCTGGCAGATGCTGATACCAGATCATCAGGACTGTCATCACAACGAGTTGGATGATCAACTCCATCAGGCCTGCGACGATTCCGACTAAGGGCAGCACCAAGCGGGGGAAATAGACCTTCTGCAGTAAGCCCCCGCTGTTAACCACGCTCGCGGTTGCTGTCAGGAGAGCATTTGAAAAATACATCCACGGGAGCAATGCGCAGAATACAAACAGAGGATAAGGTGGGCCGTCCGATTTGATTCCTGCGACATGTCCGAAAATAAATGAGAAGATCATCATGGAGACGACCGGCTTAATAACGGACCAGCCTATCCCGACAATACTCTGTCGATATCGCCCGACGAGATCTCTCCAGATAAGTAAAAAGAAGAGATCCCGGTATCGCCAGAGTTCGTCAAGATTCAGGCTAGGCCAATTGCGGGCGGGCTCAATCACAGTCACGTGGAGTTCCCGCTGCTCGTGCCGTGGATTATCGATCGATGCATCACCGGCAGAATGCAGCTTGTCTCGCATCGGATAGTCTGGTCGCCGCGTCTGGACGGCCTTGTTAATCACGATGGTTTCTCCAGTATCTCGGAAATTTGTGTCTATTGACGCTGTCGAACAGTGCCGCGTTTCTTAACCCAGGAGCAAAAAGATCTTCTGGAAGGGACGGGCTGTTTTCTCCCATCGGAGCTTCTCAACATTCTCTTTCGCGGCTGACGAATACTCATGCCAGCGAGTCGGGGAAGTCATCAACTGGGCCAGTGCCTGTGCTGTCCACTCCGGGTCCCCAGGCGTGCCGCTCATTGCTCCCTTTCCGCAGACCTCAGGCATTGCGCATCCGGTCGAAACCACTGTCGGCGTTCCGAATGCTTGGGCTTCGGCCGCCGGGATTCCAAAGGACTCGCAATGACTCATCAGGCAGAAGGCGGTCGCAGACGCATAGCTGCGATGAAGCTCTTCCTTGGACACCTTGCCAGAAATCTCGACATGTGGCCAAAGTTCCAGGGCAGTGATCTGTTGATGGATCCTGTGTCGATAGGTCTCATCAGGCCAGGGCCCAATGAGTTTTAACTTCGACGGGAGTCCAGATTTCCTGAGGAGATGCAGACTGGAAATGAGTGTTTCGGTTCCCTTCCATGGGGCCATCGCGGAAACTGATAGAATTAGATTGGGGTCGCGTTCTACAGTTTCCTGATATTTAGACGCAGCCCGGAATGTTTCATCATCAATCCCTACATAAGTGATGTCACTTTCAGCTTCGGGACCTCGTCCGGCGGCGTCACGATAAAGCGTCCTGAGGTGGTCCGAAATGTAGAACATCAGGTCTGCAGATTGAAATGCACTTCGATAGCCTTGACGTTGAAGAGAAGCCTTTAAAGTGTCTCGCCATCCTTGATGAGCTTGACGTACGAAGCACCACGGATTCTGAGCCAAGACGACCTGACGGCACTTGATCCTCGGCACTTTTGCCCCAGATGGATTCAACAGGACATCGACTCGATGTTGTTCGATCAGCTTGGGGAGGCCCGTCAGTTCCCAGCCAAGGCGGACCGCCCAGTTTCTCAGGCGATGAGGAAGTGCAACTGAGGTGACGTTTGGGAAGTTCACGTGATCGGGCAGGGGAGTTGCCTCGTCATGCAGGACGATAAACTCGTGTTCGCCCTGCTTCCATTCGGCAAGCTTCGAGAGGAAGCCAAAGACGACGTGCTGTCCACTCAAGGAGCCGATCGATAGACCGTTGACGAGGATTCTCATAATTTTGAAACGGAGACTTCTTTGTCGGTGACAGGACTCAGTGGGTTCGCGGGAATCCGAGTCGGAAAGTTGCTTCCTGCTGAGCCGAGTACGCGATTCATGACGGAAGAGAATCGGCGAATCTGTAAAGGTCGATCGAATTCTTTAAAACAAAGACGTCGCCCTCGCTGACCTTGTTTCTGAACAGATTCTGAATGGTCCGCCATTCGACGAATGGTCGTGGCGAGTCGGGTTGCTAGCGTCTCTGACGGTTCAGGGTCGCACACCACCCCTACGTCTTCCTTTTCAACAAGGCGCGAGACATCGCTGTCGGTTGGACAGAGACTAAGCACAGCCGTCTCTGCGGCGAGGATTCCATAGAGCTTACTGGGGACAATGCATCCCTTCGCCGTGGGAAGCATTGAGATGATCTGTATATCGGCAGCACTCAGGCTGTGGGAAAGATACTCGCGTGGCTGATAGGTAAAGAAGCGAACGTTTGTAAGCTCCTGATCCGCGGCCTGGCGCATCAGCTTTGATTTCTGAACGCCTTCTCCAATGAAGACGAACGTGATGCGAGAATCGTTTCGAAGTTGAACCGCGGCATCGAGAATGGGGTCCAGAAGATGTACCATTCCTAAATTGCCTGAGTACATCACCACGAACTTATCATGGAGAAGGTGCTGCTTCCGGAACTCATTATCGACTTTAACGGGGCGGATTAGATTGCAGTCCGCCCAGTTGGGAATAATATCAATCAGCGGATGACGGACACCGTTTGCGATACACCTTTCTTTCATATCTTCACTCAAGACGACGACTCGGTCGGCCTGATTGCATGCAGCGACGAGTTTTCTTCTGAGAAACCGTGTCACCGTCCCTTCTTTCGCTTTACCGACGGAGATGGCGACGTCGGGGTAAATGTCCTGTAAATAGGCTACAAATGGGACGCCATGCCACCATTTCGCGAATTGGCCGAGAAGCGGAAGGAAGAAGGGGTCCGTCTCGGTGATGATGAGATCAGGCTTGGGACGACGCCAGAGGATGGCAAGGAAAGCCGCTACGGTGAAGGAAATCAGATTGAGCAGTCGCCCCAGCCAGGAAGACTTCGAGAACCGGGTGTGAGACACCCGCTGAATGACCACTCCATGGCGACGGACCATTCCGACCGTTGCCGCGATTTTCTTGTTCTGTACGTGGTTGGGCGACCCCGCCAACACCTCTACCTCATAGTCATCTGTGAGTCCTTCACACAACGAGGTGAGTAGTTGCCCGGTGGCCTCTGTGTCTGGCCAGTAAGAGCGATTAATGAAGAGAATTCTTGGCTTAGTCATGATCGTTCGCTCACAGGCCTATAGGCCGGACTTCATGGGTTCCGTTTCCCAATCCTCAATGGAAACGGAGACGCATTGCTGCATGAATTCAACTGCAAGGAGTAAGCGGCGTTCACCCCGTCGTTGGATGACGGTCCCGACGGCCCCAGTCAGGGCCCCACGCTTGACGCGAACGAGATCTCCCGGTTCAAAGTCGGATTCAATGGTGAGCTGGCGTCCCGCTTCAATGGAGAGAAAGATCGACCTGAGTTGATCCTGGAATCGCGCTGGTTCCAAGATTGGAAGAATTCGCGAGACATTGCCGCTCGACAACGCAGTGACGCGATCTTCCTCTTCTCCTCGAAGAAAGACATAGTTAGAAAACAAGGGAAGATGGCTGACTCGCTGACGTCCTGCGGGTGATCGATACTGATTCGGCACGATCGGGCAATAATACGAGATCTGCCGCTGGAAGAGATAACGCATCAGCGTCTTCTCCTGCCGTGACATCGTGTAGAGCGCCCACCAGCATTGAGTGCCAGTCTCCTCTCCCTGGAAAAGGTTTTCCGGGAACAAACTAGGCTCGCTTTTCAGGATCGGCATCGATTCGTTCCATTGAGACAGATGCGATTGTCGGCGGCCATGGCGCAGACTTCGTGCCCGTGGGTGACAACCCTGGTTTGGAAGACGTCTTATTCAATACATCGGCTCTAATGCATCAAATGAGCCGTGGCCACCGGGCTCGTCAGTGACGTCTGATTTCTATGACTGAGATCGTTAGGTTGCTCGAGGAATGTGAGTCCGACTGAGTCACTTGGTGTCAACGCAGGGGGAGTTTTCGCATCAGAGGAATATCAGAAGGGGAAACACCGCAGACTTGCGTCGATTCACGCGTCGGTCGTCTCAGCAGTTCAACTGACCGTACTCAGACCGGAACAACAAGGGCCCGATCACTGAAGATCGAACGTTGGAGACACCTCAAGAGAGGCGTCACACCGACGCGCAGTTGAAGCTCATCAGTAAAGGAAGTTCCGCCGGACGATTCGAGTCCGCAGAACTTCCCTCACTGTGAGTGATTGAAAGTGAGGGAGGCCCAGCTTCAGGCGGTCATGACCGGCGTAGAATCGTACGCAGGACTGACCGTGAGGTTCTTCCCTTGGGTTTCCTGAAGTATCTCGAGAGCAGGTCGCCTTGGCGGCAGAATCTCTTCGAGCAAAAGTTGCATGTGGGTTTCAAAGGGCTTTAATCCACCGATCAGCTCGGCCATCCAGGCGATTGTCTCTCCTTCGGGGATTCCACCCATGATTTTCAGTCGACCTACACAGATCTCGCGGAGGAAAAGGGGAATCTCTGTCCGCCAGACTCGCAATGCCGGAGGTTGCTCGGGGCTTTTCCAGACAGCGTGGTACTCCTCACCAATCGATGGCGAACTGATATTCAGCTGGACTCCGCTCAATTCAAATCGTTCGGCGTAATTGATAATGGAGTCCCAGAGGATCTCCCATTCGCGATTGCCATAGAATCGAGAACAAACGTGGACCGGCCTTCGCTCACTTTGCGTATCAATCCTTCCGAGGGATCGAACGAAAGCGGAAAGTCGGCGAGCAAATAATGCACACTCCGCCCGCCCGAACAGACCGGTGAAAACCAGAATTGCGAGCACACTTGCCGCCGTTCCGAGTGCGAGAAATTCATTGGTCAGAGCGACGCTGGCAAGGGTCCCTATGCTGCACAGAAGGCACAGACCACCCATCACAATCAGTACGCCCTTCACCGAATAGCCATGCTTTTGCAGGACGTGATGCATGTGGGATCGGTCTGAATGATAAATGCTTCTTCCTGTTAACTTACGCCGCATGATCGCCATTGCGATATCGAACGCGAGAATCGCCCAGATGGCGGTCGGAGCGGCGAGTGCAACCGTTGCCGGACCCTTCAGTGAGCTGCGAATCGCTAACGCCCCCAGGATCAACCCGATCACCATGCTTCCTGCATCGCCCAGATAAATTCGTGCTGGCGGAAGGTTGAAAACGAGAAAGCCTAGGCAGGCTCCTCCGAGAACACACGCGAAGACTGCATCTGCAAGATGACCTGTCATTGCTGCCAGCACCGCGATTGTCAAACTGAGAATGACTGCAATTGTCCCAGCGAGCCCATCAATCCCATCGATCAGATTGAGAGCATTAATGGCTCCGAGAAGCCAAAGCACAGTGAACGGTATGGAAAGGACACCCAGTTCAATCCGGTATCCGAACAGTTCAACGCCTTCTATGACCAATCCGGCAGAGACAGTTACAAAGACGCAGAGAACCTGAGCGGCGAGTTTCTGGCGACCTCGCAATTCGAATCGGTCGTCCATCAGGCCGACAAGACAGATCAGCGTCGCAGCTCCGCACAGGCCGATCGTGAAATAGGGGACGCGGGCCAGATCAGCAGCCCCGGGCAAGTTCACCAGTTGAATCACCAGCAGGGAGATCAGGAAAGAGGCGAGAATTGCCACACCTCCCCCGAGTGCTACGGCCGACTGATGTAACTTGCGGTGCCCATCTGGACGATCAACAAAATTGATCGCCAGCGAAAGGCGTAGCACGATTGGAGTAATAGATAATGCGAGGAGGAATGCGAGAAGGACCGGAAAAAGTGCCACGATAATGCCCGTTTAAGTAACCCTCCGGCGAAGCTTGAGACAGATTGCTTTGCCGAACCGACCGGAGAAATTCGCTCAATGCAATCACGGTAAACGAGGATTGCTGAGTGAATCAAATTTTCGCTCTTGACGCCCTGTGTCTCTTGGCTCTCTATCATCGCTTTCCCGTCTGGCCGTCGCGCGGAAATTCACCGCCGGTTCCGTGGGGGAATTGAGGCGGTGCCTATTGGAATCAGTTCCGTCGAACAGACCGCCGGATTTCCAGAACATGTGAGAGGATGTTCGCAGTCTGATCGGGGTCAGACGCAGAGCTGGAGGTGCAGTCGATACTTGTCCATGAATCCGAGACAGGCCGTTGCTGAACGGCTTTGATGTGCAAGATTTCCCTCCTTGTTGAGGGATTCATACAGGAGAAGCCCAAGCCTCTCGATTACAGAGTGAATTTAGTGGGGATCGGAAACCTTCGATGGGTTTTCATTGTTCTGACGACATCGGGAGGAAGAAATGTCATTCTGCTTTCGGAATATGGCTGCGTCGCACGCTCCGTCGACCTCCTCTGACTTGTCAATGAAAATGTTTCCATCGCTTGCTGGCAGATTGTCTATGATTGCTGCATGTCATTTTCATTCGAATCAAGTCGAAACCGGTTTCAGAGGTATCGTGACGGGCTGAAACAGAGGTCGGGTCGATCTTCTGCGAAACCCGTACAAGACGACGGTGACTCTGCACACAAACAGCGTTTGCGGTCAACTTCACAGTTGCTCAGGTCATTCTGGGAACTGCTGGGGGATCAACGTCCCAACGTCTTACTTGCGCTCGTCACGTTGACCTTTGCGACTGTCTTGGGACTCATTCCGCCTGCAGCGACAAAGTTTGTCGTCGACTATGTGCTCGGAGACAGGGTGCTGCCGACGCACGGTTGGCAGGGGTGGCTTCCGAGAGATCGCTGGTCGCTGCTGTTGCTGATCGCAGGCTTCGTCACCTTTGTTTCATTCCTGAAATCGGGTCTCGGAATCTGGAGTCGGTGGCGGGCGACGAAATCCACGAAGCGGTTGCAGCTCTCACTGCGGAAGCGGCTCTTTGAGCACGTGATTCGTTTGCCGTTGCCGCGGGTTCAGGCAATGAAGTCAGGCGGAGCCGCCAGTTTGCTGCGGGAAGACACTGGCAGCGTCGGGGATCTGGTCTTCGGACTGCTTTACAACCCATGGCGGGCGATTGTGCAGTTGATCGGCAGCTTGATCGTGTTGGCTGTGGTCGATTGGCGTTTGCTGTTGGGAGCAGTGCTGATTCTCCCCGTTGTTTATTTCACCCATCGCACTTGGATCCGGGAGATTCGCCCTCGAGCGAGAGATGTGCGCGCTCGCCGACAGGAAATCGATGGATACACGACAGAGGCCTTCGCCGGAATCCGTATTGTCCGAGCCTTTGGTCGCCAGCGGACCGAAGCACTCCGGGTGATGACCAGCAATCACCTGATGGGGCGTCAGGAACTGTACGTCTGGTGGTGGATGCGGGCAGTTGAAATGATCTGGGATCTTTTGATTCCCGTCGGGTCCGGCGCCCTGCTGCTCTACGGGGGTTGGCAGGTCCTGGAGGGAACACTCACGACCGGGGACCTGATGATGTTTCTGGTTTATCTGGTGATGCTGCTTGAACCGCTTGCCATTCTCGCCGAGAGCGCTGCGTCGCTGCAGTCAAATCTCTCGGCACTGGATCGCGTCCTAGATGTCCTCGAGGAAGAAAAGGAGATGCCGCGTCCGGCCGGAGCCATTCACGTTTCCAAAGAGGCCGTGGCAGGGCGGATTACCTTCGAAAACGTCTCATTTCGATATGCAGCAGACGGACCTTGGGCGTTGCAGGACATTAATATCGACATCAGGCCGGGACAAGTCGTGGCACTCGTTGGTCCGAGTGGGGCGGGGAAAACCACGTTCTCGAATCTGGTGGCCCGCTTCTATGATCCGACGCACGGGAGGGTCCTGCTCGATGGTATCAATCTGACTGAAATTGATGTCGAGAGTTTCCGGCAACTTCTCGGCGTCGTCGAACAGGACGTCTTTCTCTTTGACGGGACAATCGCCGAAAACATTGCCTATGCCGCCCGGGAAGCCAGCTTCGAAGCGGTGGCCGAAGCGGCCCGTCAGGCGAATGCGGACGAATTCATTCTCGCACTTCCCCAAGGGTACGACACGATCATCGGTGAGCGCGGCGTCCGCCTGAGTGGCGGTCAACGCCAGCGACTCGCCATTGCGCGTGCATTGCTCGCGGATCCGAAGATTCTGATTCTGGATGAAGCGACGAGTAACCTCGATACAGAGAGCGAACGGCTGATTCAAAGCGGATTGCAGCAACTGATGCGAAACCGGACTTCGTTCGTCATCGCGCACCGGCTCAGCACGATTCAGCACGCAGACCTGATTCTCGTCATCGAGCACGGGAGAATTCGGGAAGCGGGGACTCATAACGAGTTATTGGCCATTGATGGTCGATATCGCCAGATGGTTGAACTTCAAACGACCTCACCTGAAGCAGCGGGGGCCGCGACGGTAACTCGCTGAGGTCCCCCTCTGCTGACGTGCCGAGAGTGCCGTCACCTGTCTCGCAACTCTCAATTGGACAAATTCGTCAGGTGACAGCTGCCATCTATTAATTCCAATGACGGAAGAGTGGACCTTGAGATCTGTACACGGGATCGCTCGTAGGGATGGGAACAGCCGCGATTCGTTGTTCGGCTTCATGAAGTTCCGCTGGATCACCGCGCAGGATGTCGTAGTCTTCCTGTCCGGCTGGATAAGCGCCGACAACAAGAAAGTCATCGGAGGCGGTCACCTTCTTGTGCCCGGTGCCGCTCGGCAGAATCGCAAGATCGCCGGCCTGAATGGTCACGACAAGCCCCTCGGGACCGCCGAACTGAATCTCTGCAGATCCCTGAGCGATCCCAAGCACTTCATGTGCGTTACTATGAAAATGGTGGTAGGAGAAAACTCCGTTCCGCCATGTCCCCCTCCAGTTGTTCCGTCTGAACAATTGCTCCCAAGTTGAAGCCAAGTCCTCTTCATCCCTGAGGAAGACTCGATGATAAATCAGCAGCGGCAATCGGGGATTATTCGGAAATCCCCCGGAAGCCGGCAGCACTTCAACCTGAATCTGAACGTGATCAGAATCCATCGGACTGCTGTGATGCATCCTCGTCGTCCTGGGTGACCAAGGCTATCGTCAGTAATAAATCACTCTCGTGAATGTCACGGAGTCATGACGACCTTAATACAACCATCTTTCTTGTCGCGGAAGGTCTTATAGGCCTCGGGACCTTCTTCCAGTGGGACGCGATGTGTAATAACGAAAGTCGGATCAATCTCACCGGACTCGATCTTCTTTAGAAGCTGCCGATGATATTTCTGAACATGAGTCTGCCCGGTCTTGACCGTCAAAGCCTTGTTCATCAGAGCGCCAAATGGCAGCTTGTCGGGGAAGCCGATATAGACTCCCGGAATCGACAACGTTCCCCCTTTGCGACAACACATGATTGCTTCTCGGAGAACGTGAGCCCGATCGGTTGTCAGACCGACTGCGGCTTTCGCTTTGTCAGCGATCGCATCCCAGGACCCGGCGCCGTGAGCTTCCGCTCCGACCGAGTCAATACATCGATCGGGTCCGCGTCCTTTCGTCATTTCCATCAGTCGGTCATAAACATGTCCGTCGTCAAAGTTAATAATCTCAGCACGTCCTTTCTGGCTTGCCATGACGAGTCGTTCCGGGACCCGGTCGATAGCAATGACCCGTCCTGCTCCCAGCATCCAGGCACTCTGAATGGCGAATTGCCCGACCGGGCCGCATCCCCAGACTGCGACGGTATCACCCGGTTCGATCTCTGCATTCTCGGCCGCCATATAACCGGTGGGAAAGATGTCCGTGAGAAACAAGACCTGATCATCCGTCAGGTCCGATTCGATCTTCAATGGCCCGACATCCGCATAAGGGACACGCAGGTACTCTGCCTGTCCTCCAGGGAATCCGCCGAGCATATGAGAATAACCGAGCAACCCGGCTGGAGACTGCCCCATTGCTTCCCGCGCGATCTCCGCATTCGGGTTCGATTCATCACACAGTGAGTACATTTCTTTCTTGCAGAAGAAACAGCTCCCGCAACTCAGGCAGAATGGAATGATGACCCGGTCACCCTTTCTCAGATTGGGAACCCCGCTTCCGACTTCCTCAACGATTCCCATCGCTTCATGGCCGAGGATGTCGCCGGATTTCATCGTCGGCATATAGCCATCCAGCAAGTGGAGGTCGGAGCCGCAGATCGCTGTGGAGGTCACGCGGATCACAATGTCACGTGCGTTCTGGATCTTTGGATCAGGCACGTTGTCGACCCGCACATCCCCTTTGCCATGCCATACGATTGCTTTCATCGGATTCTCCTTCTCGGGGCACTGCCTGAGGTCACTGCAGGACTCTTGATTCGGTCCTGCGTCCAATCGGATAAATCATGAGAGCCGCTATGACTCAGAGGAGAAGACATTCAGGTCAATGCCTTCCCTGCCGTTTTATCTTCATCTGCTTCTGCGATGGGTCAACCGGGAGATGTCGCATGGAACGGCGTATTCGCTGATGTTCCTCCGGCACAGAAAATGCCTGATGCACGGGGAGTCGAGTGCTGATCCTGAAAGCGTGAGATGCAACCAGATCGCGCGTCTGATCAGCCAGAAGAGATTCAGCACATCTGCTGAGTAAATTCCATAGAGTGAGCCGACCAATCGACCGGAGCGTGAGCGATGTTGGCGCTCCCTGAGATGTCGGCCTGCGCGATGCGCAATCGACGCAACAGGAGAAGTTCGGATGCGAGGTCCGTCTTTGATCAGAAAAGGTTGAGCCAGCCTTCGGGAAGATGGTCAACCTGCAATGAGAGCGAGACGAGAATGTTTGCCTTCTATTCAAATCGGGTCGGCTGTCTCGGATCCATCATGATATCGATCGTGCTTTCCTTGCTTCTGTTTGCAATCCTGCGAGGATGTCAGCAGATGCTCTGAGGGAGCCCCATGATGCAGTCGACGCCAGCCATGCCCCAACCGATTCCATACACCCCGCAATGCGAATTCGTTCCTGCGGATGAAGAGGAGGATATTCAACGAGTTCTTAAGGCGATGCTGGAAATTCTCGCCCGCGATGCGAAGTCCAGCGGGGCACTTCGCAGGGATGTTCATGTGAAATCCCATGGATCCCCGGTGGCTAAATTCTATGTACTCTCAGGCTTACCAGCGGAGCTTCGGCAAGGGCTGTTCACAGAAGAACGGATTCAACCAGCAGTCGTCCGGTTCTCCAGTTCGAGTCCACGGCCCGTGCCAGACATCTTTCCTGATGCGCGAGGAGTGGCGATTCAGGTACCTGCGGCCGGATCCCATAAGAGGCAAGACTTTCTCATGGCGAATCAACCGGCATTTATTGCGCGCGATGTGAAAGACTATTTACGCATCCAACGCGCGAGGTTGAATTCCTATGACGCGATTCGCCTTTTGACTGAAGGGAACTGGGATCCGCGTCACTGGAACTGGCGTGGGCTTGGCACCGTCAAAGATGTGCTTCTACAGTCGCCCATACACCCTGCTTCTCAGACTTACTACAGCATGGCGCCCATCCGCTATGGAGACTATATCGCAAAGTATCGATTGCGATTACTCTCGCCCAGTCCGCCGAGCTTTACGAAGTTCGTTCACGATCTTGCAACGCAGAAGGATGCCTGTCGGCTGGCCCTCTCGAAATCATTGAGTAGTGCCTCACTGACTTTTGAGTTTCAGGTTCAGTTGCTGACGAATCCGGTTACGATGCCGATCGAGGATGCCACCGTCGTCTGGCCGGAAGAGGAGTCTCCCTTTCAGACGGTCGCTCACCTGGTACTCCCACGTCAGGAACTCGACGCCTCCCCTTTTGGAAACGGAGATAGCCTCTCTTTCAACGTCTGGAATGCACTCGAAGAACACCGCCCTCTGGGGGGAATTAATCGTGTCCGAAAGTTCGCATATGAGGTATCAGCTGCCTGGCGGAACGCCGCTTCAGTGTGAATCCAAAGCTGTTCCCCATGTGACGGCAGAGTTTAACACTTGTGCCTGATCGCGGAGTGGAACTGCCTCATTCAGAAGAATGGCGCGCAAGAGTGCTCTTTCTTTCGACTCGGCTTGGGCGTCCAACGGAATTTTCAACCACTTTTCTCTTTCGAATTGCACAGAATCCCACGTAAAATCAACTCTTGATGGATGGTTGACCGATTGGGAATCAGCAATGATTCCCCAATGCCTACCTCCGGCCGCCTCACCTGACTGCCATCCTTATTGACAGCCATCCTTCGACACGACGGAAGAAAAGTCGTCCCACCAGTACCAGGTAATCTCCAGCGATTGTCAACTGGTCCCGACCGCGTGACTTGCTGCCCACCCGACTCTTCGAAGAATCATGACGTTCGAGAAGGACAGGTCGATGAATCGCCTCCCGTTCCTACCTCTCATTCTGCTCGCCTCGCTGCTGATCCCCATTCTGGATTCTCGCGCCGACGAAAAGAGTGATGAGGCCGCGTCGAAAGGTCGGGAGCTGTTTGAGAATCAGATCCTGCCGATTCTGAAGAAGTCTTGTTACGAATGTCACGCGAAGGACGCAGCGGAGATTTCTGGCGGTCTTGAACTGGACTCACCAATCGGCATGCTTCGAGGAGGAGAATCAGGAGCGATCTTGATCCCGCATGATCCTCAGAAGAGTTTGATGATGCGGATGCTGCGGCACGAGTCAGGTGTCTCGTCCATGCCGCCTGACGGTAAGCTCACTAACGAACAGCTCGCCGCATTTACAGAATGGGTCAAACTGGGAGCCCCTGACAGTCGACAGGCAACAGGGAAGACTGCCCGCGAAGAGCGTTTTGAAGCAGCTTTGAAACATTGGGCCTTCCAGCCGCCCAAGGCCTCGGCTCCGCCAGAGGTCAAACAAAAGGAATGGCCTCGGGGACCGATTGATCAGTTCGTACTCGCTCGCATGGAACAGCAGGGCCTGACTCCGGTTGCTGATGCGAACCGTCGGACGCTGATTCGTCGGGCTTATTTTGATCTCATTGGCCTTCCGCCAGCTCCGGCCGATGTCGAAGCCCTTCTCGCAGACGATTCTCCAAACGCTTATGAAGCCCTGATCGATCGACTTCTCGCCTCTCCCCAGTTTGGTGAGCGGTGGGGACGACACTGGCTCGACCGTGTCCGCTATGCCGAGTCGAGCGGGCTGGAATTTAACTTCACCTATCCCCACGCCTGGCCATACCGGGACTATGTCATTGACTCGGTCAATCAGGATAAGCCTTATGATCTCTTCTTGAAGGAACAGATTGCGGGCGACCTCCTTCCCAAAAGCGAATCCGATTCTCCTGAGGTCGTTGAAGCCCGGCTGATTGCTCCCAGCATTCTGTCATTCGGTGTCAAACGCCATACGGGGGGAGCGACCTTCCAGCTGGACATTGTCGACGATCAGATCGACACGGTCTTCCGCACGACGCAGGGGCTGACAGTGAACTGTGCCCGGTGCCATGATCATAAGTTCGACCCGATCCCGACACGCGATTATTACGCACTCGCCGGCATCTTCCTGAGCACCGAACCGCTCTATGGAACGATCAAGCAGAAATACAGTAACTATCCAACTGAACTTCTCCCGATCGGTTCCGATGCTGCGGCAATGCACGCCAAGGTCGTTGAGCATCAGAAGCTCGTGGATCAAACCGACAAAGACCTGACCGCGAAGAAGGAAGAACTGACGAAGGCGACCGAAGCCCAGAAAGTCGCTGCCGAGAAGAAAGCCGAAGCAGAAAAGCTTGTCATGGCTCAGACTGCGGAACTGGTTGACGGTCCGAAGCCTGAGGCGACTTCCGCTCTCGAAGAAGCCGGGACGGCTCTGAAGACTGCGGAAGATCAACTCGCAGAACTGAAAGGCGCGGTCACCGCACTCGAAACGAAGGTCGCTGATCTGAAAAAAGAGGCACCGCCAAAACCGAAGTATGCGATGAGTGCTCGGGACCGGGCGAAACCGGCGGATACCACAATCGCAATCCGGGGGAGTCCAAGTCAACGCGGAGAGAAAGTCCCTCGCGGCTTCCTGAGTGCCGTGAAGGTTTCAGATCAGAAGCCAATTGACGGCACCCGCAGTGGTCGTCTGGAACTCGCAGAGTGGATCACCAGCCCAGAGAATCCGTTGACAGCACGCGTGCAGATGAACCGCATCTGGCAGCATCTGTTTGGACGTGGTCTGGTCGCCACTACCGATAACTTTGGCGTTCTCGGTAAAGAGCCGACTCACCCGGAACTGCTGGACCATCTCGCACTGCAGTTCATGGAACAGGGCTGGTCCGTCAAAAAGGCGATCAAGTCGATCATGCTCAGCCGGACTTATCAATTGAGCAATGAACGTCATGACTCTGGAATGAAGATTGATCCCAATGGTCTCTACCTGTGGAGAGCATCGCCCCGACGTCTCGAAGCGGAGACGATCCGGGATTCCCTGTTGGCGGTCAGCGGTCAGCTGGACCTGACCCGTCCCGTCGGATCAACGGTGACCGCGCTGGGAGATCAACTTGCCCGTGAAATTCCATTGGACAAAATCCAGCCGCCCAGCAATCACCGCAGTGTCTATTTGCCAATCGTGCGGGATTACGTCCCGGAGATTTTCGACCTGTTTGATTTCCCGTCGCCAAGTCTGGTCTCAGGTCATAGGAGTGTGACGAACGTTCCGTCTCAGGCTCTTTATCTGCGGAACTCGCAGTTCGTTTCTGACCAGGCCCGTCACGCCGCCCGTCGCTTGATTGCCGTCAGCGAAGTGACTACGGACGCCGATCGGGCTGACCTCGCGACACAATGGGCGCTGGCAAGACATCTCACAGAAGAACAGAAGTTAAATGCTGTCCAGCTGGTGGAATCTGTTCGGCAGAAAAAGGCTTCCGAAGTGAAACTTGCCGAAGCCAAAGCTGGCGATGCCAAGCCTGCAGAAGCCAAGCCTGCAGAAGATGATATCCAAGTGAGTGCCTGGGCCGCATGGTTTCAGGTCATGTTCAGTACGGCCGAATTCCGCTACCTCGTCGATATCCCGGGCTAACCGGGAAACGGACAGCCGTAACGGGATTTACGTTGATCGACCATTTGGGGTTCGCAGACTCTCTGATGTAGGACATCCGGAAGTTCCGATTGTCAGTTCTGCGGTGTGAAGAAGTTGGCCCAAATCATTCAGCTCAGGAGTTACCAGTCATGCACAACTTTCCTCCGCAGACCATGTCACGGCGCGACTGGCTGAAGACCGGATCGGTTGCATTGGGATCACTGATGCTGACAGGGATGATGCCCCGGATGTGTCAGGCCGACATGATGTCCCTCCGTCAGCCGAATTTCACCCCGAAGGCCAAACGGGTCATCTTCTTGTTCATTAACGGTGGACCGTCCCAGTACGAATCGTTCTCCTATAAGCCAGAACTGAAAAAACGCGACGGGACAGAAGGCCCAAGGAAGGGGAAGCTTCTCGGACCGCAGCTGAACTTCGCACAGTACGGCGAAAGCGGCATGTGGGTTTCGGAAGCGTTTCCGTACATCGCACAGCAAGTCGACCGGCTTTGTATGCTGCATGGGATGCAGAATAGCAGCAACGGTCACGAAACCGCGATTCCGCTGCTGCATACCGGAGACTTCCAGTTCGTGCGTCCTTCGCTTGGAGCATGGATCGCCTATGGACTCGGAACAGAGAATCAGGATCTGCCAGGGCACTTCACGATCAAGCCGACCCGCACGTTCGGCGGCCCTTCAAACTTCGGCAGTGCGTTTCTTCCCAGTGCCTATCAGGCAACTCGCCTCGGCTGGGAAGGTCAGGACATCAAAAAGGCGTCCATCTACAATCTTCAGCCGACGCTCGGACTCGGTTCCGAGATTGATCGGGAAACATTGCGTCTGACTCAAGCCATGAACCAGTCTTTGGTCGGCCAGTCGGAAGAAATCAAGGGAGTAATGGATTCGCTGCAGCTGAGCGAACGCATGGAACGGGCCGTGCCCGACGTGCTGGATCTCTCTAAGGAATCTAAAGAGACTCTCGAGATGTACGGTGTCGACCAAAAGGGGACGGACGACTTTGCCCGTCAGTGCCTGCTGGCCCGACGACTCTGTGAGTCCGGTGTTCGATTTGTGGAAGTGATGTCGAGTGGCTGGGACCATCACAGCAACCTCGATAAGTTCGCTGCCAAGGCCCAGACAATTGATAAGCCGGTCGCCGCGCTGCTGACAGATCTCGATCAACGAGGATTGCTTGATGACACGCTGGTGATCTGGACAGGCGAATTCGGGCGGCTCCCGGAAACACAGATCCTCTCCGGCAAGGAATCACTCGGACGCGACCATAACTCTGCCGGCTTTACCGGCTTCATGGCGGGTGGCGGGGTCAAGTCCGGATTCATCTACGGGCAGACCGACGAGTTGGGCCATAAAGCCATCGAAGGGGCCATCCCGCTGCATGACTTCCATGCGACGATTCTGCACCTGCTGGGGCTCGATCATACGAAGCTGACCTATCGTTTCGGCGGTCGCGACTTCCGGCTGACGAACGTGTCAGGCAATGTCGTAAAGGACATTATTGCTTAAAGATTGCTGAGTGCAGTTTGTGGTGTGTCAGCACGGCTGCTGCGTGTCGTCGTCTCCTGAATGTCAGTGAAAATCCCTGGACAGGGAACGCACTCCCTGAAGCAGCGCGGACCCGTCCTGAATTTCATGGACGACCACATGAATCACGCCGTGTTGTCGCTGTAACAGCCCGTGAGCAATCATCAGGGCGGCACCAGTGGCGGCTTTGCGGAACTGGTCCCAGATATTCTGGTAGATGATCAGATTGACGTGTCCGGTTTCATCTTCCAGCGTGAGGAACGTGATTCCCTTGGCCGTCGACGGTCGTTGCCGGAGCAGAACCAGCCCGGCGACTTTCACCGGCCGATGAGCACTCCCCGTCAGCAGCTCGCGCGCAGGGGTGATTCCCAGTTCATTCAGGTCATCGCGGAGAAATGAAAGCGGATGGCTGCGCAGCGTCAGTCCGACGGTCTGGTAATCTGAAATGACCTCATCCCGCAGGCTCATTGCCGGCAGGTCCGGAATCGGTTCGTCATTGTGATCCTCTTCAAATAACGGGGACTGCTCAGTCGGCAGCAGGGCCTGCCAGCCTGACTCGCGTCGTCGCAAATCCATGGAGCCGAATGCATCCGCCCGGGAGAGTTGATTCAGTGCCGGTTGCGATAGACGGGTGCGGGATGCAAACTCGGCAAAACTCCGGTAAAGCCCCTGTTTCCGACACTGCACAATCCGCTCGGCGTCAGTGACCCGAAAGCCCTTCGTCATGCGGAATCCCAGACGGACCGGTTTCCATTCACCGTCAGGGGCTTTCTCGAGGGTGCAGTCCCAATCACTGTCATTGACGTCCACCGGACGGACATCGATGCCATGCTCTTTCGCATCGCGGACCAGTTGGGCCGGAGCATAAAACCCCATCGGCTGACTGTTCAGTAGGGCACAGCAGAAGACGTCCGGGTAATAACATTTCAGCCAAGCGGAAGCATACGTGAGCAGGGCAAAGCTCGCGGCATGACTCTCCGGGAAGCCATATTCCCCAAAGCCACGCATCATTTTGAAGAGTTGGGCGGCCAAAACTTCGCTATAGCCATTCTTCTTCATACCTGCGACGAGCTTTGGCTCGAACTGATCAAGACTTCCATTTCTTCGCCAGGCGGCCATGGCCCGACGCAGCTGATCGGCTTCACCGGCACTGAAGCCTGCGGCGACCATCGCCAATTTCATCACCTGTTCCTGAAACAGCGGAACTCCCAAGGTCTTTTTAAGAACGTCTTTGATCCGTTCATCCGGATAGACTACCGGTTCTTCATTCGCCCGCCGCCGCAGGTAGGGATTGACCATGTCGCCCTGAATCGGGCCCGGTCGGACAATCGCGACGGCCACGACCAGATCATAAAACGTTCGCGGCTGTAGACGGGGGTGCATCGCCATCTGGGCCCGGGATTCTACCTGAAAGACGCCGATGGTGTCGGCGCGGCTGATCATCTGGTAAACCGCCTGATCCTCCTGCGGAATCGTTGCCAGCGTGAGCCTGCGCTGATGGTGCTTTTCCAGCAGCTTCAATGACTTCTGAATGGCGGTCAGCATTCCTAAAGAAAGGCAGTCCACTTTCAGAATGCCGATCGTGTCCAGATCATCTTTATCCCATTGAATCACCGTCCGGCCCGGCATCGAGGCATTTTCGATGGGAACCATCTCACACAGCGGCCGTTGCGTAATGATCATCCCCCCGACGTGCTGGGAGAGATGTCTTGGAAACCCCAGGATCTCCGTGGACAGCTCCAGTAACTGCTGGCCGGTCGTGGAATTCAGGTTGAGTCCGGTCTCTTGCAGACGCTGTGCGAACTGATTGCTCTTCGCAAAGTGATCGATTCCTTTAGCGAGACTGTCGATCCGGTCCAGCGAAAGTCCGAGCGCCTTGCCGACATCCCGGATCGCCGATCGGGGGCGATAAGTGATGACCGTCGCGGTCATTCCGGCCCGATCACGACCGTACTTTTCATAGATATACTGCAGAACTTCTTCACGGCGCTCATGTTCGAAATCGATGTCGATATCCGGGGCTTCTCCCCGTTCCGCTGAGATGAATCGTTCGAACAGCAGATCAAAATGCTCGGGATTGACCGAGGTGATTCCCAGGCAGAAGCAGACAGCGGAGTTTGCCGCCGAGCCGCGTCCCTGGCAGAGAATTCCCTGACTCCGTGCAAATCGCACGAGGTCCCAGACGGTCAGGAAGTAGGACTCGTACTGCAGTTCAGTAATCAGCTTGAGCTCATGTTCGATTGCCTGCCGGATCTTCTCAGGAGCTCCGGCAGGGTAGTGTTTGCGCACCCCCTCCTCTGTCAGTTCCCGCAGATAACCACTGAGCGTCTTGCCGGGTGGGCAGAGTTCCAGGGGGTACTCATACTTCAATTCTTCCAGCGAGAATGGACAACGGTCTGCGATCTCCAGAGTCCGAGCCAGTGCTTCGGGAATCGTCGCAAACAGGTCGGCCATCTGTTCCGGGGATTTCAGATAGCGTTCACCATTGGAGAATCCTCGGTGCCCCAGTTCGGCCACCGAGCAGCCATGCCGCACTGCAGTGACGACATCCTGCAGAATGCGTCGCTGGGAAATGTGGTAATGCACGTCGTTGCTCGCCACAAGCGGCAGCCCGACCTTGCGTGACAGTCGCGTTAGGCGATCCAGCAACTCGGCATCATTGGGACCTAGATGCAGAGAGGCCAGTCCATAGACTCGGTCTCCGAACAGTTCGTGATAGCGCCAGCAGTCGGCTTCTCCACGGGGCGAAGCCTGTGCTTCGTTCAGGAGCACACCGGCCATCAGGTCTGAGGCATGCGCTGCCAGATCATCGAAGGAGAGCATGCAGCCGCCTTTGGGGCTGCGCCGCCGGCCCAGCGTCAGCAGCCGGCACAGGTTGGCATACCCGGCCCGGTTCTGACAGTAGAGCACTACGGATGAGGCATCGGTTAAAGTGATCTGGGCACCGATCAGCAGTTTGAAGCCGATGACTTTCGCAGCGGCATACGCCCGTACGACTCCGGCGACACTGTTGAGATCGGTGATCGCCAACGCACGATATCCCAGATCCGCAGCCCGTTGCACAAGCTCATCGGGATGCGAGGCTCCTGTGAGAAAGGAGTAATTTGTCTTGCAGTGCAGCTCGACGTATTCCCGGCTCTTTCTCAATCGGGCAGGAGGAAGATGGGGAATCGGACGTGATATCCGGGGATGCGGTTGTTCGGGCATGGAAGAGGATCAATCAAACGCAGCGTGCAGAAACCACTTCCCTGTCACCAGTTCACGAAAGAGCCAGAACCTCTGGCCCTGTTCACACTCCACCTGAAAATAATCCCGTCGTACGAGCGGACCTCTCCACCAGGCAGTGGTGATCCGCTCCGGGCCCCAGGACTGATGAATTTTCCAGTCCTGTTGCTGCCATCGAAATCGGGCTGGGGGACCGTCACGATGTCGGGCAATCACATCAATGGGGATCGGATCCTGTTCGAGCCAAAGTGGTCGCGTGCGTGCCGCCGCCCCCGCAGCTGGCGAGCTGATCCGTAAGAGGTCGGTCGACTCCTCGCCAATCACCGGACGAAATCCGCTGGCAAGCTCCGGCTGATGATCTGCCCGCAGAAATGGGCGAAGAACAGCATCACGTCCCAGTCGCGAAGTGAGTGTTTCCATGAGCTGATGAAAGGCGGGAGACGCCTCTTCCGATTCGAGTTCCCAGAAGGTCGAACGTCGCGCGGTCAGGAACTCGATTCGCTCAGCACGCAGAGAAAGGCGGCGGATTCCGGCGGCAAGTGACACCTGTTCCCATTGCAGAGCCAGCAGGGAAATCAGATGCCGAGGTTGTGCGCTAGGCTGGACGAGTTCGAGACTACGCGAGACCTTCTCCTGATCGGCCCCCTGCAGTTCCCAGCAGAGACGTTTGATTCCCTGTCCGAGCGGCTGCAACCGCGTCAGAATCCGGCCCAGCAGATCGTCGGCAATGGCCTCCAGAACCGCGATGTCGAAGAAGGGATCTTCCGCCTCCCAGGATTCCTGTAACGGCTCAGGTCGCCGCTCCGGGACAATCAGTTCCGGCTGGTGCCCCAATGCCTGATCGATGCGTTGTAAGAGTTCTGGTCCGAAACGGGAGGGCAATGCGGAACGCGAGAGCTTCAGCAGCTGTCCGACTGTTCTAACTCCGACCTGCCGGAGTCGATCCAGTGTGTGGTGGGGCAATCTCAGAGCGGGAACCGGCATCGCCGCCAGAAAGACGCTCTCCTTTCCGGAGGGGACAATGCAGGAAGCATGCAGCTTCGTCCGGAGATGCGCGGCGGCCCAAGCGGTTCCGAAAGTGTCCGCCAGTCCCACTCGGGCGTGCCAGTGCCGCTGTTGGCAGAACTCGATGACCTGCTGCACCAGTTCCTGTTCGCCTCCGAACAGCGGAGCGCAGCCGGCGACATCCAGCATCAATGACTCAGGAGTCTCTATCTGTTCCAGACCAACGAACGGGCTGAAGACTTCGCACTCCCAGGCCAGCTGCTTCAAGGCCTGCTGATCCAGTTCCGGTTCTTCCGGCAGACACTTGCCGAATTCGGCTTCCCTGGCTCGAGGCTGAAGGAGCGTACGGGCTTCGGCCAGTGACATCCCTTCACGGATGCCGCTTCGGATTGCCAGATCACAACAGCGGCCCACCATCTCGCGGCCGTGCTGGTTCGAAATCAATACCAGTGGTTGGTCACGAAGCGTACGAAACTGTCGCTGACGTCTTTGGATGGGCCAGTTGGGGAACCACAGACAGAGCACCCGAGTCATGACAGCATTCCAGCATCGAGTGAGAAGAGGTTCCTTCCGTTGAGTTCAGCGCCGTCACCTTGTACCGGCGGGATCGAGAGGGAGAAGGGGCAGGTTCAATCAGCAGTCGATGATCCGCCCATGAAGGAGAGGTCCGCAGACTGGCCGTGCGCCAGAACAGACCGATTCCTTTTCCACGCTCGGCTGCCAGTTTCAGCCGCCGATACGTGTTGGCAGGAATCCGTTCCAGCAGGCTGAGAAGGACGGTTCTGCCTTCGCATCTCAATGTCTGCTCGATGGCCCAGAGTTGCTCCGACAGGGAACGGGTCCGGACGACAATGAGTCGCTCCAGATCGATCCCCAGCTGAGCCGCGCCGGGAGCAAAAAACTCCCGGTCGCTGTCAATGAGAACGGGAGTCAGACGCTCCTGCTGCAGCTGCTTTACCATCTGAAAAGCCAGTTCGCAGGCCCCGGCTCCGGGACAAGCGGAAAGCAGTTCCACCAGGGAACCTTCCTGCAAGCGGCCGCCCGGCAGAACCGATTCGAGAACAGGGCTGCTCAGAAGTGGTTGTGAACGCGTCTGAAATGACGGTTTTCTCAGTTGGGCCTGAAGAGCGCGGACCTTCTCCCGCTGGGAGATTTCCGGTGTCATGCCGGGAGGAGAAGAACTGGTCATCATGACTCTTTCTCAACGCACAATATCATTCGGTCGTTGTCATTCACTCGCCTGATGGACTATAAGTGAACACGCGTATACGTCAAGGGGAATTCCGGATCATTCCACGCGACGGTGCGATCCCTCTCTCCTTAACCGCTCTTCCCTCCGTAAGATCGGGCAGGAGGACACGATTATGTGCGGACGATTTCAATCTCCGGGCGCCCCCCGGCGGAGCTGAAAGAGTTCTTCAATCTGTTCCGTAAACCGGAGGATGTGGCTCCGCGATACAACATCGCTCCCACTCAGGCACTGGTCGTGATAAGCGAAGCCGCGAACCTCGAGAAATTTAACCGAATGGTTCTCTTCGGGCAGAGGTTGCCTTCTCTTCGCAGACGGATCCTGAAACATCTGCGACAGCCGAAATGGACGATCCAGAAACTCACGGCGGTCGCCTGTCGGATTCTCGATCACACAGTAATTCGTGTCGGCAACCGAGAGTATGCCTGCGACAATGAGTCCTATGGACTCACAACACTGGAGCACCGTCATGTCACGCTCCGACGAGACGAAATCCGATTTCGCTTCGTCGACAAAGGTGGGAAGGAACAGGAGATCCTGTTTCGTGATCCCTTACTGGAACCTTCCGACCCCAGAAAGTCAGAAACTTTCCAGTGTGAGACCAGCAGCTGCTTTCCCTTCTTCAGAAACTGGGAAGAACAAACCGCCGATCCGGGTGACCTCGGAGCAGTTCAAACCTCTACGAATAATGGGTTGACACTGCTGACTGACGGAAGGCTTGATTGAAGGCCGCTTAAGTGGATTGCCCATTGTGAGAGGGAGCAGTCTCAGCGGCGAGTAGGTTTGTGCCATTCTGAGGCATATCGGTGCTCTTCGAATGTTCTTCCAGCTCCTGACACTCACTCTGGAGTCCCCCTTCCGAAGAGGTCTCTTCCGGCAAACGATTCTTCGACGCTGATTGCATTGAATGCCCCTTGCCAGTGGGAGTCTTTGGAGAATTGAGAGCATTCACGCTGAGACGCATGAGTGCCGAACGGACTCGATCAGGGCTGAACTGCCGACCGTCAATCCAGCAGAGAACACGAAGAGTGCTGCCTGCCGCTGTCACCTCGTCAACCAGAACTAATGGCTCAGGTTCGGGGCAGACGGCAGAGTGTGTCCGGATCACATCAACAATCGCCGTCTGAGCGGGTTCGATCGGGAACTCTTTTCCCAGAGGAAGGGTAAAGGTCAGCCGAACTCGAGGATTCGCAGTGAGATTCGATATGACACTTTTATAGATGAGCGAATTCGGAATCTGGACGTGATTTCCATCGAGTGTCAGTAACATGGTCCCGCGCGTGGTCACACTTTGCACAATCCCCTTAATATTATTGACTTCAATCTGATCTCCCAGTTCGAACGGACGCTGCATACTGATAAGAATGCTCGCAAGGAAGTTTTCAGTGATATCACGAAATGCAATCCCGACAATCAAACCTAATAGTCCCGTACCTCCGACGATAGTCGCCGCAACCTGAGTCAATCCACAAATACCAAGAGCAATATAGACTCCGATTACAAAGACCGGGATAGCGGCGATTCGTGACCCCACCTGCTGTAAAATCGGATTGCTAAAGCGATGCTCAATCATCCTTGCTGCGATCAGCGAGGCCCAGCCACTGGCGAAGAAGGTCAGCACCAGCACCCCCAGTGCGACTGCCATCAGCGGCAATGCCTGAATCGTCTGTCGTCCAAGATTGCGGATCTGCTCCCAAGCCGGCGAGAGATCCCACCAGCTCCGTTGAATCACGCCCATTCGATTGACGACGGCAACGACATCGTCGGTCGTTTCCGCCAGTGTGGTTGCCCAATCACGATACTTCGCCTGAGTCGTGTCTCCTTCCAGAAAGACCACTCCGTGAGCCACGCGAACCGAGGGGCCCTGGAACCAGGTCGTGGCTTCGAGAATCTTCTGCAATCTCGCGGCAATCTGCTCATCAGGTGCCCCCTGCTGGACTGGGACCTTCTTTGCCGCAGGCGGCGGCGCCTGATCCGCGGAGGTCGTTTCTTCCTTAATCGCAGGCGTTGACTGACGGGTTCCATCTGCCTCTTGAGCCCAGAGTACGGAGGGCAGAATCGCAAAGCTCAACAAAAGCAGGAAGATCCAGCAGAAGCATCTCATCAGATTTCATTTCCCCTTGTCTCAGGGAGGCTTCAGATTTCAGGGAATCTTTCGCCTGACACCCAGCAGCCGATGAACCGAAGGCGGGTCCATGCACCTCCCGTTCCATGACGGAAGTCATTGAGATAAACGTGTTCTGCCACAATGGGCTCTTAACGAGGCATTTTGAAATCACTGATGAAATCCAGTGATCAAGCAATGTCATCCGGCTGCACGCTCACGCAATCACATCGCATCAACAGAAGAAGATGATTCGAGATCGCGCATTCCGGAAGTTGAACGTTCAAATAACAATTTTTGAATGTGACGAGGCTCGACGAACAGAGTTCACGGGAGCCTTATCAATGAGACGTCATTTCGCCTTCCGGGTCATTGCCAGAAGATCGATCAGAAGAACGGGCAGCAGACATTTGCGCCTTGATCGAATCGAGCGTATCCGCATCTTCAGGACGTTTATCATGCCGCCATCGAGCCATTCGTGGGAAGCGAACAGCGATCCCGGATTTATGACGCTTGGAGAACTGAATATTCTCAAAAGCCAGTTCAAACACCAGCTCAGGTTTCACTGATCGAACAGGGCCGAATTGCTCCAGCGTATTTTGTCGAACAAAGCGATCGACATCGCGAATCTCTGCATCGCTGAGCCCGGAATACGCTTTCGCAAAGGGGACGAGTTGGCCGTTCTGCCAGGCACCGAAAGTGTAATCAGTGTATAAGCTCGCGCGGCGACCATTTCCTCGTTGTGCATAAATTAAAACGGCATCGCATGTATAAGGGGTCACTTTCCACTTCCACCAGACACCAGTCACACGACCGACTGGATAGGGCGCGTCCAATCGCTTCAACATGACGCCTTCAACGTGTGATTCCCGACTGGTATCACGGATCTGCGAGAGCTCGTCCCAGTGATCGGCCTGCAGGATTGGTGAAAGCAGGATTGCATCATCAGGACTTCGAGTCCCCAGCAGTTGTTCCAGTTCCTGACGGCGTTCTGCCAGTGTCAGCAGACGCACGTCGATCCCCGCTGATTCGAGCACGTCAAAGGCGACAAATTTTGCAGGGACTTCGGCCAGGATCTTCTTGCCAAGACTTTTCCGGCCGATTCGACGTTGCAGCTCACTGAACGGAAGAACTTTTCCCTCCTTCCAGGCAAGGACTTCTCCATCGAGAACCGTTCCATTCGGCAGGGATCCAATTGCATCCTGCAGATCCGGGAAGCGTTCCAGAATCAATTCCTCACCCCGCGACCACAGATAGGATTCACCTGCCCGACGAATCATCTGTCCCCGAATACCGTCCCATTTCCATTCCATCAGCCATTCATCAGGTCGCCCAAGAACGGTCGGACTCTCAGGCAGTGCGTGCGCTAATGCAAAAGGGTAAGGTTGGCTGTAATCCGTTTCTCCTTCACTCGGATCGAGGAGTCGGCGGAAGAAGTCGGCGTTCGGCTCCCAGTTCCCCATCAGTCGGTGAGCGATCACCGCCGCAGGGAGCTGACTGGCTTCGGCGAGTGCTCGAATGACAAGCCCTTGAGAGACCCCGACGCGAAATCCCCCGGTCACCAGCTTGTTAAAGACGAAACGTTCGCGGCTCGACAGTTCACTCCAGGCTTCTTCCATCACAGCCCGACGTTCGTTTTCCGACATCGATGCTAACGGACGAATGCGGGTTTCGACCCATTCGCCAAGTGATCTGTGTGACGTCCCTTCCTGTTCTGGCAACAGCAGGGCCATCGTCTCCGCGAGATCTCCAACCGCTCCATAGCACTCCTCAAACATCCAGTCAGAAACGCCTGAGATCGCTGCACACCACGTTCGCAGCATCGCGACCGGGACAAGCCGATTAATGCGACGACCGCAGAGAAAATAGACCGCCCAAGCCCCGTCCGCAGGATCACATCCTGCAAAGTAGTCACGCATCGCCTCGATCTTGGACGAAGTCTTATTGGTCTCATCCAGCGCCTGATAGAGATCAGCGAATGCTTTCATCCCTCGGACTCCCCGTTGACTGTCTCCTGATTTTCAGGCAACGTGTCGTCGACGTCCGGGAGATCGACCTCGATGTCGTCACGTTCCCCCACATACTCGGTGTGAAGTGATCTGGCGTCATAGCCGGATTCGCACAGCCACCGCACCATCGGCCCGGTGCGACCATGCGTCGCCAGAATACGTTCGGCCCCGGTCTCTCGAATCGCGGTGACAAGACCCGGCCAGTCAGCATGGTCAGAAAGCACGAAGCCACGATCAACGGCGCGACGTCGACGCGTGCCGCGAATTCTCATCCAGCCGGAAACAAATGCGGTCGAGACCTTCCCGAACTTTCGCATCCACGGAGTGCCGCTCGATGATGGGGGAGCCACTACCAGCGCTCCGTCCCAGTCTCGTTTTGCTGTTCCTGTCCCGGCGTACATCGTTTCCGGCAGGTCGATTCCCGTCCGACGATAGTCCGCATTCACACGTTCGACCGCACCGTGACAAAGAATCGGCGCAATGGAAGGGTCAAGACCGGCCAGCACCCGTTGCGCTTTTCCCAAAGCGTATGCAAAAACAACGGAAACCCGACCGGCATCCCGATTGGTGCGCCACCAGCGATTGACGTCCTCAAACACTAACGCCTGATCAGGCCAACGATAGATTGGTAATCCAAAGGTGCATTCGGTGATGAACGTATGGCATTTGACAGGCTCGAATGGAGTGCAGGTGGAATCAGGAGCAACTTTGTAGTCCCCGGAAATTACCCAGACTTCCCCATGGAATTCGACTCGAATTTGTGCCGAGCCTAATACGTGTCCGGCAGGGTGAAAGGAAACGTTGACCCCATTCAGATTGAGTTGTTGTCCATACTTCACAGTCTGGATGTCGGCGGTCGGTCCCATCCGGGACTGCAGAACATGCCGCCCCTCTTGCGTCGTCAGATACATTCCACAATCACGACGAGCGTGATCGGAATGGGCATGGGTGATCAACGCCCTCGGGACAGGACGCCAGGGATCAATGTGAAATCCTCCAGCTTCGCAATAGAGTCCCTCAGAGGTGATTGTGATCAGATTCGGCATTTCGCCTCGACTTTGGCATGCGTTCCCTGGGCAATCATTGAAGAAGCAGCCGTCCTCGCCCGGCTAATGCCAGCCAAGACTGACTGCCTTCTTTTATCGTCTTGCATGACAGCAGCCCGTCAAGAAGCCCGTCACCTACACCTTGGGGCCGTCACCTCGTACCGGCGAATCATCGTTCAGACTCGCTGCACATATTCCGCGGTTTCATTGCAGGCATTATTGACCAGAGACGAGACCGGGTAGGTGGCAAAGCCATTCCATTCATCCGGCTGCACAATCGACTGCAGGAGTCCATATCTGCCTCTGAATAAAATCCGCTGGCCGGGACCAGGCAGCGGCGGCGTTTGAATTCTGTCCGGAAAGACGGCTTCATAGACATTTCAGGAGCCCTTTCGGATTTCGAATTTCCGAAAGGGCGCTCCATCACGTTTTCAGCTCAAGATTCCTTCTGCCTGACTGCGGCCATCAGAGTTTTTGTGAGACTCTGACGAACATTGAAGAACCCGTCCCAGGGATCCGCAGTGAGACTTGTGAGTCGATTCTTCAGATTCCGGATGGTGTAGCGATCCGGACGCAATTTTGCGGTAAGTTCCTCCCAGCGTAAAGGAGTCGCGACAGCTCCCGTCGCCCGGGCACGTGTTCCATAAGAAGTGATCGCTGTTGATCCTCGGCCATTGCGGAGATAGTCGATAAAGATTTTGCCAGCCCGTTTTGACTTGCTCATATTGGCGAGATAGAGGTCAGGCGCGGCATGGGCCATAATTTCCGCGACATCTTTGGCGAACCCTTTGACCTCTTCCCAGCTCGGACCTCTGCGGAAGGGGATGACGATGTGAAAGCCCTTGCCCCCTGAAGTTCGTAAGAAAGAAGTGAGCTTCAGTTCGTCGAGCAGGGCACGCAAATCTTTTACCGCCTGAATGACCTGCGGCAGCTTGACGTCAGGCCCTGGATCCAGATCGAAGATGATTCGGTCAGGACGTTCAACGTCATCAGCCTTCGCTCCCCAAGGATGGATCTCCAGCACGCCCCATTGAATCAGGGAGATCAACCCGGTGACATCATGAATGACTGGATAGTCTCCGGCCTTGGATTTCTCCTGAATCCTGACCGTCGATACTCCGGCAGGCAGGGTCCCTTCATAATGCTTCTGATAGAAGCATTGCTCCGCGGCACCGGATGGACAGCGGACAAGTGACAGTGGACGTTCGGTGACGTGAGGGAGAATCCAGTCAGCTATATCAAAGTAGAACTGTGCAAGGTCACCCTTAGTAACATTAATCTCAGGGAAGACCACTCGATCTGGATTGCTAATCCGCACTCCCGCAATTTCAGTGTCCGAGGATTCACTGGACCGAAGTTTTTCTGAGGACTTCGCACTCCCGGAACTGGCACTCTTTTGCGATGACTGAGGGGCTTTGCCGGAAGCGGCTTCTCCATTCTTCACGGGGACTTCCTTCGTAATGGACTTGGCTTGCTTATCTTCTCGCATCCCCTTGAAAGAGGGGTGGCGCAGAATGTCATCGTTCGTCCATTCAGTGAACTCGACTTCCGCTACCAGATTCGGCTTCGTCCAGCTTTTCAGATCCCGGCGAGCTTCTCTCGGAAACTTTTCGAATGGGCATACGTCAGTCGACTGAGATTTCAGTTGTCCATGAATCTCTTTAATTGAGGCCGCCGTAAAACCAGTTCCGACCTTGCCGCAGTATTTCAGTTTCCCATCGTCGTAAACACCGATGAGGAGTGATCCAAAGCCGCTTCGATTTCCTTTAGGACTGGTGTATCCGCCAATGACGAATTCCTGCCGCCGATGACATTTCGTCTTAACCCAATCCTTTGTCCTGCCTGAGTGGTAATGGCTATCACTACGCTTTGAGATAATTCCTTCCAGTTCATGCTGACAGGACTGCTGGGCCACTTCGCTGCCCTGACCTTCAATATGATCACTGAATCGAATCGTCCCATCGTTATCGGGAAATGCCTTCTTCAAGAGTTTTTGAAGTTTCTTTTTTCTCGCAACGAGCGGATCATTTCGCAGATCCTCTCCCTCGTAGAAAGGGAGGTCGAAGACGTAGTAGACGAATTCTGGGGGAGCATCTCCTTGAATCGCGTTTTGCAGCTTCTGGAAGTCGGGGATGCCGCCGTCACGTAGAACGACGACTTCTCCGTCCAGAATTCCACTGGACAGCGGAAGCTTCTTAAGACTCTTTTCGATTGGTGAAAAATAACCAGTCCAATCGTGATGTTTTCGGGTAATCAGACGGATCTCGCCTTCTTCAATAAATGCGAGCAGACGATACCCATCAAACTTCATCTCATGCAGCCAGTTCTTACCTTGGGGAGCCTCTGAGACTAAGGTCGCCAGCTGCGGCTCCAGTCGTGCGGGGAGCAGCGAATCTTTCCGTGCCCCCGTGGGCGCCGCCTTCTTGACCATCCGGCTGAAGTGACGCTGCCGCTCCGGTTTTGAAGACTTTTTGGGGGCGGTTAACTTTCTTCTGCTTGCCGTGGCCGAAGACTTATCCTTTTGCTTCTTTGAAGATGTAGGAAGTCCTTCTGCGATGTCCGGGAGATCTCGACCTGAGACAACGCTGAGAGGTTCCTCCTTCGTAATGTCAAAGTCTTGGGTGGGACGCGCTGCGGAATCCTTTTCTTTCATCAGCAACCAGTTCTTGCCATCTTCGCCCGCCTGTCCTCCCATCCGAACCAGCATCCAGTTGCCTTGGAGTTTCTCACCGTGCAGAGTGAATTTCAGTTTCCCGGCCTGATAGCTTTTCGCTGGATCTTCCTGAGATTCCCATGTCCCCTGATCCCAGACCATCACAGTTCCCCCGCCGTATTCCCCTTTCGGAATCGTTCCTTCAAAGTCGGCATACGCCAAAGGGTGGTCTTCAACATGGACAGCTAACTGCTTCCGCGAAGGATCGAGCGATGGTCCTTTAGGGACCGCCCAACTTTTTAAAGTGCCATCCAGTTCGAGGCGGAAGTCATAGTGAAGATGGCTGGCGGCGTGCTTCTGGACGACAAATCGCAGGGCCTTTTTGCGAGAGGAGACTTTGCTCGGTTTTGGCTCTGAAGTCTTCTTAAAGTCGCGCTTGCGGCGATATTCATTCAGGCTCATCGCGAGTCCTCAATTTTCTCTTGTCGTGGAACGCGAACCCAGTGGACTTCTTCAGCCGACCCGTTTCTTCTTCGCAGGTCGTCGGGCTTTGGCTGGCTTTCGGACCTTTGCGCTCGACTTCGCGCTCGTCCCGGTACTCTTCTTCCCACTCGACCGGGCGCGCGTCTTGGTACTGGATCTCGGGCTCGTCTTCGCGACGCTTTTCTTGAGAACCTCCATGAAATTTAACGTTTGAGGAGACGACGTTTCCTCCTCTTCGTCATCCGTTTCTTCAACAACCTCGGTCTGGCCAGATTTGATTCGCTTCTCGATCAGTTTCATCAGAACATCGCGATATTCGTCGCGATAGTCCTCAGGCTTCCACGGTGTCGTCATCCCGTCGATGAGCTGTTCGGCGAGCTCCAGTTCCTTAGGAGTTACTTTAAACTTCTTCAACTCTCGGCCGGGGAACTCGAATTCGTCGACGGAGACAACTTCCTGGGGATAACGCAGCAGATTCAGAATCAGAGCATTTCCATCCGGCACTACCGCAGCAAGGTATTGCCGAGTACGAATCACGACTTGGGCAATCCCAATCCGCCCTGATTTTTCCATCGCTTCGCGGAGGAGCAGATAACCCTTTTCTGCACCCTTGCCTGGGACGATGTAATAGGGGCGGTCAAAATAAACGCTCTCGATCTCGGTGAGATTAATGAACTGTTCGATCTCTATCGTCTTTGTCATCTCGACGGAGGCTCGTTCAAGGTCCTTTTCGGTGAGCAGGACATAGCTCCCGCTATCGTATTCATACCCCTTAATGATTTTGTTCCAGGGAACCTCTTCTCCTGTTTCTTCGTTCACTCGTTCATAGCGAACGCGAGCAGAGTTGCGGCTGTCGATCAATTTGAAACTGAGATCGGCGCGACGTTCGGCCGAGAAGACAGAAACCGGAATATTGACCAGACCAAAAGAGATCTGACCTTTCCAGATCGGACGGGCCATGGTTGCCTCATCTCGAGTTGAGAAACGAGCAGGGGAAAGCTAAGCGGTCCGCCTCCGCGAAGACACTGTGCTTCAGGCAGATTTGAGCAGTCGCCGTGCCACAGTTCGTAAATCGGAGAGGAGGAGCAGTTTCATCTCGTCCCGGAGGTCAGCACGCGGATTTCGAAGCACAGCCGATGGATGAACGGTGACCATCGTGTTCGCGCACCATGCAGACACCATCCACTTTCCATGGTCCTTTGTAACCCGAACTTCTGTCCCGAGCACCGACCTGGCAGCGATCGCTCCGAGCAGAACAAGAACTTCCGGCTGCACGATTTCGAGCTCCCGTTGCAGCCAGGGATGGCAGGCGCGAACTTCGCGAGCAGATGGCTTCTGATGGAGTCGCCGCTTTCCGGTCATGACAAACTTGAAATGTTTGACCGCGTTCGTGACATAAAGGGAATCCGTCGGAACTTCCGCCTCGTTCAGGCATTTGTAAAGGAGCTTTCCTGCAGGACCGACGAACGGCTTCCCCTGGCGATCTTCCTGATCTCCCGGTTGTTCGCCGACGAGAACGAGCCGGGCTTTACGAGTTCCCTCTCCGAAGACGACCTGCGTTGCATGACGAAAAAGATCACATCCTTCGCAGAATTCTGCTGTTCGGGCGAGGGTCCGCAGACTTTGGGTTTCTGGAATATAGTCTGCGGCGGAAGCTGAGTCGGTCGACCGTGACATGAGCCCCTCCAGTCGGAAATCGATTTATCATTTCCTTGTATCCTTACATGCTCTTCATTGCATAATTGATGCCTGAAATGAGATGACGAATTCCTTTAAGGTCGGCAGTGTCCGGTCTTCATCCCCCTGATCGCGAATGAAGGGATACACCCGCTCGGAGAGCCGGTTCTGAAAGGTATTTGTCTGAAAGGCATTTGGATCGGGATGGCATCTCTTCTGCGCAACCCTGCGCCCTGAAAGTGAGTCTGTTTCACTTCACGAGCGCTGGGAGCGTGCATGCTGTCTCTTCTCCGGGATCAATTGACCACACTGAGCTTGCGGGCCCGTTATCAACGACTGATTCAGGAACGTCTGCTGACTCTGGCCGAGTCTTCCCGTCCTGTCGCTGAAGACCCGGGCGACTGGCAGTTGGTGGGGAGTGGGAAGTCACCTGCGATGGAGGCGACCCGGACGACGGTCCGGGATCGGGCACGTCGGGCCGTGCGCGAGAATCCGCATGCGGCCAACATTCTGCGACTGCTCACTGCTTATGTGACGGGGCCCGGACTTCAGCTGAACCATCAGCCAATCATCCTGGAAGAAGAGCTGCCCCCCGGGGCCGAAGTGCTGCGGTCGATGGCCGATCAGATCTGGCAGGACTTTCTCGACCGAAACGCCCGCCACTATTCCTTCCGTGAACATGCTCGCCGCACCTGGCGCGACGGGGAGTGTTTCATCCGCAGGTTCTCCTCTGTGGATGAACCGGTGACCGTGCGGTTTGTGGACCCCGAACTTGTGGTCGCTCCGCCCGAGGCTCCGGAATCTCAAGGAATCCTCACTGACCCGGAGGATGTCGAGCAACCAGTCGGCTATTGCGTTCTGCGCTCAGGAGCCTCGGGAAGAATGGACCGGATCCCGGCAGACGAAATGCTCCAGACCCGTGTCGGGGTCGATTCGAATGAACGACGGGGAATCTCCATTCTCGCCCCGATTCTCTCCGGGCTCGATCACTATGAGCGTTGGCTGGAGACCGAACTGCTCGCCAGAAAACTTCAGTCCTCCATCGTCCTCTGGAGAAAGGTGCAGGGCGGGGGACAGTTCGGGGATTCGCTCGGAGACCGAACGGGCGGGGGCACAGGCAGCGGATCGGGGCGAGACGGCGGTCGGGAACGGTTCGGACCGGGAACAATTCTCACCACTAACCATGGCACCGACATGCAATTCCTGCAGCCGAACACCAATTTCGGTGATGCCGCGCCTCTCGGGAGGATGATGCTGCTAGGGATCGCAGCGGGGTGCGGTCTCCCCGAATTCATGCTGACGGCAGATGCCTCGAATGGAAACTTCTCTTCAACGATGGTTGCGGAAGGTCCGGCCGTCAAATTCTTTCAGAGCGAGCAGCAGTTCTTCGCTGGGGAATTCGCCCGCATCTGGCACTGGGTGATGGAAGACGCACTCCACCGGGGCTGGCTGCCGGAAAACTTCTTCTCACGGATGCGGGTCGGCTGGTCATTTCCCTCGCTGATCAGTCGGGACCGCTCAAAAGAACGCCTTGCGGATGTCCGTCTGGTCGAGTCAGGCGTTCTCTCCCGGGCTGAAGTGGCACGACGGGACGGCGTTCAACCGGAAGTGATGCGGTCAGAACGGGCTCGGGAGGAGTCAGCGACGCCCTAAGACCGTTTTGCTTTTTGATCTGCCCTTTCTTGCCACGCGGAATTGAGTCTTTCATCAATCGAAACGCGCGCTGCGCGGGCAGACGGTAGAGCAAACTGCTCTAATTCGGTGAGAATTTGGCCTCTTTCGATTGCTTTGGCCCGCCGGGATCGGAAATTTCACGAATTCCGGCCCCCGGCGGGCTCTCTACTTTCATTGCGTCGGCTGCTACACTCCTCGGTCGTGCTGCGCCAGGTGCTGCGCGGAGAAAATTCAGTCTGGTTGATCTGCTGGGAATGTGAAATGGCGGTAACTTCTGTCGTGGGGCTGCAATGGGGCGACGAGGCCAAAGGGAAAATTGTCGACCTGCTCACGGATCAACATGAAGTCGTTTGCCGGTATCTGGGTGGAAATAATGCCGGCCACACCGTCATGTTCGGCGGAAAAACATACAAACTCTCGATGCTGCCCGCCGGAATTCTGCGGCCGGGCGTTACTTCGGTGATTGCCAACGGCGTCGTGATCAATCCCAAAGCATTGCTTGCGGAGATCGACAATGTCCGCAAACAGGGGGTCGAAATCGGTCAGCTGTATATCAGCGATCGCGCTCATGTGATCTTCCCTTATCACATGGTGGAAGAAGCCGGGCTGGAGAAGGCTCGCGGCGCCAACGCCATCGGCACCACGATGCGCGGCATCGGAACCTGCTATCGGGACAAGATCGGCCGGACACATGCCATCCGCTTCGGCGACATGTACCGCCCTGAGTTCTTCAAAGAGCGGCTGCGCGAGGTCGTCGCCCAGAAGCGGCTGATCGTCAAGGCACTGGATCCGTCCGCTGAGATCCCGGATGCAGAGGCCATCTATGACGAATACATGGGTTATGCCGAACTCTTCCGAAAGAATGTGATTGATACGACCTCGTATCTGCATCGTGTCGTTAAGGAAAAGAAGAGCCTGCTGTTTGAAGGCGCCCAGGGAAGTCTGCTCGACATTGATCACGGGACATTCCCGTTCGTCACGTCGTCCAACAGCTCCGGCTGCGGAATTCATCCCGGCAGCGGTGTACCAGAACGTGCAATCGATCGCATGATCGGTGTGGTCAAGGCTTACACGACCCGCGTCGGTGGGGGGCCTTGCCCGACAGAACTGGTCAACGAAATCGGCCAGCACATTCGCGACGAAGGCAATGAGTACGGGACCGTCACTGGCCGGCCACGCCGCTGCGGCTGGTTCGACGCTGTCGCGACCGGTTACGGGGCCCGGATTTCAGGTATCGACTGCATCGCAGTCATGCTGCTGGATGTGCTGAGCAAGCTCGACGAGCTGAAAATTTGCGAGGCATATGAGATCAACGGCGAACGGACGACCGCCTTCCCCAGCCATATCGACGATCTCGCTGCGGCGAAGCCGATTTACCGGACATTGCCCGGCTGGAAGCAGGACATCACTGGTGTTCGTAAGCTCGAAGACTTCCCGAAAGAAGCACGGGTCTACATCGACACAATCTCTGAGCTCCTGGAATCCAAGGTCGGGTTCGTTTCCATCGGCCCTGACCGGGAACAGACCGTCATTCTGTAAGGAAATTCTGTAAATGATCACTGTCTTTCGAGGCAGCCATAACGAGAATTTCGCCGGGCAGTGATTCATTTGAATCACTGCCCGGTTTGCTTTTCAGGGGGAAAGTCAGGCGTTGTCTCAAACTTCCTGCGAACGTTCGCTTGCAGGAAACTGTCCTCTTTCCGAGGGTAGATTTTGATGGGACAGTTTCCGCGATCAGTTGGGGACGGGCTGGATTGATCTGCGTTGATTCTGAATTGATGTTGTCAAACGTACGCTCGCGAGACCATGATCGCCAATTAGAGATTTTCCGCATCTCATTGCTGCGGCCGACCCGGCCCCCGCTGTGCCGATCACCAATGTTGAGCTATATTTGGGTCTGACCTCCCTGAAACGCCTTCCGGGCCTCTTGCCTGAGACTGTCGAAGTGACGGTTGAACCGGCAAGCACCGAGACAGAGTGAATTTAGATTCGATATGAATTCGACCGAAGCGACACTGCGCGATTTGTTGACCCGCCGGATCCTGCTGCTCGACGGCGCCATGGGATCAATGATCCATCAGTACAAGCCGACAGAGGCCGACTACCGCGGCAAGCTGTTCCCAAATCACTCGGTTGACCTGCTCAATGCCAGTGATGTTCTGGTGCTGACACAGCCGCAGATGATTCAGGAGATTCACCGGAAGTATCTGGAAGCTGGCTCCGACATCATCGAGACCAACACGTTCGGTGCAACATCACTGATGCTGGAAGAGTTCCATCTCGCTGAATATGCGCGAGAAATGAACCGGCGCGGTGTCGAAATCGCCAAACAGGCGGCAGACGAGTTCACCAAGAAGAACCCTGCGAAGCCGCGCTTCGTCGCCGGGAGTATCGGCCCCACGAAGTTCCAGCTGTCGATGAACGCCGACAAGCCGGGATACCGCCCGGTGAGCTTCGATCAGATGGTTGCGTCTTATGCCGAGCAGGTGCATGGAATGCTGGACGGCGGCGTCGATCTGCTGCTGCCTGAGACCTCTTTCGACACCCTGAACATGAAGGCAGCGCTGTTCGCCATTCAGCAAGTCTTCAACGAGCGTGGAACAACTGTCCCGGTGATCTGCTCAGGCACGATCTTCAACGGGGGTGTCACGCTGACCGGTCAGACGCTCGAAGCGTTCCTGGTCTCCGTCGAGCACTTCCCGCTGCTCGCTGTGGGGATGAACTGCGCGCTCGGCCCCAAGCAGATGCGTGAGTTCGTTGAGCAGGTCAGCAACTGGGCCAACTGTCACGTCAGCTGCTACCCCAACGCCGGGATGCCCGACGGGATGGGAGGCTTCGACTCCAGCCCGAAAGAGTTCGCCGGGATCGTCCGCGAGTTCGCTCAAAACGGATGGGTCAACATCGTAGGCGGCTGCTGCGGAACGACGCCAGACTACATCCGCGCTGTCTCCGAGGCTGTGTCCGATCTACCTCCGCGCGGCAAGGCACAGCATTCACGCGTTTCGACCTACAGCGGTGCGAAGCTGTGCGAGCTTCGTCCTGATTCGAACTTCCTGATGATCGGGGAACGAACCAACGTCACCGGTTCACGAAAGTTCGCCCGCCTGATTCGCGAGAAGAAGTACGAAGAAGCGCTGGATATCGCAGTCAGTCAAGTCGAAGGAGGCGCCAACGTCATCGACGTGAACATGGACGAAGGGATGCTCGACAGCAAGGCGGAAATGGTCCATTTCCTGAACCTGCTGGCCGACGAACCCAACGTGAACAGCGTCCCCGTCATGGTCGACAGCTCGAAGTTTGAAGTCATCGAAGCCGGTCTGCAGTGCCTCGCAGGGAAGGGGATCGTCAATTCGATCAGCCTGAAAGAGGGAGAGGAAAAATTCCTCGAGCAGGCACGCATCGTCCGCAACTACGGCGCTGCTGTTGTGGTGATGGCCTTCGACGAAGAGGGACAAGCGGTCACAGCCGACGACAAAGTGCGGATCTGTAAACGGGCGTTCAAGCTCTTAACCGATAATGTCGGCTTCCCGGCAGAAGACATCATCTTCGACTCGAACATTCTCACCGTCGCAACGGGGATGGAAGAGCACAACAACTATGCCGTTGAGTTCTTCGAAGCCGTGCGACGCATTAAAGCCGAATGCCCGGGGGCTCGAACTTCTGGCGGTGTGAGTAACGTCTCCTTCTCCTTCCGCGGGAACGATGTTGTCCGTGAAGCGATGAACGCCTGCTTCCTGTACCATGCCATCCAGGCAGGTCTGGATATGGGAATCGTGAACGCAGGGCAGCTCGAAGTTTACGATGAAGTTGAGCCAACCCTTCGCGAGTACATCGAAGATGTCTTGTTGAACCGTCGACCTGACGCCACCGAACGGCTGATTGATTATGCCGAAGTGATCAAGAATCGCGGCAGCGAAGCGAAGCAGGAAGCCGAAGTCGCTGCCTGGCGTAACGGCACTGTGGAAGAGCGTCTGAGTTATGCACTTCTGAAAGGGATCACCGAGTTCATCGATGCCGATACCGAAGAAGCCCGCGTGAAGTACGGGCGGCCGTTGAATGTCATTCAGGGTCCGCTGATGGACGGGATGAGCGTCGTCGGCGAACTCTTCGGGGCAGGGAAGATGTTCCTGCCGCAGGTGGTGAAGTCCGCCCGCGTGATGAAGAAGGCGGTTGCCTACCTTGAACCATTCATGGAAGCGGAGAAGGCGGCAGCTGCAGCACGCGGGGAAACTCTAGAAACTGAGGTCGCTGGTGATCCTGCCAAATCAACGCGCGGCACCATCGTGCTGGCGACTGTGAAAGGCGACGTCCACGACATCGGCAAGAACATCGTCGGCGTGGTTCTGCGGTGCAATAACTTCGAAGTGATCGACCTCGGCGTGATGGTCTCTTGTGAGAAGATCCTGAAGACCGCGATAGAGCACAAAGCCGATATCATCGGTTTGTCAGGACTGATTACACCATCGCTCGAAGAGATGATTCATGTCGCCAAAGAGATGAATCGGGAAGGCTTCAAGCTGCCGCTGCTGATCGGTGGAGCTACGACATCCGCACGACATACCGCCGTCAAAATCGCTCCGCACTACGCAGAACCAACCGTGCACGTGATTGATGCGTCGCTCGCGGTTCCGGCCGTGGAATCGATGATTGATGCGGATTCAAAGCCGGCCTTCGTGGAGAAGATCAAGGCACAACAGGAAGAAGATCGGCGTCGCTTTGCGAGTCGTCAGGAAAAGGAACTCGTCAGCTTCGAGACAGCCTGCTCACGCCGCTTTGAAACAGATTGGGCAAACGTAGATCTGCCACAACCGAAGGCTTGGGGGACAGTGACACTCGAGAACTTCGATCTGGCGAAACTGGTCCCTTACATTGACTGGTCTCCGTTCTTCATGACGTGGGAACTTAAAGGGAAGTTTCCGCGGATTTTCGAAGATCCAAAGGTCGGCCCAGAAGCGAAGAAACTGTTTGATGATGCTCAGGGTCTCCTGAAGCGAATCGTCGATGAAAGACTGCTGACGGCGAATGGTCTTTATGGATTCTGGCCTGCGAACGCCGACGGCGAAGACATCGTCGTCTGGACCGACGTATCCTGTCAGAAGGAACTCTGCCGATTCCCGATGCTGCGTCAACAGTGGGAGCGAGTCGGGCAGAAGGACTTCCGTTCGCTCGTCGATTACATCGCCCCGATTTCATCGGGACGCGTGGACTCCATCGGCGCGTTCGCGGTCACGACTGGGCATGGCTGCGACGAGCTTGCTGCCTCCTTCGAACGTGACCACGACGAATACAATGCAATTCTTGCGAAGGCTCTGGCAGACCGACTCGCCGAGGCCTTTGCTGAATATTTGCACCAGTACGTTCGCACCGAGGTCTGGGGCTATGAAGCGAAGGATGAACTGAGTCAGGAGCAGATGATCTCCGAGTCATATCGGGGGATTCGCCCTGCCTTTGGTTATCCCGCCTGTCCGGATCATCTTCCGAAGAAGACGCTGTTCTCACTCCTTGATGCAACGGCAAAGACCGGAATCGAGTTGACCGATTCACTCGCGATGTGGCCGGCAGCAGCTGTCAGCGGGTTGTATTTCGCCCATCCCGAGTCCCGTTACTTCTCGGTCGACCGTCTAACAAAAGATCAGGTCGAAGACTACGCCCGCCGGTGCAAGCTCGAAGTGTCTGAAGTCGAACGCTGGCTCGCTCCCAACCTGGGCTATTAAAAGACTGCTGCATTCTTCATGGAAAC
>JAEZFD010000008.1 GCA_023417655.1 Planctomycetota bacterium | reverse complement strand
GCCCTTGTCGCTGCCCTTGTCGCTGCCCTTGTCGCTGCCCCGTCTCCGCTAATGGGAAGGACTACACGATTCCCCAGAAGCTGTAGGCGGCGATCACCACGAAGACTGCAGCCGTCTTGATGCACGTGATCACAAAGATATCGCGATAGGCCTCACGATGGGTCAGGCCGGTCACGGTCAAAAGGGTGATGACCGCGCCGTTATGCGGAAGCGTATCCATCCCGCCGCTGGCCATGGAGGCCACGCGATGCAATACCTCAGCAGGGATTCCGGATTCCTTCGCAGCCGTGAGAAAGGAGTCTGCCATTGCTGCGAGCGCGATACTCAGGCCTCCTGAAGCTGAACCGGTCATCCCGGCGAGTGTCGTGACCGTGACGGCTTCATTGATGAGTGGATGTGGGATCATCTTCAGTGCTTCCGCGAGCACGAGAAAGCCGGGCAAAGCGGCAATGACGGCACCAAAACCGTATTCCGACGCAGTATTCATTGCCGCCAGCAGGGCCCCGGAGACCGCAGTCTTTGAGCCCGCAGCGAATGCAGTCGACACAGGGCGCCAGGCGAGCGCCAGAATGGAGAGAATCCCAGCAAGCAGGGCCGCTTCGACACTCCAGATCACTGACACTCGGGCGATCTCCTGGGTAACAGGGCTCGATGCCCCAACGGCCGCCGATTCGAAGGAATGGGATTCTCCATATACTCGCGGAATCACATCTGTGAGCGCTCTGTTCATCACTCCAACCAGCAGCAACGGAATCAGTGCCACGAGCGGATGAGGCAGCCGCTCGGCCGGGCCGACTTCCGGTTCATTCCGCAGGTCAGTTCCATAGCCTTCTCCCCGCTTTGAGGCCCATCGCTGACAGCCATTCAGATAGCTGAGGCCGACAAGCAGGATGAACGCCGATCCAATCAGACCGAGCATCGGCGCGGCATAGATGGTCGTTTTGAAGAAGGGAATCGGAATAATGTTTTGGATCTGCGGAGTGCCGGGGAGTGCATCCATTGTGAAGCTGAACGCTCCCAGCGCAATCGTGGCGGGGATCAGTCGCTTTGGAATCTCGTTCACCCGAAACAGCTCTGCCGCAAAGGGGTAGACCGAGAAAACGACCACAAACAGGGAGACGCCGCCATACGTCAGCAATGCACACACAAACACAATCGACAGGATGGCGAAGCGTCCACCTGCAATCTTCACGATGGCTGACACAATCGCCTTTGAGAAACCAGAGAGTTCAATCAGCTTCCCAAACAGGGCACCCAGCAAAAACACCGGGAAGTACAGCTTGAGAAACGACGCAGCCTTGTCCATGAACAGTCCGGTGAACATCGGAGCCACCAGCGTCGGGTCGGTCAGCAGCACTGCCCCCAGCGCGGCGACCGGCGCAAAGAGAATGACGCTGAATCCGCGATAGGCCACAAACATCAGAAACAGCAGCGAAGCAATGACGATGGCGACGCTCATGGTGTTCTGCCCTCAGCTGCGTTTGATAGTCTGATGATCGGCTGGCCGGGTTATTGTGCAGTCCAGCCACCGTCGATGGTGATCGTCTGCCCTGTCACATTTCTGGCAAAGGGACTGATGAGATACTCAGCCGCAGCCGCCACCTCTTCAGTGGAGATGAATGACTTCTTGGGCATCGGTGCCAGCATCACCTTTTCAATAACCTCTTCTTCAGAAATCCCGCGAGTCCGGGCCTGATCCTGAATCTGGGCATCGACGAGCGGAGTTCTGATGTACGCCGGGCAGATCACATTGCTCGTGATGTCAGTCGACGCCGTCTCCAGCGCGACCGTTTTCGAAAAGCCCAGCAGCGCATGCTTCGCCGCGGTGTATGCCGACTTGAAGGGGGAGGCAATCAGACTGTGAATCGAACCGATGTGAATCAACCGGCCATAGCCTTGGCTTCGCATCCGCGGCAGGACCGCCTGCGTCACCAAGAATGTCCCTTTGAGCATGACGTCGATCAGTCGGTCCCAACGCTCCGTTGCGAAGTCTTCCAGCCGGGAGACATGCTGCAGGCCGGCATTGTTGATCAACACGTCGACTGGCGTGTCCTTCAATTTCGAGATCAGTTGCCGCACGTCCTGCTCACTCGTCACGTCCAGCTGGTGCGACTGGGCCCGCCCGCCGTCCGCCTGAATCAGCCTGGCAGTTTCATCAACCAATGATCGGTCGAGGTCCGTGGCGACGATGGCATGTCCCTGCGCGGCAAGAGCGATGCTGAGTCCGCGCCCCAGCCCGCTTCCCGCTCCGGTGATGAGAATGGTTCGCGGCGGTGAATTCATGTCGACCTCCTGTAGAGGTCACGCAACGTCCGACGCATCACCTTGTTGGAGGCCGTTCTCGGCAGCGATGTAATCAGGACAACCTCGTGAATCTTGAACAGAGGATTCAGATTCCGGGAGATCGCCGCCTGCAGGGCCGCCTTCAGTTCCGTCAGGTTTGATTGCGGCTCTGCACAGACCGCATACACCACCAGCAGGCTCGGGCCTCCCTGATCCGCGAGCGCGATGGCTGCTGTTTCAAGAACGCCGGGCGCCCCCTGCATGGCCCGTTCAATTTCGGCTGAGCTGACTTTGATTCCGCCGAGATTCATTGTGTCATCTGCTCGCCCCTGTGCCTGCCAGTACCCATTGGGCAGGCGACGCATCTGATCACCGTGTCGACGCAGGACCGTTCCATCAGGCAAAGCAGGCGTTCCCTCGAAATACACGGAGTGATGATCAGCGTTCAGCAGTCGGGACGAACCGCCAATCGAAGGGGGAATCAGAAACAGTTCTCCGTTCTCGGCCGGTTGTTGTTCTTCGTTCAGAATGACGAAGTCCCAGCCCAGGATCGGCGTGTTGAATGTTCCTGCGTATATCGGTCGGGCAATCGTCTGCCCGATGTAACTCCCTGCCAACTCGGTCCCGCCGCAATATTCAATGACCGGCTTGCCACCAGCGAAGTTCATCAACCAGCGCATGTCCGCCGCGTTCGAACATTCTCCCGTTGAACTGAACAGTTTGATTCCGGTCCAGTCGAGTCCGTCCATGCAACCCGTGGTCCGCCATGTTTTGACGAGACTCGGAATCACGCCGACGACGTTCGCTTTCGAATTCTGAACGAATTCACCGAACTCGCGACAGTTTGGAGCTCCGGTAAACAGACCGATCGTCGCGCGATTGATGAGGCTCGCGAAGATCAGCCAGGGGCCCATCATCCAGCCGAGATTCGTCGGCCAGACCACGACGTCGCCGGGTTGAATGTCCTGATGGAAGTGACCATCGGCCGCGCATTTGATGGGTGTCGTCTGATCCCAGAGGATCGCCTTCGGATCGCCGGTTGTCCCTGATGAAAACAGGATGTTGCTGGGAGACTCAGGATTCAGTTCAACCGGAACGAACTCCTCGCGCGGTACAAGCAGTTGCTTCCATTCAAGATCGTCGGCCCGCAGGCGAACGGTCAGTTGTTCCTGCGCAGGGACGACGATGATCCGGGCTGCCCCGGCTTTCACCGTGTTGTCATAGAGCGCAAACGTTTTTCCATTCCGATGCACGACATCCTGCGTAAAGACCGCTTTGACATCCGCAATTCGCAGTCGGGTGCTGATCTCCGGGACCTGAAAACTATCGGCAATTCCAACAACAACGCAGCCTGCTTTGAGAATCCCCAGATAGATGATGACCGACTCTGGTGTCATCGGCATCAGCACCGCGATCGCATCTCCCGGCCGATACCCGTGCTGTTGCAGTCCAGCCGCCAGCAGATCGGTGAGCGTATTCAGCTCGCCATACGTCATCCTCTCCAGCGCTTCGCCCTGCTTCTGATAGATGAGGGCCGGAGTTTCCGGAGGTGCGGTGAAACAGCTCTCGGCGATGTTCAGTCGGGCACCCGGCAACCAGACCGGACGCTCGATGCCATGCGGCTCCAGTTCGAGCACCTGCTGGTACGGCTGGCGAAAGCGAATACCGAGCCGCTCAATGACCAGTTGCCAGTACGCTTCACGCTGCGTCGCAGTCCATTGGTGTGCCGCCTCGTACGTCTCGACGCCGAGATGCCTCATCAGCCACCCGATATTGGAGCGTTCAATCTGCTCCGCGGTCGGTGCCCAGTCTGGCTCACCGCATTCAGGAATTTCATTGGATTGAGCCGGCAACGTCAGTCCCTCCCTAGGAGCGTCAGAAAGAGCAGACAACCAAACAGCAGCACCGTGAATCCAGTCTGGAATTTCGGTCAGGGACGCTCGAGGACAACCGCGCCGCCCATGCCTCCACCGGCACACAGACTCGCCGCTGCCAGCCGGGGCTGCTGATGTGCAAGATGAACAAGGAGACGCGCCCCACTCGCTCCGAGCGGATGCCCGAGTGCAATGGCGCCTCCGTGAATGTTCACCCGATCTGGATCGAGTTCCAGTTCCTGAATGCATCCCAATGACTGTGCCGCAAATGCCTCGTTCAATTCAACACTGTCATAACTGTCGAGAGGACGTCCGATCCGCTGCAGGGCGAAAACAGGGCCCAATCCCATTACAGCCGGATCACATCCCACGACGACCGATTCCCGAATGATCATCATTGGCTCCAGCCCCTGCTCCCGACCGAACGCCTCGTCGCAGACCACGAGCATGGCGGATCCGTCATTGAGCCCGGAGGCGTTGCCGGCTGTGACCGTTCCCGCCGGGTTGAAGGCGGGCCGCAACTTCGCCAAACCTTCGAGTGTCGTGTCTGGTCGCGGCTGTTCGTCTCGACTCACTCCATTGACCGCGACAATCTCTTTCTGAAGAACCCCCGCTTCAGTCGCTGCTGCAGCCCGCTGCTGACTTGTCACCGCAAACTGGTCCTGCAACTCCCTGCTGATTCCATAACGTTCCGCGACCCGCTCCGCCGTCAGGGCCATATGCTCACGGTGAGTCGGGTCCGTCAGTCCATCTTTCAATAGGGAATCAACGAATTCGGTGTTTCCGAACTTCAATCCAGTCCGCGCGCGATCCAGAAGATACGGGGACCGCGACATGGATTCGGTCCCGCCGCACAAGACCATTCTTGCTGCCCCGGCCTGAATCTCGCGCGTCGCCAGAATCACCGCCTGCAACCCTGACAGACACATCATGTTGACTGTGAACGCAGGTGTCTCGATTGGTAGGCCTAGCCCAAGCCCGATCTGCCGCGCAATGTTCATCCCCTGACCGGCGGCGAGCACATTCCCAACGATCACGCTGTCAACGAGCTTTCGGTCAATCTCACCTAATGCGGCTTGAGCAGCTGACACGGCCAGATCAACAGACGACTGAGAGGCCAGGCCGCCGAGAAACCGGCCCTGCGGAGTTCGTTTCGCACCGACAATCCAGACCGATTTCGACATGAGACTTCCGATGCAGAACGTCTTGAAACATAGAAAAGAGGAGGAACGGACTCCAGAATGAGCGCAGATTCCAGATTGAAAACAGTTTCCTGACAGGATACAACGTTTCTTGTGAACGAACATATAATTGGCATCAACATCCGTCAACTGCGAACGTCCGCGGGGCTCACCCTGACCGCGCTGGCGGCGAAAGCTGATTTGACCAAATCGACGCTTTCGAAGATTGAAACAGGTCAGGTCTCTGCTCCGATTTCGACCTTCATCCGGATCGCCGATGCACTGGGAGTTCAACTCGCCGACTTCTTCATGGAAGCAACGAGCCCGCCACTCTATGTGCTGACCCGGAAAGGCAAAGGTCAGGTCATCACCCGCGATGGTTCGAAGTTCGGGTATGCCTATGAAGCCCTCGGGCTGGAGATGCACCGCCATCAGATCCAGCCGTTTCTCCTGACCGTTCATCCCGGCGATGAAGGTGCCACGTTCCGGCACGGCGGGCAGGAGTTCATCTATGTCCTGAGTGGCCGCATTGAGTTCACCGTTGGCACCGATGTCTTAACGCTTCGCCCGGGAGACTCCCTGTTCTTTGATCCCATGCAGGAGCATCGGGTTCAAGTCGTCGGAACGAAGCCAGCCCAGTTCCTCGCCATCTTTTCACAGGAGCATCCCGCTCCCAGTCTGGAAAAAGCCCGTGACAAACAGTGAATCGATTCGCAAGGTTTTCATTGCAGGCGCAGGCCAGATGGGCCAGGGAATTGCACAGGTCACAGCCTGCGCAGGAATCGACCTTGTCCTCTACGACGTGAATGAATCCTCGCTCACTTCGGCCGTCGAGAAGATGAAGTGGTCACTCGAAAAGCTGCACTCGAAAGGGCGCATCGCTGAATCCGCCGAGGACGTCCTTTCCCGTGTGATAACGACGTCCGACCTTCATGATGCCAGCACCTGTGATCTGGTGATCGAGGCGATCCCGGAAGTGGAACCACTGAAGCGCAGCCTGTTCGAGAAACTCGATCAGATCGTTCCCCGGCAGGTCGTGTTCGCCTCGAATACCTCCGCAATCCCCATCTCCAGACTCAGCGACGACCTGCAGCGGGAGGATCGATTTTGTGGACTGCACTTCTTCAACCCGGTGCCGATGATGGCGCTCGTTGAAGTGGTTCGGGGCGACAAGACCAGCGATGAGACTATTACGCTCGTGACATCATTTGCCGAGCGAATCGGAAAGCAGCCGGTTCAGGTGAAAGGGGACCAACCCGGCTTCATCGTGAACCGCATTCTCGGTGCCGCGATGATTGAAGCGATTCGAGTGCTCGAGTCAGGACAGGCCACTGCAGAAGACATCGACAAGGCGATGCGTCTCGGATGTGGCTGGAAGATGGGACCACTCGAAACCGCTGACCTCGCCGGTCTGGATGTCGTGATGCACATGTGCGACGTCATGCAGCAGAACAACACCGAGCAGGTTTTTGCACCACCTCAACAGCTCAGAAAATTGGTCGAGGAAAAGAAGCTCGGGCGCAAGACAGGAAAGGGATTTCACGAGTATCAGTAAGCCCGTTCGCCGACTCAATGGCGACCGTCTTCACTAAGTTCCAGCGTAGTGCCCAGCAACTAAAACAGGGCGGCATGATGATCACCATGCCGCCCTCATCAATCTCAAACGTCAGACTTCAAGCGGAAGCTGTCCTAGCTGTTGATCTTCGTTTCATAGCCTTTACGGCTTTCGCGTGACAGGAACGAATTGGCCTGTGCATCGCCGATGATCTCGCGCTTAACGGGGTCCCACTTCAATTCCCGTCCAAGTCGCATTGCGATATTGGACAGGTGGCAAATTTCGAGCATCCGGTTATGTGACCAGACGTCAGAAATCGGCTGCTTCCGGGACTTCATCCCTTCGATGAAGTTGGCAGTATGGTTGGCGCTCACCGGGCCTCCATAGACCTGCTCGACAGCCCCTTCTGGAAGCGGATTGTCCTTCAGATCTTCAACCGGCTTACCCGTCATCTTGCCACGATTGACGAAGAAGCGTCCTTCCGTTCCTTCGAAGAGAATTCCGTTGTCCCCTTCGCTCGTAATGATCATCTCGACATCATTCGGCATGTCGACACGAATCCGGAACTTCGTGGCCGCGTTGTACTGATCCGCAACCAACGGATATCCATCCTTGTAGGCCACCGGCAGTGTGTACTCGACTGGAGTCACCTTGCTCGGTCCAGTATCGCTCGCTCCCAGAGCCCAGGTAGCGATATCGACATGGTGTGCGCCCCAGTCGGTCAGCTTACCGCCAGAATACTCATGCCAGTGACGGAAGGAATAATGACCGTTGCTGTAAAGCGGAACGCCCCCGCCGTAGCCTTCGCGCAGTTGCGGCAATGCCCTGTAAGCGACTTTCGGTGCAGGCCCCAGCCACATTTCCCAGTCGAGACCTTCCGGAACGGCAACCTCTGGAATGACCGGAGAGGGTTCCATGCCGTTGATTCCGCATGTCACCTTTGTGACCTTGCCGATACGGCCGGCGCGAATCAGAGCGATCGCTTTCAGGAACCGCTGATCCGATTCCGTCCGCTGCATCGTGCCGACCTGGAAGACGCGACCGGTCTCTTTGACGACCTTCTCAATTTGCTTCCCTTCATCAATCGTCAGGGTAAGCGGCTTTTCGCAGTAGACATCCTTCCCGGCGTACATGGCCTCAATGGAGATCTTGGTATGCCAGTGATCCGGCGTCGCAATCATCACCGCATCGATATCTTTGCGATCAAGAATTTCACGATAGTCCTTATAAGCGTCTGGCTTCTTCCCTTGCCCCTTCTCGACTTTCTCGACGTGAGCACCCAAAACGTTTGCATCCACGTCAGCCAGAGCGGCAAAGTCAGCAAACTTGAAGGACTTGCTGGTGATCGTCCACCCCTGATTTCTCAGACCGATGGTGGCGAAGACAGGGCGCTCATTCGGGGACTGGGATCCAAATGCTCGATTCGCTGAGGGCAGCAGGATGCCAGCCGCTCCCATGGCAGCGACTCCTTGCAAGAACTGCCGACGGGTTGCCTTTGGAAGATGTTGCATCGTGAGTAAACCTTCTGCAGGGTACGAAAAACTCCGTCCAGCACGTCATTCCGAAGTTACGGAATGAGCCTGAATACCGGAGCCGGATGAAATCTGAATCAGACAAAATCGCGTCTCTGATGAGGTGGGTGCAAATCATCTCCACCCCATCACAAGGTCTTCTGGCAACATCGGGCAATGCAAACGGTTCTAACTCCACCACTCATCAAATTGCGGCAAAACGTCAACCATGAGCGCCCAATTGCATCAGCCTTGTCTGATCAACTATAGCGGTATTGCAGTTCCCGTCGACCTCGTCGACGCCAAGTTGGACGAAGCAACCGGATAACAGATCGAACCTGCAGAATCGACACGTCCTCCCCGAAGACAGAACACACAGGGAGAAGCCAGCACGGCCTGAGACAATATTTCTCGGCTTCCACAACGAATCCTCCGCACCGCTGCAGTTGACGCCTGCCAGTCGCCTCCGTAGGATGCCCGACGGTCGCGTAGCTCAGCTGGTTAGAGCATCTGTCTTACACACAGAATGTCGCAGGTTCGAGTCCTGTCGCGACCATTTGGAACCCTTGGCTTTGCCAAGGGTTTTTCTGTTTCCGGCCTTTTTTTGCGGGTTTTTCTCAACAACCTGTTAACCTGTACCCTGCTCCTTTCCACCGCTTTCGGTCACCTTCTGGAGTGCAAAGTGGTGTGCATTTGATGCCTTATCGAAGTCGGCATTGGTCACGGTCAGATAGTGCCGGGCAGCGATGACCGGACTGTTCCCGATCCAAGAGCAGACGACGTGAATCGGCTACTCCCCGGCCAGTTCGGTCTCCCGGGTCGCCCGCAGGTTGTGGAAGATCTTCGGCCAGGGTGTCAGGCCTGCCCGAGTGAGGATCTTGCGTAGGCTGGTCCGGAGGTTCCCCTCTGTCGATCGATAGCGGCTGATGACAAACTCTGTGCCGGGCGCGGCCTCGTTGAATGCGGCCTCAAGAAACGGCCGGAGTTCCGGGAAGATCGGCACCGGACTTTCCCACAATTGGTGGGCGCTCGGTTAGGCTTATGCAGCATTCGCGAACTGGGTCGGAATCTGCTTGTGAACGTCTTCGAAGTTCGCAGTCGCGAGGCCCAGTTGCTTCAGGTAATTCTTGGATTGCGTCCGGCGAGCAGCTTCTCGCCCTTGCTGCACAGCAGGCAGCAAGAGAGCCATCAGCACGGCGATGATCGCAATGACAACCAGAAGTTCAATCAGCATAAAACCAAAACGGCTTGGGGGGATTTGCCGAATCTTCATATCTCAGGGGCTTGCTGGCAGGAGTCGCGAAGGTGGGGACTGCGTATCAATCCGCAGACATCCCAAAGAACATTGGATCGTCAGACTGATCCACTGTTCTGCCCAAAGTAAGCATTGGAGATTGGAGGAATCTCCTCCCTCCCCCCCAACGTCGCTGATTGAGGCCAAATTTGCTGGTTATGCTGGTGAAATCCGGAGGAGCAGACGTCAATGCCAGCGGAAAACTGAGCGATACTGAAGGATGAGGAACGGTCCGATCTCACTCATTTATTTGTTCAGAATTCTCGTTCGGCAATCAATCACATCGTGTCAATCAACGTCTGTCCATTTGGACGACCTGCGTTTCCGGTTACGGGGCTTCCCAATGATTCACGTCATTTGCGACAACGCCAAATTTCACGACTCAAAAGCAGTCAAGGAGTATCTGCGGGAATGGGGCCATCGGATTGAAGTTCACTTCCTCCCCAAGTATGCCCCGCAAACGAACCCCATCGAACGGGTCTGGTGGCACCTGCATGAGACGATCACCCGCAACCATCGCTGCCAAAGCCTTGACGAACTCATCGACCAGGCCTATGAGTGGTTCGAGACCTACAATAACCACTACCTCGACATGCGACATTCCTTCGCCAAAGCCGCATAAAGATCACTCCGGTTCGGTGGAGGTTCTATTTAAGACGTCGACTTTCGGGTGGCAGGAGACACGTGCGTCAAAGTTTCAAAGCCCGCGACGATATCCAAAAGTTCTTCCGTGATGTTCTGTTGACGTTTCTGATGGTATTGCATGGTGAGAGAAGACAGGTGGTTCTCAATATTTTTTTCCGCAGCCTGCATGGAGGCGAGTCGGCTGGAATTTTCTCCGGCCATGGATTCCGCGAACGCCCGGTAAAGAGTTGTAAACAAATGCTGGCGAATACTGAGTGAAAACAGCTCATGCCAGTCCATTGTATGTGTGGGCAAAGAGCGGGATTCCCACTTTCGGCGAGAGAGCTCTCTCAGCCACGCCTGGTCGACTGGAAGCAGTTGTCGTTTATTCGGGAAACTCGTCGGCGGCATTGGACGATTGTATATGAGCAGGAATTGATTCACGTTGTTTTGATAGCGGAACTGTTCGATCAAGAGCAGAAGGTCGTTCACCCGAGAGGTAATGTTGCTGACTGTGCTGGGAACCGTCAGTTCCCTGGCGATGGAATACCCCGCATCTTGAAGACGCCCGATGACTCTCATCCCCACAGCAATCACCGTGATCTCATGCGGGTTGCTGGCAAGCTGCTTCATTTCATCCATTGCGAAGTGAGCAATCTGCTCGTTGAAGGAGCCGCACATCCCCTGATCGGAACCGAAAATGATGACGCCCCAGCGTGAACTGAAAACATGGTTGTTGGAGAATTCGCCAGACTTTTCCCTCAGTAACACCTGTAATGCGTCCTCAATCGTCCTGCTATATTCCGTCAACGCTTCAACGGCTTTTTCGCATTGACGGATGTTTGCGGCCGCCAGGGCTTTCATTACGCGAACAACGGAATAGAGATCTTTGGCGCTGCCGATGCGCCCCCGCATTGCCTCAAGAGTCTGAACCATTGGTTCTATCCTTCAGGCTTGAAATGGCATCGCGGGCAACCCGCAACAGTTCTTTACGGTCCTCCTTTGTCAGCTTTTCTCCGGCCGTCATTCGCTCCCGCAGTTCCTGTAGTTCTTCGTTCATCCTCTTACAGATGGCGATTTCGGCCTGATGAACTTCGTTGAGAGGAACATCGTTCAAAAGTCCTTCAATTGCAGCGAGCAGAACGATTACCTGTTCTGCCGCGGGCATCGTTTCATATTGCAATTGTTTGAAGATCTCACGAACGCGTCGCCCACGTTCCAGTAACAGACGGGTTTCTTCGTCAATTCGTGTTCCGAATCGGGAAAACACTTCCAGTTCCTCGAATTGGGCATAAGACAGACGAAGCTCGCCAGCAACAGCCCGATAGCAAGGAAGCTGTGCCTTACCGCCGATGCGAGAGACTGATTTTCCGACATCGATGGCAGGAAGAATTCCTTTGCGGAAAAGGTCAGGAGAAACAACGATCTGACCATCGGTAATCGAAATCAGATTTGTCGGGATGTAAGCGGAAATATTCTGGGATTGAGTTTCGACAATCGGGAGCGCAGTTACCGAACCTCCGCCATGCTCTTCCCGCAATTGAGTCGACCGCTCGAGCAGTCTCGAATGCAGATAGAAGATGTCTCCTGGGTACGCCTCCCGCCCCGGTGGCCGTCGCAACAACAGGGAGAGTTCTCGATACGATCGGGCATGACGTGTGAGATCATCATAGATAATAAGAACGTCTCGCCCCTGCTCCATGAAGTACTCGGCCATCGTCGTTGCGGCATAGGGAGCGATGAACTGAACCCCCGGGGCCTCGTCACCGGAAGCCACCACTACAACTGAATATTTCAAGGCATCATAGTGCCGTAACTGTGCTAGAAACTTAGCGACGGCCGAGTTTCGCTGACCGATCGCACAGTAAACACAGATCACGTTCGTATCGCGCTGATTCAGAATGGTATCGAGCGCAATGGCGGTTTTTCCGGTCTGCCGGTCGCCGAGGATCAACTCCCGCTGACCACGTCCAATCGGCAGCAAAGCGTCGATCACCTTAATGCCGGTTTGCAATGGTTTGGTGACAGGAGCCCGATGCATGATCGGGGGGGCCGGTCGTTCGGTCGGGCGTCGGCGGGGCATCCGTAATGGTCCCGCCTGATCCAATGGTTCTCCCAGTGCATTGATCACCCTACCAATCAGTTCCTCTCCGACAGGAACGTCCAGAATTCGCCCGGTGCGATGGGCCAGACTTCCGGCCATCAGATTCTGACTGGGACCCAAAAGCACGACGCCCACTTCATCTGGATCCAGATTATAAGCAAGCCCGAGAACATCGCTGGAAAAGCGGATCAGTTCTTTCGCCTGAACTCCTGGGAGACCATTGATACGGGCCACGCCCTGACCGACCGAAATCACGCGCCCCACTTCGCGCGATACGAGTTTTGAGCGGGAAGTATTCAGAGCGTCTTCAAACCGCGAGAACGTCTCAGCCATCGCATTACGCAACGGCTGTTCGGTTGGCACTTCGGCAGGATTTGTTTCACTGGGGCTGGGCATTCTTGAGAGCACTTTCTTCCAGAGCCTGAAAGACGCGATCTTCCAGACCAGTCAAATAGGAATCGACCGACCAGAAGAGCCTTTGAGACTGGGCTCGCAGTTCAATTCCGCAAATCAGATCGGGATCCTGTCTGAACTGGATTTCGACATTCTCCGGAAAGTGTTGATGCAATGACTTGATGATTCGATTCCGCCTCTCTTTGGAGACCGGAAATGCACTGCGTACTTCGACCGTGTTTCCAGACCGGCTCAACGCGGTTTGAATCCCCTGCTTTTCACCATCTTCGAGAGAATCGAAGCGGTCCAGAAATACGCTCAGTACTTTCTCTTCCAAATCGGCATCAGCAAGTTCCTTAAGGACGTGTCGGGTCACCGAAAAAACCTGTTCCCCTAACTGTTTACGAAACTCTTGGAGCAATTCATTCTTTTCGCGCTGCAGTGTCGCCATCCACTGGGTTTGCGCCTCGACTGTCTTCTGGTGAGCTTTCTCGATTAGCCCCTGACGATAAACTTCCGCCTCCTTTTTCGCCTCGGCAATTCGCTCTGCCCGATGTTCCTCCAGTTCCTGGAGCTTCGCCTGATACTTCTGCTTCTCCGCTTGCGCCTCCTGGCGTTCTTTAGCCGCATCATTTAACCGGTCCGCAATCTTCTGTTCCCGTTCATCCATGGCCTGAATGATCCGGTTGTACAGAAAGTGTCTGAGCAGCCAGACCAAGACCAGAAAGTTAATGATCTGAGCAAGCAACGTGAACCAGTCGATCGTCACTTATTGTCCTCCACCCGTCTGGATCACGTGATTCCAGAATGGGTTCGCAAAGATCAGAATCATGGACACGACGAAGCAGTAAATGGCAGACGACTCAATCATCGCGACAGCGATAAACAGTGTCCTCGTGATGGTAGGAGCTGCGTCAGGTTGCTGGGCTAAGGCAGTCATCGCCCGCGAAATCGCGATTCCTTCTGCGATCGCAGTCAGCGGCGCCCCAAAGCCGAGGGTGGCACCGGCCGTCAAAATAGAAATCATGCCAATTAACTCAACGCTGCTCATGTATGATCTCCTTCTTCAGGATGCGATATTCCCGGTTCAGTTGACACTTCGGCCAGTCGCTCTTCATGAGTGCGAATCGCAGAGGCAATAAAGACCAGAGCGAGAATAGAAAAGATGTAAGCCTGAATTACACCGATCAGCAGTCCCAGGGCATGCATGAATACCGGGAATATCAGTGGGGCAATGGCGAGGAGCGTCGCGGCGATCATGCTGCCGCTCATCATGTTGCCGAAGAGCCGAATCGCCAGCGCCACCGTCCTGGTGACTTCTCCAAGGATATTAAAGGGAAGCATCAACGGACTGGGGCGAAGGTAATCTCCGAAAAACGCCTTGATGCCGCGACTGGCGATTCCGAAACTCGGCACTGCCACAAACACACACATTGCCAGCGCAGCTGTGGTGGATAAGGACCCGGTGGGAGCCTGAAATCCGGGAATAATCACCAATGAATTACAGGTGACGATGAACAGAAACAACGTTCCGATAAATGGGAGAAACCGTTGAGGATCCTGTTGGGTGACTTCTTCGATCTGGGCCAGGATTCCGCCGATCAGAATTTCCAGAAAGTTCTGCCCACGAGAGAGTGACGTGCCTGTTGACAGGTTCCGCGTGATGAGCCAGGAACCGACCACCAGAATCAACATCACCACCCAGGTGAAGACCAGTGTGGCATTCAGGGTGATCCCGTTCCCCTGCCAGTAAACAATGGTATCCGGGGTGATGTTCATCAGGAGACCGTCTCCTTTCCGCTCAGGGAAGCAGTTCGTGAACCGAATGAGCGAAGTGGAGGGAGTCGGTCTGGACGAAGTTGCGATGACAGGATCAGCCGGGCGAGAAGAAAGCCGACCAGACAGGCAATGGCCCGTTCCCAGTGATTGCCCAATACAAGATAAAATCCAAACAGGGCAATTCCAGATCTCAGAATCAGGCTGATGAAGAACAGCTCCACCGGACGCCGCGCCTTCGGCAACTGGCGGATGGTGAGCCAGAGTCCACCGAAATAGACAAGCCCCAGGGCCAATCCTGCGCATCCGGCGATGAACACAGCGACTAACTGTTCAATCGTCATGAATGTTTGTCCTGCTCTTCATCAATGGAACTTCGTTCCTTACTCACCCAGATCCAGGCACTCATACTTCCGAGACTGACTCCGGCGAGTAGTAACGCCAGCGTCCATGAAAATGGACTCGGCCAGTTCCGATCAATCCAGACTCCGACCATGACGCCGACAAAGGTTGGCACCACGATGGACCAGCCGATGGCCCCGAATGCTCCCAGTCCAACCCAGAGAGTTCGATCTTTGCTTTGCCTTGCTCGAACCTTTCTGACTTCTCTGGCCCTGATCTGTTTGCTGAACGGATTCTGAAGTGAATCTGAGTTACGATTATTCTTCAAAGGTTCGTCAGCCATGGCTTCGCCCTTCCCGCCCCAGAAACTGACGGACAAGGCTGGCTTCCAGATGTTCGAGGGCGAGACGTGCCTTCTGTTCATGTTCGTCGAGAGCCTGAAATTGAGCCTCGACAGCGTCCTTTAGAGTTCCCAGAGTTCCTCTGACGGCATTCCAGATTGAGATCTGGACATCAATGCCGCGTTTCACCAACAACCCTTCATCAGTCGCAAGATAAACATCTTCAATCTCTCCTGCGGTAGCATTCTCATCAGCAACTGGGGTAAATGTCAGAATGCCGGGAACCAGTGCAGTCACGAAGTCAATGTGTTGTGGCAACAGACAGAAGGACCCATTCCGTGCTTCTGCCATCACTCTAGTGACACTCTGTTCATGGAAGACTCCTGACGGCAGGACGATCCGAAGGTGCATGTGAGTGAATGCCGACGGATTCATGTTTTCTTCGCCTCATCGACGGTTCCGATCATATAGAGTGCTCGTTCCGGATACGTGGAGAACTCATCTGCAAGAATTCTTTCGCACCCGCTGAGCGTATCGTCCAGATCGACCATTTTTCCTTCCCGGCCAGTAAATTGACCTGTAGTGAAGAATGGCTGGGTGAGGAATCGTTCCAGTCGTCTTGCTCGATGCACACGCCGTTGATCTTCTCTGGAAAGTTCTTCCAACCCCAGCATTGCTATGACATCTTTTAGTTCCTCATAGGCGGCCAAGGTCTCACGGACACTTCGGGCGACCCGATAATGACGTTCCCCAACGAGCGGAGGCGTTAACATTTTTGATTCGGAGCGCAGGGGATCGATGGCAGGATAAAATCCCTGACTCGCGCGATCTCGTGATAGAACGATCAGGGAGGAGAGATGCCCGAAAGTATGTGTGACAGCAGGATCTGTGAAGTCATCGGCGGGGACGTATACTGCCTGCACGGACGTGATCGCTGCATCCTGGGTCGTGCAAATCCGCTCTTCGAGCTCCGCCAGTTCGGTTCCCAGTGACGGTTGATAGCCCATACGTGACGGGAGACGCCCCAGCAGCCCTGAAACTTCCGATCCGGCCTGAATGAATCGAAAGATGTTATCGATTAACAGCAGAACATCCTGCTTCGCGTCATCCCGAAAATACTCAGCCATGGTGAGGGCAGAATGACCGACGCGGAAGCGGGCTCCCGGCGGTTCATTCATTTGTCCAAAGACCAGCACCGTGCTGTCTAGCACTCCTGCAGCTTCCACGTCCCGGTACAGTTCCTCAGCTTCGCGCGACCGCTCGCCAATTCCACAGAAAATCGTGACCCCGTCGTGCTGGCCGACGACGTTGTTGATCAGCTCGGTAATCAGCACCGTTTTGCCGACACCCGCTCCTCCAAACAATCCGGCCTTTCCTCCTCGCTCCAGCGGAGTCAGCAGGTCGATTGCCTTGATTCCGGTTGTGAAGATCTCGGTCTTTGTCCCTTGTCTTGCCAGTGAAATTGGGGGGCGATACAAGGGGCGTCTGTCGCCTCCGGTCAGTTCTTCCTTGTTGTCGACACCCTGCCCGAAAACGTTCACAGCTCGTCCGAGAAGGCGGCTGCCAACAGGAACCATTATCGGATGACCAGTGTCAATAACGGTCGAGCCGCGTGACAGTCCGGCACTGGGGGTCATCGCGACACCACGCACAGTTTCCGGATCAAGGTGGGAGACCACTTCAATGATCGTGGAATTGTCAGGACCGGCGCGTAATTCAGAGTTCAATTCTGGAAGGCGGCCCGGAAAATGGACGTCCACAACGCTTCCTCGCACGGAAAGCACTGTCCCCTGAACAAGGTTCTCGTCTGGGTTGCAATCCATCCCCTGTTCCCCGTATGGCAATACCATCTTCGTGGGACGTGGTATTACGCTCGGTCAGATCTCAGGACGTTTTATTGGTTTGTAAGTCGATCCTAAGGTCCAATTCCGATTCTACAAGGACTTCCGTTTCGAGAGGTCGACCGTTTCTCCCGATCTCATGATCACATCCGACAATCATTTCCTCCTGAAGCTGCTTCAGGTTGCCACCGGATTCTCTGTTTCGAAACATTCAGAAGTGCAGTCGCCCCCGTTAGTTTCGTGGTCGGCCTCACATTGAATGTCGGGATGAGACACATGCGCCCTGCAGCGTCGGCGGCGAGTGAGAAACCAGCGACAGACGAACTGATATTGGGAGAGTTAATGGCCAAGCGCACAGACATGGTGCTCAATCACGCTTCTGGCGATTGTGCGTCTTGCCCCGAGGATCTCTTTGGAAACCAGGGGAAGAATGCATTTGTGATTCGCTGATAGTCGGCGTATTCGGGCCGTCGATCTTGAATGGTTGATTCGAGCAGCGAGACACCCGACACACGCATGAGCAACACCGACATAATTACAGGACTGATGACAGTCCACCATGCTCCACCGGCTGCTGCGATCAGATAGATCCCCCACCAGACGCAAAAGTCTCCAAAGTAGTTCGGGTGTCGCGTATATCGCCAGAGTCCGCTCCGCAGGACTTTCCCACGGTTTTCGGGATGGGAACGGAACCGGGCCAGCTGCCAGTCGCCGATTGTTTCGAAGGAAATCCCAATGGTCCAAATCACGAGACCGCAACCATCCCAGATATTCCATCGAGTTGGCAATGGGTTAAGGGCCGCCGCCTGAATTGGCAGTGAGATGAGCCACATCAGTGCTCCCTGCAGAACGAAGACGATCAGCAGACTCACCCACCAGTAGTGGCTTCCATAAGATCTTCTCATCGACTGATAGCGGGGGTCTTCGCCGCGACCGTGGTTTCGCCACATCAGATAAATTGACAGCCGAAGTCCCCAGATGGTGACGAGCAGGTTAATCAAATACGAGCGAGCTTGAGGACTTTCCTGCCACAAAAATGCGGACCACGCAATGAGGGTGAATCCGATCCCCCAGAAGAGATCAACGATACTTGAGTCCTGTTTCCAGAGGCTGATCAGCCAGAGCACGAAAAGACAGACCTGAATCAGAACCAGATTCCAGAACATCATCTGCAGGTCGGCGGTCATTGCTCAGGTCCCTCTTCTGTGTCCTTCAATGGGAAGCGATCTGAAAAGCAATTGAGGAATTCACCGCGATGGGCTCCAGAAGCTGATGTGTTACAAACCACTCCTCTCCCCGGTTGAAGGCGAAAAGTTCTGACACGGCCAGATGAAACATCCTCCAGCGATGAAACCACTGGGTCGCATCCTGACCATAAGCCTTCTTCAGGATCTCGATTGCCGGTTTGCGATGTTGATCGAGTACTACCAGCCAGGAATCGGCCGTTCGGCTGTAATGCATTCCGTTCCAGTTCCATTGCTGCGTGACGGTGAAATCACGAGTGAAACGGGAAAGTAAGTCGGCCGTCGGCATCAGACCGCCTGTGAAGAAGTAGCGCCCCATCCAGTTGGCCGCCCCTTCGACTTCAAATGGATAGGCCACAGATCTGTGGCAGAAATGGTGAACAAGTAACTTGCCACCGGTATTCAGCCAGCTAGCGATCTTACGCAAGACCAGCTGATAGTTCCGGAGATGCTCGAACATCTCGACCGAAATCACTCGATCAAACGTTTCCTCAGTCTGGAAATGATTGATATCTGCAGTCAGGACTTGCAGATTTGTCAATGATCGCAGGCGGGCCTGCTTCTCAATAAACGCTCTTTGCGGTTGTGAATTGGACAGGGCGAGAACGCGGCTCAGTGGATAACGTTCAGCCATCCACAGCGAAAGTGAACCCCAGCCGCATCCCAGTTCGAGAATGCTCTGGCCGTCATGCAAGTCGGCATGTTCGCAGGTCAGCGAGAGAGCTGCTTCTTCCGCCGCGTCTAATGTCGTTGCCGCCGTTGGAAAGTAGCAACAGCTGTACTTGCGACGGCTACCTAACATCAGTTCAAAGAACTCGGAGGGCAATTCGTAATGCTGCTCGTTTGCCTTTTCCGGAAACAATGCAATCGGCGCCGCTTGCAAGGACTCAAGAAACAGATCCGACTCCTCCTGCACGAAAGTTTCCCTCGCGAGGTCCGCTCGCGTTCGGCAAAGCGAACGGATCGCAGCTCGTGTAATGACGTCCGGAACCAGGCCTCTTTCGACCAGTTCAATTCCGCACTGTAACAGGTCTGGCATCGTCACCCCTTTCGTGGTTCTGCTCCAAATCCAGCAGTTTCCGTTCTTCGATGATGGTGGTGGTTCGAACGGAATGAGATCTTGCGGACCATTCACTGAGTACCAGTGGGTCACGGCGACATCCAGGTTTGTCGAACTGAATCTGAACGACCCCCACCGATCGTTCCTCAAATGCCGCTTCGCAGTAACAGAGGTAGTAGTTCCATAATCGAAGCAGAGTTTCTGGATAGCCGAGTTCACGAATCCGAGGAAGCTCTTCAAAGAAGGATCGCCGCCACCGCCGGAGTGTTTCTGCGTAATGAGGTGCGAAATCTTCGGCATGAACAAATCGTAAGTCGCCCGTTCTCCCGCTGGACTCCAACATCGCTCCAACTGAAGGGAGACACCCTCCGGGGAAGACATAGCGCTGAATAAAGTCCACAGAGTTCAGATAAGACTGGTATCTCGCTTCCGGCATCACAATGGCCTGTAAGACCATGGAGCCCTCCGGCCTCAGTAACTGGCTGCAGATCTTGAAATAGCGATCAAAATTGCGATGGCCAACCGCTTCGATCATTTCAATTGAAGCAAGCTTGTCGAACTGGCCAGAGAGGTCCCGATAATCTTTCTGCAAGAGATTGATCTGGTCCTGCAGACCTGAGCGTTCAAACCGCTCTCGGGCTGCTGCATGTTGTTCACGGGAAATCGTCGTAGTCGTCACTCTACAGTCATAGTTCTTTGCGGCGTGCAGGGCAAAGCCTCCCCAACCTGTCCCGATCTCGATGAGTTCGTCATCTTCCTGCAGGTCCAGCTTTCGGCAGACTCGATCAAACTTCTCGAGCGAGGCGTCGCGAAGTGAGAAATCCGGACGTGCAAAAATTCCGCTGGAATATGCCAATGTGTCATCCAGCCACAGCCGGTAAAAATCGTTTCCAAGGTCGTAATGTGCCGAAATGTTGCGGCGGCTTCCCTGACGCGTGTTGGCATGCCAGGCGTGATAGACTCGATGACCGAGTTCATTGAGTCGGGCTAATCCACGATCAAATCGCTCGCCAATTTTCTGGTTCTTCAGAAAGATACGAAACAGGGATGTCAGATCACTACAGTCCCAGTCCCCTTGCAGATAGGATTCTGCGACCGATAGACGTCCTCCCATGATTGCCCGCGAAAAGAGACGGGGATGATGAACATAAATCTGAGCATGCAGTTCCGGCGTTTGACCGTAGGTTGATGACGTCTCCCCTGAATGCACTGTCAGCGAGCCATATGACAATGTCTGCAGATGACGCCTGACCAGTCTCTCACTCCAGCGATCCGCCCATCGCGATCGCGGCTTCTGACTGGATGTTTCGGCGCTGCTGATCATGTTCATTCACCTTCGGGATAAGAAACTGGCGGAGGCGCTGTGTTCATCGCAAATCGGACGGTCGAGGAACACAATCAATGTCTCAGGAAAATCACAGTCTTGATCAGGGATGCGGGAAATACGGCGTGTGCTTTTGCCAGAGTCGATAGGCCTGCCAGTAAATTCCGAGATAGACCTGAGCTGTGATCAATGGATATCGCAGCAGCATCGACGACAGGGACCATGTTGAGATGGGCTGACGAGCCAATGTCAAAGTGGCGTCGAATACCGGCTGAGTCACATTCTCTCCGCGAGGATGATTTTCAATGTGCACTACTAGTGACTTGCCTGGGCGTGTCAGATGGAAATGATACTCGTAGTCCATCCCCAGAAATGGAGAGACGTGAAGGTTCTTCTCAACGACAGACCGCACGTTACGTCGGGGTGAGCCTCTGACATCCAGGTAATAGCAACGCTGCTCGTTCCACGGTGTATTGGTCACCTCTGCCACAACCGCCAGCAGTTCATCTGTTTCGCTGTAACAGTAATAAAGGCTGATTGGATTCATCCTGAATCCGGCATAGCGCGGATGAGTCAGCAAGCAAATGGAGCCATTTGGTCGCACTCCAAGGTTCTGTTGCACCAAGTCCCGCACCGTGTCTGCAAGAGGGGCATCGGCTGGTCCGATGTGATCGGCACGTCGAAACCACGCGAAGCTGGGACGATCAGCTGACCACATCCAGCGTGATTTAAAGAGCTTTGGCAACTCATCCAGATCCAAATACAGCATGAAGAGCCGCTGGCGAAATGAATGACGGTGTGGCGAGTGTCGTCGATGTCTCACTCGCCCTTCATACAGACAGGATGCAAGCGTCACGAAACGCTCCCTGCGACTGAACACAGCCGGGTATTATCACTTGTTCTCGCTCCCGCCAGAGACTGGATTGCACTGACTACTTTCAGACTACTGACGACTCCGTCCTCATGAAAGCCATTTCTCCAGTAAGCACCACAATACGACGTTCTATTAATGCTAAGAAGCTCTGTGTGGCGGGCTTGGACGGCACTCCGCTCCGTGGTGAAAATCGGATGGTGATATTCAAATTGAGCGATAATCTTCGATGGATCAATGCGCGATTCATCATTCAAGGTGACACAGTAGACATTCTTTGAATGAAGTCCTTGCAGGATGTTCATATTGTAAGTGACGGTGGCGGGCGCGTCCGGATCGCCAGTGAGCCGGTAATTCCAGCTAGACCAGGCACGGCGATTCCTGGGCAAAACTGTGTGATCCGTATGCAGAACCGCCACATTACGACCGTAGGGAATTTTTCCGAGGACGTCCTGTTCAAGCGATGTTGCATCCGCCCCGAGAATTCGGAGAGCTTGATCGCTGTGACACGCAAAGATCACATGATCAAAGTGCTCGATGCGATCTCCTGACACGACAACTTTGACCCCGTCCGCCGCTCTGCTTACAGAAATGACGGGAGTCTGCAGGCGAATGCGATCAAGAAACGGGCCAGTCAGTGCCTTCACATACGTTTCCGACCCGCCGGTGATGACCCGCCAGACAGGACGATTAACGACATTCAACAGGCCGTGATTGCGGTAGAATTCAAGAATGAAACGAATCGGGAACTGCTCGAAGGTTCCCAGCGGACAGGACCAGATCGCGGCCCCCATCGGCAGGAGATGCTGTTGAGCGAACGCACGGGAATATCGTCCGGCGCGAAGGAACTCACCGACTGTTGCTGATTCCGGTAGGGATTCTGCCAGCTGAAAGCCGTTCCTGTTGAATCTGAGAATGTCACCGATCATCCGCAGAAACCGCGGATTTATTAAGTTTCGGCGTTGCGCAAAAAGCCCGTTGAGACTTTGGCCTGCATACTCAAGGCCAGTCCTGTCATCCCGGACACTGAACCCCATTTGAGTTGGTTGAGACGCAACGCCGAGTTCGTTCAGCAATTCAATGAAACAGGGATAGGTCCAGTCGTTATAGACAATGAAGCCCGTGTCGATTGCCAGGGAATCCCCATCCTGATTGACCTGGATCGTGTTTGTGTGCCCCCCGGGCTTCGTCCCTGCTTCGAAAACAGTGATGTCGTGCTGGGAGTACAACCGATACGCAGACACCAAGCCGGAGATCCCTGCGCCGATGATCGCGATTCTCATGCCTTACTCCACGATCATTGCCAAACGTCCAAAACGTTCAGTCGACAGTAGTCGGACGTTTCTTTTCAGTCAAGCGAGCGCATCGCGGATTCTGGTTCGCATATTGCACGAGTCGGCAAACTGAACTATTCTTGAGGACTGGAATTTCTATCGACCACATGTCTTGCAGACGTCTTGGGATGAGACGCATAACGTCCAAATCGTTCAACCAATGGTCTCCTGATTTGAGCTTGAGTGACGCATGAAATTCCCTGTCGAACTGCATTCCCCCAAGCAGGTCGCCCGCGCCCTCGGCGTCAGCGAATCTTCCATGAAGCGATGGTGCGATGATGGCTTGATCAGGACGACACGAACCGCGGGTGGCCATCGCAAAGTACAGTCGAGTGACGCCATTCAGTTTGCCCGCCAACAGGGGCTCACATTCGTCACCCCAGAAATCTTTGGATTGCCTCCAGCAGGGGTTGAAACGGATTCTGAAACCGCTGCGACGATGCTGGCGGAGGCCTTGCTGGATGGAAACGATTCGCTGAGTCGCCAGCTGGTCTTGAATCTGGCATTCAATAAACAACCGCTCGCCAGTCTATTCGACAATGTGATCGCTCAGGCGTTCGTAGAAATCGGGGAACGCTGGGCCTGCCGTCAGGCGGACGTTTATCAGGAGCGGCGTGGCTGCGAAACTATCCTGCGAATTCTCTCAGAGATCAGTGCAACTCTCGCTCCAAGCTCCAGCACCCTAAGCGCCTGCGGCGGGACTGCGACAGGAAACGCGTATGCGATTCAGACATCGATGGCGGAAATCGTGCTGCGGGATTGCGGATACTCAGCCAGGTCTTTGGGAACAGGGATTCCGTTTGACTCTCTGGTTCAAGCCATCAGGGATCTTCGTCCAGACCTGTTCTGGCTCAGTGCCGCATACATTGCTGATGAGACCGCTTTCCTCCGCGGGATGAGAGATTTGTCCGCCACATGCACAGAAGTTCGAAGCACGCTTGTCATTGGCGGGCGTGCTTTGACGCCAACTCTCCGTGAGCACATCCCCGATGCCACCTACTGCGAGAACATGCAGCAGTTGACGACATTGGCCCGTTCACTTGCCCGCATTCATGAGAAGTCACTGGCCGAAGCAGCGGGAAAGATCAAGAACGCCGGGACCAGTAATCGCTTCCCAGAATCCAAACGTTCCTCAGCCTCAAAGCGAAAGAAATGATGAGCCGTCCGGTCATTGCATCCCGAGTCCGCAGAGGTAACCGTTCCGTAGATTCTCGGCTGACTCCCGGAGCAATCCGCAGCAAGATTCTGGAAGCGGCAGAGAGCCGCCGTCACGGGAAGACGATCTGTCCTTCTGAAGTGGCAAGAGCTCTCTGGCCAGCCGACTGGCGGGAGCATGTCGAGGAAGTCAGGCAGTCAGCAGAACAACTCTGCCATCAGGAACTCCTGCTCGCTTCGCAGCGCGGGGTACCTGTTCAAATCTCGGAGGCGGTCGGACCGATTCGATTGAGTGCGAGAGAGTTTGACGCCCCAGCCATCCCTTTCCCCGGCCGTCTCGGGCTCTGCTGTCTCTTCTCTCAGGAGCCCATTAAGTTTCGCACGACCACCGCGACGCATCTCGCCAGACTCTCCCGGCCCGATCAATTGCGGAAGTTGAGTGAACTTTGTCTCCACAACGCCCGCTCGTTGCGATCCACTTTGCGATTCTGCGAACGAAATGGGATCGGCGCGTTCCGCATCGCGAGCACATTCTTCCCGGTCAGCACTCATCCACAGGTCGGGTATCAACTCGAGGATCTCCCGGAATCAATAACGATCATGGGATTGCTCGAGGAGTGCCGCACATTCGCTGCCGCAAACGGGATTCGCACCTCATTTCACCCAGACCAGTTTGTCGTTCTCAATTCGCCGCGAAGAGCTGTCGTGGAGAGTTCCCTGAAAGAGTTGGTTGCACAGGCCGAACTCGCGGAACTGGTCGGGGCCGATGTGATCAACATTCACGGCGGCGGAGCATACGGCGACAAAACCACTGCTCTGATGGCGTTGACTCAGGAAATCGAACGACTGCCTGAGAAGGTCCGCACGAGACTGACTCTGGAGAATGATGATCGGGTCTTCACACCGTCCGACCTGCTCCCTGTCTGTCGGGCCACAGGAATCCCACTGGTCTATGACGTTCATCATCACCGCTGCTGTCCTGATGGGTTATCGGTCTCCGCTGCCACCGAACAGGCACTCACGACCTGGAATCGCGAGCCGCTCTTTCACCTTTCGAGTCCAATCAACGGTTGGTCAGGTTCGCATCCCCAGCGGCATCACGACGAGATCGATCCTCGCGACTTCCCAAGAAGCTGGTTGAACCTTCCGATCACTATTGATGTGGAGGCAAAGTCTAAAGAAGTCGCTATCTTAAAGCTGCAGAGTCACTTGAAGATCGCTGGCAAAATCAACCCACCATCAGAGAGGAAGGGCAACGCGAAATGAAAATCGTCTTACAGTTTGTCGCAGTGGCGGCGTTCGTCTTCGCCGCCGATTTCGTCTGGCTCGGAATCGTGATGAAGGGCTTTTATCAGCGTGAACTTCATGACTTGATCCGTCAGGGACCAGAAGGATTCGCTCCCCGTCTGCTGCCTGCCTTCTTCGTTTATGTCTTAATCCCGGCAGGAATCATTCTGTTCGTGGGGCCGCACGCCGCGCGTTCCACTTCGTTATTGGCAGCTGCCAGATGGGGTGCGCTGTTCGGATTCATTGTTTACGGAATTTATGATTTCACAAATTACTCGATCCTCGAGAAATGGCCTGTGTCTGTCACGATCGCCGACCTCCTTTGGGGAACTTTCCTGTGCGGCGGATCGAGCCTCTGCATGAAGCTGGTTGGCAGGACCTTCGAAAATTCCGCCACGGGTCTTTAGGTATCAGGCTTCTCGGAGTTCTCCAGCATCACCCAGGATTCATTGTTTAGTCTTCACGAGGAGGTTTCTCATACCTCGGATGCAATTCCACGCTCTCCTGAGTTGCCTTCGAGAGGGGAATTAGTTGGATTTAGCCGAGCCAGCCCGGAAAATCAGCGCGCCGGTGAGTCGTTCCTTCTCTCTCTCAGGCCTGCTATAAAGGGGCACCAACCTGAACCGAGGAACCTATGGCTGAACACTCCAATCCCTACCAGCTTGACCAGATGATCACCGGATACTGGGTCTCGCAGGCGATCTATGCAGCTGCAAAGTTCGAAATCGCTGATCTTCTGAAGGACGGACCGAAGTCAGTGGAGGAACTGGCAAGTGCCAGTTCCACTGATCCGGGTGCTCTCTATCGGCTACTGCGGGCGCTGGCAAGCGTGGGGATCTTCGCCGAGACAGGGACCCGCCAGTTCTCTCTCACACCTTTGGCCGAACCCCTGCGAAGCGATGTTCCCGGTTCCAAGCGTGCCTTGGCATTGATGTCCGGTGATGAACAGTTTCGAACGTGGGGAGAAATCGACTACAGCATCCGCACCGGTAAGACATCTTTTGACAAAGTATTTGGTCAGCCGATTTTTGAATACCTGGGACAGCATCCTGACAAGGCCCGAATCTTTGACGCAGCGATGGTCGGTATTCATGGCCGAGAATCCAGCGCAATTCTGGATGCCTACGATTTGACTGGAATTGAACTCATTGCAGACATCGGGAGCGGAAACGGTTCGCAGCTCATTGAGATTCTGAACAAGTACCCCCAAATGCAGGGCATTCTGTTCGATCTGCCCCATGTCGTTGATCGGGCTGCCGAAAAGGTTCAGGCTGCCGGTTTGCAGAATCGATGCACATTGACTTCCGGGAGCTTCTTCGAAGCGGTCCCTTCCGGGGCGGATGCTTACGTGTTACGGCACATTATCCATGACTGGGACGATGAGAAATGCCTGTCGATCCTCCGCCATTGTCACCGTGCGATGTCTGCCGACAGCAAGCTGCTGGTGGTCGAGAGTGTCATTCCCCCAGGAAACGACCCATTCCCCGGCAAGTTCCTCGACTTGGTCATGCTGCTGATCCCGGGCGGAAAAGAACGCACCGAGGAGGAGTACCGGGAACTCTTCAACCAAGCCGGTTTCGAGCTCATTCAAGTTGTTCCTACCGGATCAGAAGTCAGTATCATCGAAGGCCGAAAACGGTAGGACGATCCACCGCCACATGGTGACCTCTCAGTCACCCTGTTTGCCAT
>JAEZFD010000007.1 GCA_023417655.1 Planctomycetota bacterium | reverse complement strand
GCCCATCTGGACGACCTGCGTTTCCGACTCAGGGGCTTCCGGAAGATCCATGTCATCTGTGACAACGCCAAATTTCATGACTCGAAAGCGGTGAAAGCCTATCTGCAGAAATGGAGTCACCGGATCGAAGTCCACTTTCTTCCCAAGAATGCTCCTCAGACGAATCCCATTGAACGAGTCTGGTGGCAGCTGCACGAGACGATCACGAGAAACCACAAATGCCAGACTTTGGAAGAGCTCATCGACCAGGCGTATGAATGGTTCGAGGTGAATAACAATCACTACCTCGATATGCGACACTCCTTCGCCAAAGCCGCTTAAAACTCACTCCGGTGACGTGGAGGTCCTATTTAGTTACTTTGCGGATGCTGTGGCGAGAACTAGCCAAGAAATGGCAGGGTGCCCCTGTTGAGAGCATGATTTCCGGGTGCCTCTGCTCTGCGAGTCTCACAGAGCAGTGGCACTCGAAACCCCGACTGTCACCCCAGGCACCCGGCACTTCGAAGGCGGTATTCATTCAAAATTGCAAATCGAATGTATTTAAGAATACCTTTGCCAGGTGCCCGCTCTTCTGCTTTTCCGTTCGCCTCTAACTGAACGCCCATGCAATTGTTGCATCGGGTTTTACCGAGAATGAGATTCTCAATTACCACTGACTTCTTCAGCACAACCCCACGATGCATTGTCACCAGATATATCTGGAACATGAACCAGAACGTCGCAGAATGGTTAACCAGACCAATCTACAAGGAGCAGGAATGGCGACTGTATTCATGGATGTGGAGTGGTTGGCGCGGGTCCAAGAGGCATCTCATCAACGTCTTTGAAAGCACACGCCCATTGCGAGCGACCCTCGACGAACTCGCATTCCAAGAACCATTAGTGATTGAAATCTGCTCAAAGTCGGTTTCAATTGAATGGTATCAGAAATGGTCAAGTCGTAGTGACGACGTTGGACTCCACCGCATCCTAAGATCCATACTCGAAAGCTACGTGACAGGACTAAAGTTCAGGTCGGGCTCTCGCCTGACTCACTGAGCTAAGTGCCGCCGGACAAAACCTATTCTGTCTTGAGATGTCTCCAAGCGATCAGCGAATTTGGCGGGGTAGATAGATGTAGCGGTCTGTCTATTGCTATTTCACGCGTATTGGGTAAAGACTTCTGAGCTTGATCCAGGCGTTGGCGACGGGGTGGCACGCCCTTAGGGGCGTGATTTTCGCTCGCTTCTCGAAGGTCGGGCGGGCTCATCTTGGCCGCAACCTGGACGGGAAATAGTTTCAAAGGGTGCGTCTCGACGCACCGGGAATCACTGTTCTGGGCGACACGACCATTCCCGCGCGCCCTGAAGCAGAGACAAGCCACCCACCTGAGTCGAAGCGATCAGAGCACAGAATCCGTGCGTCGAGAGCACCCTACAAAACTGAGCAGACTTCGGTCAGGCTCTCGCCGGATGCTCTATGCGAACCAGCCGACCTGTGAGCCGATGATGGTCAGGATTCCCAGTACGAGCACGTACCAGGCGAACCGGATCAGCTTGCGGGCGGCGACGATCCGTAGCAGGGCTTTCAGTGCAATCACGCCCACCACGAAACCGACCAGCATTCCGATTCCGAGATTGAATGGCGAGATCGTCATCGGCGGACGGTCAAAGAGAAGTTCTTTCGTCACAGCGCCGGCGATGGCGGGGACGGCGATATAGAAAGAGAAGTTCGCAGCGGCATCGCGTCGGACTCCCATCAACAATGCCCCGACAATGGTGCTGCCGGACCGCGAGACACCGGGGAGCGGGGCAAGGGCCTGGAGGAGACCGATGACCAGTGCATCCCTGAGACGAATTTCGGAAATCCCTTTCTGGCCCTGATCGATCCGGGGGGTCAGGAATAACAACCCCGCCGTGTAGAGCAGTCCAATGCCGGCAATGAAAGCGCTATTCGAGGCTTCCTTAAAGACGTCTCCAAAGAGGAGTGCCGCAACCACCACGGGCAGAGTCGCAACGATCACAGCCATCAGCAGCCGCGGCTGCAGCAGGGCCGGGATCACGTCTTTCCGATACACCAACAGAATCGACATCAGCGTGCCGAAGTGCAGGGCAATATTGAGCGACAGGTTCTCGGTGTTGTGGCCGAGAAGCGACTCGACAATCACCAGGTGGCCATCCGAGCTGATCGGCAGGAATTCAGAAATTCCCTGAACAATCCCCAGCAGGATGATTTCCCACAAACTCATCGTGACACGCGGCTTCCTGTTGAATGCAATGCAATAAGGCTGGGGACCTTACCGGATCGATTCGCCCGTCACCAGAGCAATCCGTCGACAAGAATCCATTGCTCAACCGACCGCATGCATACAGGGACATTCCTGCGGTCTGACCGGTGAACACAGGCTCGGAAAGTGGCGTCGCCGAATGCTTTCCCATAGCATCTTCTTCCGTCCGTCTCGCCCGACGCTGAACGTCGACTCTTCAAGGCAGCCATGCGCGAATGACGCGCCGTGGCTTAACACAGAATTCAATGTCTGACTCCACCATTCCAGCCCCTCAACAATCCGCGCGTGCCGTTCGACGGGGATTCACGCTGATCGAACTCCTTGTTGTCATCGCCATTATTGCCGTGCTCATCGCGCTGCTGCTCCCCGCTGTTCAACAGGCACGCGAAGCCGCCCGCCGAACGGAGTGCCGAAACCGACTGAAGCAGATTATCCTCGCCCTCCACAACTACGCCGACGTCCACAAGGAAACGATGGTTCCGTACGTTGTTGAAGACACGAAGCGACTGTCAGGACTCATGGCCTCAACCGAGACCGGCAAGGCACAGTATTGGTTTGGCGTGATCAACTATGACGAACCAGACAACGCAAAGAAGCTCAACTACACGCTGGGGCCCCTGTCTCCTTACCTCGAGGCCAGCTATCCGACTTTCCAGTGCCCGAATTTCGGTCCCGCACAGATGGAGTACATTCGCTATGAGAAACCAGCCTGTGGGTTCGGGTACAACGGTAACTACCTCTCCCGTCCCGGTGGGCTGAACAACGACGACTTTCCCCCCACCCCCACAAAATTGCCTCTGACCAAGCGTTTCCGCGACGTGACTTCCATGTCGCAAACCATCGCCTTTGCGGATTCCGCAGCAGTGCTTTTCGACAGCACTTTCACAGTGCAACAGCTGCAGGAGAACTGGCTACTGATGACACCGGGCGACTACCCGCCGTCGCGCTGGGGCGCTTCTCCGCTGCCAACCGTTCATTTCCGCCATGGAGGAGCGACGGCCAACATTGCGTACCTGGATGGTCACGTCGAGACCGCGATGATGAGCTGGAAAGAGCCTGGGTACGGTGATGGAGTGAAAATGCGACGGGAGCAACTCGGGTTTATCGGGACCAACTTGGAAGACCCTGAGAAATGCGATGAGTGGTACGACTTGAAATAGCACCCGAGATTGAAGGGGTAAAAACAAGGGGGAGGCATGTTGTTGTAGTCGCGTTTCGGCAGAAAGACGCCACTCACAGCTCGTCAGAGCGACAAATGAATCAATTTGATATCCCGACTCCCTAGTTGGATGTAAATTCGACAATCCGACGACACCAATGGTGCATTTTCGACAACAATTAAATGACATCACTTTGATCAACTGCAACCACAAACTACCACAACCACTTTGCAACTAAACACTTCCGCACCAAGCGAAGTGAACTGCAGAAGTTTGGCATCTCCTGTGCATTGGCATCTTTCAGAACACACAGTTCTAAAGGAAACAAAAGCCCTCACAGGAGAAACCCAATGAAAGCTCTGAAAATTGCAACGGTGGCCACGACTCTCGCTATCGGGTTGACGACACAACAGGCTCAGGCCCAGTCGATTTTCCCAAACCTCTTCAATTGGGGAGGCCAGACGCAGCTGACAAACAACAACATTTGCGGCCCTAACGGCTGTGCAACTCCCGCAGCCAATCAGACGTGGCAGTGTGCCCCGAACACACTCCCGGCCTACCCGCTCCAGAACGGCACTGCTGTTCAGAATTGGTCAACTGGCCGTCCGGATTACCTGAGGCACAATCACCCGCAAGGTATCGTGAACGGACCTCCCCGTAATCGACTGGATCATCCGAACCAGAATCAATACCGAATCCAGCCGTATCCCCAGAACTCGACGTTCCCACAGAATTACAACTCACTCCCCTACAACAACCTGAGCCAGATCCCGGGAAACTCAGCTCCTACCTACGATCCTCGGTTTCCAGCCCCAATGCACACCAACTACTACATGAACTCAAACGTGCCCCAGCAGCTGCCAGTTGGTTACGGGCAGAGCGTTCCGAACCTGTAACGTTCGGTGACAAGAAATCCTCGCAAGGAAGCCGTTCAATCAAGTGAATGACAACCCAATCCACGCCAGCCCTGCGGGAAACCGACAGGGCTGTTTTCATTTACAGATCGCACGCGACGCATCCCCTTTGACCGGAATCTCAAGGCAGACCTCTTTCTGAATTACTTCTGACCCTTTGAGAAAATTCGGAATTCACGTCTTGGCGGCTGGATCGGTGGTCGATAGGATGCAAGCCGAAACTTACGACTTTCTAACAATAAGTTTCTCATGGGAAAGGTTTCAGAGTGAGGTCCAGCGTGCGGGACAAATGGACTCGATGGGCGATGTGTGCCATTTTGATGGCCGCCGCCCTCATTCTTCCGAATCCCCGCGTACTCACGGGTTTTTTCTCTGATTTCAGCTGCGAAATCATTTCCAAAGCCGAGCACGAGTCGCTTTGGACCTCTCGACGGGCCGATGGCATCGGGTCACGTTCTCGCCCATTCCGCTGCACTCAACTCCGGCATCAGCATGCAGGTCGAGTCAGTGGAGGCGCCAGACAGGTTTCCGATTTCTGGTCCGGTCATTCAGAATCAGGACATCGCTGGAAGAGCGGGTTGCTTGCTCCTTTAGTGGTGTAAAGATCTCGACGATGAGTGCTGCCATCCCGGTCCAAGATCTCCTTGCGTAGATCGGGGAATGCCCCAGATGGTCACTCAGAGACAGATTCAAAGCAGATCTCAAGGTCAAGTTCCTTGCGCTCTGAAAGAACAAAGTCATAAGATGCGGACATCAGAAGACCCACGGGATCAAGGACTTTATCGATCCCGGCGACGACTTCCCGGTTCCGCTGTCGAGTCAATCACGTCGTCTGTTCTTTACTCAGACGAATCTGTACGCCCATAGTTTTCGATTCAACCCTGACGCCCCCGTTCCATTTTCGTATTCGGTGGGAAATCAGGTAGGAGAGAGCGATGCAACAGTTACTGCACGGAATCCATCAGTTTCAGGAAAACGTCTTCGCCACTCAGCAGAAGTTCTTCGAACGGCTGGCTGACGGTCAACAACCCCTGGCTCTGTTTATCACCTGTTCCGACTCACGAATCAGTCCGAATCTGCTGACTCAGACAAAGCCCGGCGAGTTATTCATTCTTCGTGTCGCGGGCAATATCGTCCCCCCTTATGGAGCCGTTCATGGCGGCGAGGCAGCGACCATTGAATACGCCGTCTCGGTGCTGAAGGTCAAAGACATCATTGTCTGCGGCCACTCTCAGTGCGGAGCCATGGGCGCTATTCTCGACGGCAAAGAACTCGATCGTTTGCCGGCGGTGAAGTCATACCTTCAGCATGCTGAGGCAACCCGTCGGATCATCGACGAGAACTACAAGGAAATCACCGATCCTTCCGCACGGCTGACACTGGCAGTCGAAGAGAACGTGCTGGTGCAATTGGAGAACCTGCGGACTCATCCTTCTGTCGCAGCAGCGATTGCCCGCCAGGACATCAATCTGCACGGCTGGGTCTATCAACTCCATACCGGCAAGGTCTTCAGCTATTCGCCAAAGACCGGTCAGTTTGCCCCACTGGACGGCGCTTCGATCAACCTGCCACCTGATGACCGCGTTCGCGAGTTGATGGCAATCTAACCTGCCTGGACGCTGAACAATTTGAAGTTCGCCGGGGCCGCGTGCATGTCACGCGGCCTCTTTTCGTTTGACAAGGTCGTCTCGGCTCCCAGCTCATGTACTCCATGAGTCCCCCCGCGCTGGCGATCCAATCGCAAGCGAATGAAACGACTTCAATTCACCCTGCGGTTTGTGAATTCCATCGAATTCAGACAAGATTGATGAACCGCACCGAAAACTTCTTCGTTCTCAGCGCAGAGGAAGACTTTCCAACGAAACGATCGAGGTGGTCTTTGATCTAATTTGTCAGCGTGATCCGCGAGGAGCACGCTCCGGGAAATCAAAGACGGCTGACATCGACGAACAGGGTTTAAATCAACCTGTTGTAAAGCCTTGTCAGAGAGATCTGTATGCCGTGAGATTGCAGTCATCAGCATTCTGATGATGCCGCCGAGTTGAGACTTCACCACCCGCATCTGGAGCCAAGATTATGGAAACGTTGTTTCTCATCTGTGCCCTGTTCGGCGGGACTTTCATTCTCTGTCAGTTTGTCCTGTCGCTGTTGGGGCTTGGCGATGCGGGACACACCGTGGATGTTGACTCCGATCACTCGGGGTTCGGGCAGGGGCATGCGTCGTCCGATGCCCACGATGGTTCAGGCAATCATTATGTCACGTGGCTATTTGGCGTCATCTCGATGCGCACGCTGGTGGCAGCATTTACCTTCTTCGGGCTGGCGGGGATGGTAGCCAATCGTTCGGGATGGGATCCTGCGCAGCAACTCCTGTTCGCAATCCCCAGTGGAGCGATTGCACTGTTCGGTGTCCATTGGCTGATGCAATCGTTCCATCAACTCGGGCAGAACAGCACACTGCAGATTCAACATGCGGTCGGTCACCATGCGACTGTCAGTCTCGCAATTCCGGAAGGCGAACGGCGCGTCGGAAAGGTCCAACTGGAAATTCAGGGACGCCTTGAAGAGGTGACAGCCGTGGCCCCCGGGACCAATGCGATTCCGAAAGGAACAAAGGTCCGGATCAGTGGGCTGGTCTCCAGCAACGTCGTCGAGATCGAACCGATTCACGCCTGACTGAAAGAACGTCCGACCGCCTGTCGAGGCACTGTCACGGGACCTCCGCACCGCTCTGAGTTCAACCTTCCTTCGAGTGCAGGGCGAGAGTTGTGAGATGGGCTCGGGGCTGGGGTCAGACAAAACGCCTCTACTGCTTCACTACAACCGGACCAGACGGCTTTTCCGGCCTCCAGACCGAGACTGTCGGATGGTCCGACGCTGGAAACGAATCGGATTACCAGAATGTGTTCAATTGCGCAGCCATAGTACAGAACGGTCCGCGCCGTTCACGTTATTGACCTCCTGAAATAGGATCGCTCCGATGCAGGTTCTCCTCGCCCAAACCAATCTTGAGACGCTGATCCAGCGTCCTGAATTCTGGAGCGCCATGATCGTGGTGGTCCTGGCAGTGAGTGCATTCACATTCGTGCTGATGCTGGCCCGGCAATATAAACGCTGTCCCAGTAACCGCGTACTGGTGATCTATGGACGCACCGGGAAAGGCAAAGCCGCGACCACAATTCACGGGGGTGCCGCGTTCGTTGTGCCGCTCATTCAGGACTATGACTATCTGAGCCTTGAGCCCATTCAAATCGAGATCCCTCTCCGTGGGGCTCTGTCTGTCGAGAACATTCGGGTGAACGTCCCCAGTGTGTTCACCGTCGCCATCAGCACTGAACCGGCGGTCATGCAGCAGGCTGCCATCCGGTTGCTGGGGCTGTCGGTCGACAAGATTCGCAAACAAGCGGAAGAAATCATCTTCGGTATCCTGCGTCAGGTCATCGCCGGAATGGGAATCGAAGAGATCAACCGTGACCGTGACAAGTTCCTGCATCAGATTCAGGAGCACTTGGAATCCGAGCTGAACAAGATCGGGCTCCAGCTGATCAACGTGAACATCACAGACATCACGGACGAGTCCGGATACATCGACGCGATCGGACAGAAAGCCGCATCGGAAGCGATTCAGAAAGCCCGAGGGGATGTTGCTGATAACGTCCGTATGGGGGAGATCCGCGTCGCTTCTGCAGATCGAGATAAAGCGATTCAGGTCGCGAGTGCCACCCGTGATCGTTCGATCGGAACCCGGGAAGCCGAACGGGATGAGACCGTGCGACTCGCTGAGCTGGAGAAAGAACGCGTCTACGGAGAAGAACGCGCCGCCTTCGAACGTGAATCTCTCGTCAAGGATGCGGAGCGAACAAAGCGAATCAAGATCGCTGAAGCCGACGCGGCTGCAGTCGCAGGAGAAAAGGATGCAGATCGCACCAAGCGAGTGAAAGTCGCCGAAGCCGATGCGCTCGCGATGGTCGGCGAGAAAGAAGCCGAACAGCAGAAGCGTATCAAGATCGCCGACGCGGAAGCCTCTGCCGTCGAAGGGGAGAATGCAGCTCAGGCCAAGATCGTGGCCTCGCAGGCAGAACTCGGTGTCCGTCGTGCGGAAGCATATCAGCTGAGTGAAGCCCGGAAGCGCGAAGCGGAAGCCGCGGTGCAGGAGATCCAGAACCGGGCATTGGCCAAGGCCGCACTTGCAGAAGCAGAGCGAGTTGAAGCCGAGCAGCGTGCCAAGCTGGAAGCTCCGGCCAAAGCACAGAAATCAAAGATCATGGTCGACGCGGAAGCAGAGGCGGAACGAATTCGCATCAATGCGAAAGCTGAAGCCGACGCCATCTATGCCCGACTCGAAGCCGAGGCCAGAGGTCAGTATGAGATTCTCGCGAAGAAAGGGGAGGGTCTCAAGCAGATCGTCAGTGCCTGTGGAAGTTCCAATGCGGCCTTCCAGATGATGATGCTGGAGCATCTCGACAACCTGGCTGAGGCGTCTGCCAAGGCGATCTCGAACATCAAGTTCGACAAGATCGTTGTCTGGGAAAATGGAGGCGAGAACGGTCGCTCGAACACGGCCGACTTCATTCGCGGGATGGCCAAGACGCTTCCACCGATGATGCAGGTGATGAAGGACATTGGCGGTGTCGAACTGCCCGAGGCGCTGATCCGCTTCACTGATCCAGATCACCCGGAACACATTGAGCAGAAGACAAATGGTAAACCACACGCCTCCACAGCGGCAGACCTTACATCTGACGACAGATAGGCCCGCTGATCTAATGGGACGCTGATCTCTTCGACTGTAACATCAACAAAAAGATCCCGGTCTCTCGATGTGAGAAACCGGGATCTTTGTTTTCAGCATCGCAGGTTAGACAGTCTGTCCTCTGCAATAGAGGACCGATTACGCTGCGCGACGCATTGGCTGAGCGTGGCGGATTCCGACATCGGCGAGAACCTTCTTCAATGTCGCGACGACGCGTTCCTGCCGCTCCAGACCAAGCTCAGCGAAGATCGGCAAGGCGATCGTTTCGTTGGCCGCCCGCTCGGCTTCCGGCAGTTGCCCCGCACGATACTGCAGAGAAGAGAAACATTCCTGCAGGTGCAGTGGACGTGGGTAGTAAATCGCACAACCGATGCCTTGTTTCTTCAGGCCGGCCATGACTTCATCACGCTTGCCTCCGTGAACCCGGACGACAAACTGATTGTAGATGTGGTGGACTTCGGGAGATTCAGATGGCAGCGAAATCAGCTGATCAATTCCCTCCGCGTGCATCATCTCACGGTAACGCGAAGCATTCAGGCGACGCGCTTCCGACCATGTTTCCAGATGACGTAATTTGACCGACAGAACGGCTGCCTGCAGAGCATCGAGGCGGCTGTTCAGACCGACTTCAATGTGGTTATAGCCGCCGAAGTCGCCATGCACCCGAAGGCGTTTCAGGCGTGCAGCCAGGTCGCGATCATCGGTGGTGATCAATCCGCCGTCCCCAGCACCGCCGAGGTTCTTGGTCGGGAAGAAGCTGAAACAGCCCATGGTTCCCAACACGCCGGCTTTGCGTCCATGGTAGGTCGAGCCGATCGCCTGGCAGGCATCTTCGATGACCGGAAGGTGATGTTTGACGGCGGTGCGCCAGATGGGGTCCATGTCGGCACATTGTCCGTACAGATGAACCGGAATGATGGCTCGTGTCCGTCGGGTGACAGCCGCTTCAACAGCCTCTGGATCGAGGTTGTATGTCTCTGGGTCGATGTCGACGAAAACCGGGCGGGCCCCAAGTCGAACAATGCAGCTCGCCGTTGCAAAGAAGCTGTATGGTGACGTGATGACTTCATCGCCGGGACCAATTCCCAGTGCCATCAGAGCCAGAACCAGGGCGTCGGTGCCGGAAGCACAGCCAATTGCATGACGCGCGTCGCAGTATTCTGCGATGTCTGATTCAAAATTGTCGACCTCTTCCCCCAGCACGAAGGACTGTCGCTCGAATACTCGATTGACGGCAGTCTGAATTTCCTCTTTGATCGTCTGATACTGCGCGACGAGATCGATCAACGGAACGGGAGCGGGATCTGGAGAACGTGACAGGGAAAGAATTTGCGACATGAGCGACTCCATTCGCTACCGGCAGGAACCCTTGAAATTTTTCGGGCGGGAGAACAGTAGGACTGCACCATCGACCGTGTCAAGATATGACGATTAACATGGTGGTTCTCTACGCTGAAGATCGGCAGCCATGGCCTGTGAAGATCATTCCGTTTCGATTAAAGTCAGCCGCAATGCAAAAATTCACCGATAAGAGCTCCTGACGATCAGGAACCGGTGAGAACAGTCGCCTGAATGTGTCATTTCTCACCGCTGCTTCGCGTTTGGGTGAGGCGATCGACGGCGACCATCAGATCGGAGCGTCTTTGAATGATCAGCGTTCGTACTCCGCACTCCGCGGCTTCTCGGTAGAAAACCACTGCTCTCAGGGAGTCAGGGCATGCGTCGAATTCTTTTCTACGAAGACAAGACCGCGAGTCAGTTCGAGCCGCTCGCGTTGCTCCGCCCGATCTTCGAACTGCTTTGCGGGCACTACTCGAGTCGGGAGCGGATTCTCTCCCAATTCAGCAAATCAGAATGGGCGGTCGTCATTCGCCCGATTCTGGCCGAGGCATATCAGGCAGAGTTCCCTGCGGCTCGCGTGAATCAGCCGGATTGGCTGGAAGAAGGGCAGACTCTCGTCGTCAACGGGCGATGCCTGCTCGAAGCCGCTCAGCTGAAGAAGATCAAGCCAGGCATGGCCGGTTGGATCGGTGAGACCTGGGCTGCTTTCGTTCTTGACCCCGAAGATCGACCGCGCCAATCAGGGCAGCTGACGGACGAACAGATCTCTCAGGCGCTGCAACAAAAGAAGAAGCAGTCGGTTTCAGGCACCGTTCTGAACTATCCATGGGATTTGATTTCACAGAACCGGAAATGGCTGTCGCTCGACTTTGCCGCGCGAGCGAAGCCCTCAACATATACAACGTCGGACTCTCGAATCGCATTGATTGGTCCTTCTGATCAGGTCCATATCGACGCCACGGCCCGCATCGACCCGTTTGTCGTGATCGACGCCACATCAGGCCCGGTCTGGATTGACCGTGACGTGCGAATTCAGGCCTTCACCCGAATTGAAGGGCCTGCCTACATCGGACCGGGAACACAATTGTTCCGAGCCAACGTGCGTGAAGGCTGCACCTTCGGTCCGACCTGCCGTGTCGGAGGCGAAATCGAAGAATCGATTCTGCATGGGTTCGCCAACAAGTATCACGATGGATTTCTGGGTCATTCATATGTGTGCCCCTGGGTCAATCTGGGGGCGCTGACAACCAACAGCGATCTGAAGAACGATTACTCCAACGTCAGTGTCCCGCTTCAGGGCACCAAGATCGACACCGGGTTGAACAAGATCGGAACATTCATCGGAGATCACACGAAAACCGCGCTGTGCAGCCTGTTCAACACGGGATCTTCCATCGGCGTGATGAGCCTGATCCTTCCCGGGGGAGAGCTGCTGCCTAAATTTGTTCCCTCATTCAGCCGAGTCTGGCACGGCCGACTCGAAGCACTGCCAGATGGGTGCGAGAGTGGGATCGCGACTGCGAAAATCGCGATGCCCCGTCGGGGACAGCCCATGACAGCAGAGATGGAGCGGCTTCTCCGAGCGGTTTACGAAGGGACAGAAACCCAACGCCAGCAGGTCCTCTCATAGTCGACCCGGTCACGATCGGGCAGTGAGGTGGGGAGAATTTAGTAGCATGCGACGGGACGTTTTGTTACGCTCGTCGGGAGAAGTGGGTGATACCACGAAATATCTCAGTCGCGTCCGAAGCGTTTCCTGCCGCTCCATAATGGACGGCGGGCGTTGGCCGGATCCGACTTTTCACGCGGATTAAACTCGCGGGAGTCTCACGTGCAAATTGCTCGACGATCGTTCGCCACATTGCTGGCCCTGGCTCTGGTCTCAACCTTTAGTGTGTCTGTGTCTCAGGGAGACGACGCTGTGATCAAGATTGGTCTGGTCGGTCTCGACAGCTCCCACGCCACGGCATTCACAAAGTCGCTGAATGCAGAGCCATCCAAGCCCGGTCTGGGAGGCGTGCGAGTCGTCGTCGCATTCCCGGGCGGTAGCCCTGACCTTCCGACCAGTGCAGATCGGGTCGAAGGCTATACCAAAACGATCGCTGATTCCGGCGTCAAGATTGTCGGATCGATTGAAGAACTGCTTCCGCTGGTTGATGCGGTCATCATCAACAGCGTCGACGGTCGCGTCCACCTGAAGCAGGCAAAGGCGGTCATCGCCGGAAGGAAGCCGCTCTTCATTGATAAGCCGCTCGCGGTTTCGGTAGCTGAAGGACAGGAGATCTTCGCGGACGCAGCAAAGGCTGGCGTTCCCTGTTTCACTTCCTCATCACTGCGATATTGCACCGAACTTGCTGCCTGGACAAAACAGGGTGGCGTCGTCGGTTGTGATGCCTATAGTCCTTGTGCCCGACAGGAGTCACATCCAGATTTGTTCTGGTATGGAATCCATGGCGTCGAAACGCTGTTTGCAGTGATGGGACCAGGCTGTGAATCCGTCAGCTGTATTCGCACAGAAGGAACAGATGTCGTCACCGGCATCTGGAAAGATGGCCGAATCGGAACTTTCCGTGGAATTCGCACCGGGAAAAGCGGCTTCGGAGCAACAGTCTTCACAGCGAAAGCAATTTACGGCGGACCTGTGAAAGTTGACTACGACCTTTTACTGGTGCAGATCGTCGAATTCTTCAAGACAGGAAAGCCTCCCGTCTCTTCCCAGGAGAGTCTGGAAATTCTCGGCTTCATGGAAGCCGCGAACGAAAGCCATCGTCAGGGCGGCAAGCCGGTGAAGATGTTTTCGTCGACTGCAGCCAAGTAAGTATTGATCGAAAGACAGAATTGACACCGTTCGCCACGCGGTCGCGAGCCTCAACAGGGCTCGTGATTGTGCGGGCATCCGGGCATCTTCGATGGTTTCATGAAACAGTTGAGGCGGTCCCGGAGTTAGGGTCGAGCGAGGCGGTGGTCCAGTGACCGGTTACTCCTCAAATCTCTGTACAGGGAAAGTTGGTTATGGTTCGTCTGACTCGCCGCAATTTTCTGGCAACGACTGCCGCTGCTGCCATGATTGCTCCATGGTCGCGCGTCATGGGCGCGAACTCTGATATCCGGGTCGTCGTGATCGGCGGCAATGGGATCGGCAAAACGCACATCAATGGCTTCCCTCAGATCCCGGGCGTCCGCCTTGTCGGAATCTGTGACGTCGACAGCAAGGTGCTCGGCACCCGCGCTGAAGAAGTCGAAAAGAAGCAGGGAGCGATCAAGAAGTACGAAGACCTGCGAGAAGTCTTCGATGATCCCGGCGTGGACGCGGTCGTGCTGGCCGTGCCTAACCACTGGCACGCACTCGGAACCGTCTGGGCCTGTCAGGCCGGTAAAGACGTCTACGTCGAAAAGCCATGCTCTTACAACATCTGGGAAGCCAACCAGATGATTGCCGCTGCAGACAAGTACAAGCGGATCGTTCAGGTCGGAATCCAGCGCCGCAGCCTGCCGTTCATGCAGGAGGGCCTCAAGAGCATCCGTGAAGGCGAACTCGGCAAGATCAAAAACGTCCGCGTTCTGTTCTACTCTCGTCGCCAGCCAATTGGGAAACCGTCAGGTCCGCAGAAACCACCTGCAACCGTCAACCACAACCTCTGGTCAGGTCCGGCTCCGCTGCTGATCGAACGCGAGAAGTACCACTATGACTGGCACTGGTTCTGGGAAACCGGGAACGGCGAGCTGGGGAATAACGGTCCTCACGTGCTGGATCTCGCCCGCACCGTACTGGGAGTGAAAGAACTCCCGAAGAAGGTTTGGAGCATGGGTGGCCGGTTCGGCTGGGATGACAATGGTCAGACTCCGAACTCCCACATCATCCACTACGGCTACGAGCCCGCTCCAATCGTGATGGAGATCCGCAACCTTCCAGCGAAAGCAGGCACGAACGAGAACAACAAGTACCGTGACGCGAGTGTCGGGATGGTTGTTGAGTGCGAAAACGGCAGCTATGTCGGATTCGACAAAGGCACCCTGTTCGACAAGGACGGCAAAGAGATTCGCAAGATCGAAGGAAGCCTCGGAGCCGACGGAGCACGTCAGTTCCACCGTGAGAACTTCATCGCCGCGATGCGTTCACGCAAGTCGAATGAACTGAACTGCGACGTTCCGAACGGCCATCTGAGCTCAAGCATGTGCCACCTCGGGAACATCTCGCAGCGTCTCGGATCAAGCCTGACCGTGGACGAAGCCAACGAGCGGATTCAGTCGGACGCTCTGTTCGGTGAAACCGGCAAGCGCCTGGTCGAGCACCTCGCCAATAACAACATTCCGGGCTCAACGCCGGGCATGGTTCTCGGAGCCGCACTCGAATTCGATCCGGCCACCCAGTCGTTCCCTGGCAATGCCGCCGCGAATGCTCTGGTGAAGCGAACCTACCGCGCTCCATTCGTCCTGCCTGAAGAAGTCTAAAGACCGACGATTGAGAGCTGAAAAAGAAACTGCCCTCCGGTGTGATCATTCACACCGAGAGGGCAGTTTTCATTGAATCACGAGTAGAGGACAGGCACGGGGGCAGGCGGCTATTTGAAACTCAGCTTCATCCCCATCTCTTTCATCGCGAGCATGGCTTCGGCATTTCCCCGGGCATCGTCGACCGGGTGGTGCGTATGCTTCGTCTTCCGCAGATGCCGGAAGTTGACGTACTGATCCTGCTTGAAGCCTTTGTACATCGAGCCCAGATTCTGAGAGCTGAAGCCGAACGGGTTCTCTCCCAGAAAATGATGGAAGTACCAGTTGATGTACTGCCAGTCGAACCCGTTGTTGTCGGAGACGAATATCCGTCGGCTGCGGCAGTTGGCATTAATCCAGTCGCGAAACTGTTCCATCACCGTTTTCGGGTCATCGAACGTCTCGCACTCTTCTCGACTGAAGCCGCTGATTGCGAGTGCCTCCGGGATGAACTTGTCTGAGATCGGACGCAGTCGGGCGTAGAAAGTCCGGTTCAGTTCTGGCTCGACAATAATGGCCCCGAAGCAGACCATTGAGTAGTCGCCAGGAATCGGGCCGTCCGCTTCAACATCAACCATGACATAAGACATCGCCGCAGTGTACGCGACTGTCATTCGTCTACTCAAGATGATGGCGGAACCGCAGAATTCCTGCGAGACTGGTTCACCGAGTCTCCCAATTCCCATTTCATCCCTGCAGGCAAACGACATGAGACTCTGGTCTCTGCATCCGAAATATCTCGACCCGCAAGGGCTCGTGGCTCTCTGGCGCGAAGCCCTGCTGGCACAGGCAGTCCTGCTCGGGAAGACAAAGGGATACCACCACCATCCGCAGCTCGAACGATTCCGCGCTCACATGCAACCGGAATTCGCGATCAGTTCTTACCTGAAGTGCGTGCACGAAGAAGCCCTCGCACGCGGGTACTCATTCGACGCCACTAAGATCGGCCCGACCTGTGAAGTGGCGCTCATCACCGTCTCGGAAGGCCAGTTGAACTATGAATGGACCCACCTGCTGAACAAGCTCTCCATTCGTAACCCGACGATCTTTGAACAATGGCGAAACACGCAACGGGTGGAATGGCACTCGCTGTTCCAAATCGAACCCGGCCCCATCGCAACATGGGAACGCACGGAACCGATCACCAGCAAGAAATCAACTAAGCCACGTGCAACCTGACGCCCCGCCCGATGACAACAGCGGATCAACGTTCGCATGCTCATGCTGCTGACGCGACATGAGCACGGCACATCCCGTAAGCTTGGTCAGCCAACCGTTCTCATTCATCACCTTGATTCATCACGGTCAGGAATCGTTATGCAAATCCTTTTCAGAGCCGTTGTCTCCCTGAGCTGCCTGCTGATGTGCCGTTTGAGTGATGCGCAAATTCCGCTTCGCGTGCTCACGTACAATATCCATGTCTGTCGCGGGCTGGACCAGAAGCTGGATGTTCCGCGAATTGCAGAGGCCATCCGCAATCTGGAACCAGACGTCGTCTTCCTGCAGGAAGTTGACTTCAACACAAAGCGGACGGAAGGAGTCGACCAGACTAACGAACTGGCGCGACTGACGGGCCTGCAAGGGAAGTTTTCTCCGGCAATTCCACTTCAGGGTGGACATTATGGACAGGCAGTTTTATCCCGATTCCCACTGAAGAACTCGATCATTCACAAACTCGACGGCGAGCCAGGCGCCGAGCAGCGGATCGCGGCAGAGCATGAAATCGACGTAGAAGGTCAAAGGGTGATCATCGCGACAGTGCATCTGGTTCATGACAATGACGAAAGCCGTCTGAAGCAGGCGCACCAGTTAAAAACGATCTTCGGAGGAAGAAAGCATCCGGTGATTATCGGAGGAGACTTTAATGCCAAACCAGAAAGTCCTGTGATGGACCTCTTCCGCCAAGGTTGGACCGGTGTCGATTCCGTTCAGGGCCCGAGCTTCCCGGCCAACAAACCCCGAATCCGACTTGATTACGTCCTGATTAACGATTCCGACAAACTCTCGATCAAGGAACAGAAGATCATCAATGAACCGGTCGCATCCGACCACCTCCCCGTGCTTTCTGTGATTGATCTCCGGGCGAAATAAGCCCAGCTCCCAGCAAAATACACAGGCATTCATCCGTACCGTTGAGGACTTCACCGAAAGGTTGCCAGGTGCCATGTTCGCATCGCGCTAGCAGAGCGAACATGAATCAGCGACACCTTGGCCTCTGAACGCTTATCATCGCCGTGGATGACGCAATTGCGTATTCAGTCTGCGTTGCCATGAGTACTACAACTCCGGGGCGTTTGAACTGCCTTGGCGGCTCGATTCGGACAGAATTGGTGGGGGGTAAATCAACAAACATTGCTGAACTGACATTCGCATGCTCATGCTGCTGCCGCGACATGAGCATGGCACACGGGCAACGCTATCGATGAAGATGTCGACCTGCCGACCCAAGAAGTGAGTTTCCAAACTCATCGGGCGAAAAGTTTCATCCAACTTGGCCATCGCGACGTTTCACCTTCGAGGCCTTCGAAGGGGCCCTGAAGGGAGCGAGATGTCAACAACCAGCAAACCCAGCGACGGTCATCACACGCAGGACGAGCGGTTGTTCTTTCTCGCGAGCGAATACCGTCGCGCACTTTATTGGGCGATTGGTGGGCTCGTTCTTCTCGCACCCATCGCATGGTACATCGGGATTCACATTCAGCGGCGAGGGCCGGTGGACACCGCTGTCTCGGTCTGCATTCTGCTGGGGATTGCAATCTGGCTGAGTCAGTTCCTGCTGACACGCATTCGCATCGACCACGCCGGTGTCGGCCGGCGATTTCTCTGGATGTGGGACCTGTGGTCGTGGGATGAGTTTCAATCCGGAACAGTGCAGGGGGGACGCTCTCAGCACGAATTCCTGACGCCTCATCGATATTGGTGGAAGCAGAAACTCAACTTCGAACTGCTCGATGAAGGTGATCGGAAGGCGGTTTCAGCATCCATTTCCTCGGTCTGGGTTCAGCCTGTGCCGTCTCGTGTCCCTGAGGTGCTCACCCTTTCAATGAAATGGCCTGACCGACATCGCGTTCATCTCTCCGCAGATGGCGTTGAGATACTGAACAAGCGAGAGAAACGAAGTTACCGTTGGGCAGATGCCGTTTCGCTCACCATCTGGCGGGTCGAAAAACAACGCCAAGACTTCCGGGAACTCATCCTGACCCTACCGGACGAGGACGTCAGACTCATTCGGGTGAGAACACCGCACGGAGGTCAGTCCCAGAACTGGAAGGGACCGCCTTCCGACGAGATCGATGCGTTCATCAGATCTGTAGTGACCCCTGAAAAGTTGCGTGACTTCTCCTTGTCAGGTGAGGCTAATTCAATAGAAGAACTGGACGCCCGATATGCTCAATTGAATTTGAAGGACAAGGAGTTTACCACTGTCCTCAAATGGAACTGCCGATTCTGGTGGGGATTGACGGCCCTGATTCCGCTAATGCTTCCTTTCCCTGACTTCTTGCCAATGCTGCTGATGAACATGTTCATGGCGGGGGCGTTCCAATGGTGGTTCATTGGACAGAAACAAACGGCCAGCAAGCACCTGAGGGAATATGAGACGGAGCGGCGAAGTTTTGAGACAAGACTCGTCTCGGACACGGAACCTGCGCTCCGTCCACCCCATGGATCATGATGCCGCAGTCGACCTGACATGTCGCGTTTACGTTCCTTGAGACGACCGCGAACGACACTGCCGCATCGAAAGGGGCCGAAAGCCGGTCGAATGAAGAAGGCAGGTGCTCCAGTGAGCCGCTGACCGCTCCTCGACATTGTCATTGAATAACGTCAAAGGGCTTCCGACGAGGTCGCAGGGACCGAACACAAGTCCCTCCCGATGTGTCCGAAGCGACAAAATTTTCCGTTCTGCACGATTTCTGTAGTTGCACGAATTGCGGAAGACGATAATATCACGACTAGATTGGTAGTGATATTATTTTTCGAGCTTCTCGTCGGAACTACTCGGCGTAACTTGCATCTGAGGAGTCGGTTGTGGAAACACACAAACGCAGAAATCACGGTTTTACCTTGATTGAGTTGTTGGTAGTTATTGCGATTATAGCGGTTTTAATCGCATTGCTGTTACCAGCCGTCCAGCAAGCCCGTGAGGCCGCTCGCCGAAGCCAGTGCCGAAACAACCTGAAGCAGATCGGATTGGCTCTTCACAACTATCTCGACATCTATGGGGTCTTCCCACCAGGTTACATCGACACCCGAAAAGGGGGCGGGGCTCTCCGAGATGGAGGTTGGGCATGGACAGCACAGATCCTCCCTCAGCTGGATCAGGGGGCCCTCTACAATCAATTCAACTTCAACTATGCCCCACATGGGACACCGGGTGCGGCCAGTGATCCTGAAGGGCGGAACAATCGGGCAATTGCGACTTCGCTGGAAGTCTTCCGTTGTGCGAGCGATGTCGGGCCGGCAACCACTTCAATTTATGACGTCGGGGCGGTCGGGTACACGGATGCAATCGCACTGACGAACTATGCAGGTGTCATGGGTTCCTTTGACGGAGATGCATGTGATGACACCAACTCAACGATCACGACTCCTGCCCGGAATAACGGCCTCTTCGTGGTGAACAAGACACGACGCATTGCCGAGATCACTGACGGAACCTCTAACACGATCATCGTCGGAGAAGTGAGCTACATTCCCGTTCAGAGCATTGGAGGAACGAACTACGGTTCAGAACGGCAATTCCTGTACGGTGCCGCCTCTCAGAACGGCGGAGCAAATTGCTCAAACGTCGGAGCCAATCAGACGGGTCCATTCGCTCACGTCCGTGCGACCCGGTACAAGCTGAATGCTCCCGTTGGCGGAGCGCTGTTACACAGAGCATTTCATAGTGCCCACATCGGTGGGGGACAGTTCCTGATGGGAGACGGATCCGTTCGTTTCATCAGCGAGAACATTCATCACACCAATACTGGCTATTCGAATGCTAACAATAACGTGAATGGACCGTTCGGTACCTATCAGCGGTTGTCCGCGATCGCAGACGGTCAGCCAGTCGACGAGTTCTAAGGCAGTCGGCTCCGAGTGATTCCTGCTCAATACGCGCAGCTGGTCTGGTCAGTTCGATGCCGCCAGTTGACTGCTGTGAATGTCACTGGCGACGTGCCCTGAAGCCTCTTTTCCGTTTCACTCTCAGACATCACCTCACCAAGGTTGTTCCCTTTTCACTCTGAATCGCAGCGCTGATTTCATGGACCGTCGACTCTTTTCAAAGTTGCTTCACTCACTCGGTATTCTCGTGGTCTTCTTCGTGGTGGGATGTGGACAGTCTGGCCCGCAGCTGGCAGACGTGAGCGGTGTCGTTCGTCTGGATGGAAAGCCAGTCGCCGGGGCGACTTTGACGTACATCCCTGTTGAGCCAGGCGGAAGCCCTTCCTATGGGGCGACAGACGTGAACGGAAAGTACACTCTGCGATTCACCGCAAGACAGAATGGTGCACTACTGGGGGAACATCAGGTCGAAATCTCAACGGCCAAGTTGTCGAAAAGCGAGCTGGAAGAACTGAAAGCCGCCGGACAGGAACCGCCTGAATACGTGAAAATCCCCAAGAAATATCAGTCCGGCGGCGAACTTCGCAGCACAGTGAAGAAGGGTTCGAACAAAATTGACTTCGACCTCACTTCGAAGTGATTTAAACCCAACAAAAGAGGCCAGCCTCACTCAATGCGGCTGGCCTTTTTTTGCGGTGGTTCCTCTGAGAGGAATTCCATCAGACTTTTTGACTTCGCCACAGCAGAATTCCAAGACCAAAGCACAACGGAATCGCGCAGAGGTGGATCATCGCAAGCATCAGCCCCGAAGACTGCCAGACAACCAGTGCGTCGACAATTGGAACGACGCCGACGGCCAACATCAAAATAGAGAGCGGTCGCGGCTCCTGACGGATTGCCAGGACCGTGAGAGCCACTCCTAACGCGAGTTCCCGGGCTCCTGCGAGCCTGATCAGTCGCTGGTCTTCCGCCTGCAGCCCGAACAAGGAAATGGCAAGCTCTGGAACAGCGAGGAACAGGCTGCCTCCGATGACCAGAAAGACTCCGATCAAGCCTGATAGTAGAAGTGCGATTTTGGAAATCGACAAAACTGGGCCCTCCAGAGCAACAAGCAATTCCCGCAGCATCGATTCTAAAGCAGTGTGACCGATCATGTGCTCGCCGGGGAGGCAGGACGGGGTCTGCCATGCCGATACTGATATTGCCGACCTGATACTCTAAATTAGCGAAAACAGGCAGAGCAGGAAGGTCCAGGTGAAGCCGAGGCCGTACCAGTAGATAGCGCAGATCTTCAGGATGGACTTGCTCTCGGCGGGAGGCTGAGCCGGAGTGGTGTGGGCACTGGCATAGGCAATGAGCAGGGAAATCGCCAGTGTCGATGCGCAATGGAAGATCGCCATCATCATTGCGACGGCGTTCATCGAGGAATCCGGACGCTGGGGAATATGTGCCAGACACCAGATGCCGTAGCTTTGCTCGCCCAGAAACAGCGTGGCCAGAGTCAGGCACGCCAGCAGACGCCAGTGGAACAGGCGCGATTCAGTGGTCGCGAGCGAAAGCCCCAGCATCCCGCCGGTCGCGATCATAATGAAGCCGGCGTAGAAGAACGCCATCGGACAGGCGGTATAGCCTGTCGGCTCCGGCAGGCCATAGCGGTAGATCAGGAAGGCGCACATCGCCGACGCCCCGATCAGCACCCCCGCCGCCCGAACGGCGAATCGAAGGATTCGCCGGTTCAGGTCCAGGCTTGAGGATGGCGTCGAATTCTGTGTCGATTCAACTTCTGAAGTGGACAGCGGAGCAGCCTATTTCGAGGGGTTGGGACTGATTTCGCGCCAATGCCGACCGGATCGAGTCAGCAGATCGGATGCCGATTTCGGTCCCCAGCTTCCGGCAGGATAAAGCGTCGGATGGTGATTCGGCTTCTCCCAGGCATCCAGAATCGGCTGCACAAACGCCCAGGCGGCCTCGAGTTCGTCACTGCGGGTGAACAGCGTTGAATCTCCGCGAATGACGTCGAGCAACAGACGTTCATAAGCTTCCGGCAGCTGGGTCTCAAATGCCTTGAAGCTGAAGTCCATATTCACAGGCTGCAGCTGATACTGCATCCCAGGGTGTTTCGCGGAGAACTTCAGAGCAATCGACTCATGCGGCTGAATGCGGAAGATCAACTGGTTCGGTCGGGTTTCAACCATCTCGCACAGATCGCCCACGCACTCGACCGTCCGGAAGAGGTTCATCGGCGGGTACTTGAAGGTGATGGCGATTTCGCTCACCCGCTGCGGCATCCGTTTGCCGGTCCGCAGGTAGAACGGAACACCTGCCCAGCGCCAGTTGTCGATCTTGGCTTCAAGGGCGACAAAGGTTTCGGTGGTTGATCCGGGAGCAATCCGGTCTTCGTCGACATAGCCTTTAACCTTTTCGCCGTTCATCGAGCTGGCCGCATATTGACCGGCGATGGCCCAATGATCGACGCCATCTTCGCTGCCAGGACGCAGCGTGTTCAGAACCTTCAGCTTTTCATCACGGAGGTGATCAGCGTCAAAGAGAGCAGGGGGTTCCATCGCGACAAGACAGAGGAGCTGAAGAACGTGGTTCTGCAGCACGTCGCGGAGCGCCCCGGACTCGTCGTAATAGCCACCGCGTCCCCCTTCGATCCCCTGCGATTCGGCGACCGTGATCTGGACATTGTCGATGTGATTCCGGTTGAAAAGTGGCTCGAAGATCGAGTTCCCGAAGCGGAACAGCAGGATGTTCTGGACGGTCTCTTTTCCGAGGTAGTGATCGATGCGATAGATCTGCTCCTCCAGCAGCAGCTTGGAGAGGTCGACCGCTAATTGTCTGGCGGATTCCAGGTCATGGCCAAACGGCTTTTCGATCACCACGCGCAGACGGGATTCGTCCGGGGGGATCATCCCTGCTTCAGAAAGCCCCTTCACCGAGGGGAGGAACAGATCCGGCGACAAGGCCATGTAGACAATGCGTTCGCCGGGGAGGCCGAGTTTCGCTTCCAACTCTTCAACATCGGCTTTCAGCTTTTCGAAGTCGTGCGCCGCTGAAAGGTCTGCCGGAATGTAATGCAGGCGTTTCTCGAACTCTGCCCAGTGCTGCATGACCTCAGGAGAGAGTTCCTTGGAGAGTGTCTCTTTCAGCTCGTTGCGGAAAATCTCGTCAGTCTTTTGACGTCGGGCGACACCGACGATGGGCATCCCCGCGGGGAGATAACCGTTGCGGCTCAGTGAAAAGAGTGCCGGGATCAACTTTCGCGCGGTCAGATCGCCTGATGCGCCGAAAATCATCAGGGTCGGGTTCTTCATCACATGCTGGGCACCAGCGGTATTCAGTGCGGCCATGCCTGGCAATTCCTTATCGTGATCAGGTTGGGATACCGTTCAGGAGTGAAGAGTCTCAGACTCCTTCAAGCATTTCTGGCGGATTCCGTTCAATGTCCACATCCAGGACGAAAGTCGCAGGTCGTCTCTGATTCATCACATGTATGTCTCTGTCGCGTCTCTGCCCAAATGGTCTGCCCGGAGTGCGGGGCACGACATGTTCAGGTTCAGTTTTCCGAGCGAACTTGAAGAAATCAGAGGCTTTCGGAAAGGGATTTGCCTTGTCGTCTGGAATCTGGGATGGGTCTGAGGGTATCTTCTCGATTCTGCATTCAATTGTCAGCAGTTCCGGCCATTCGCTTCGAAGAGATTCGTCAATTCGTATGCAACACCTCCTTCACAAGTTCTGCCGTCGGTATTGCCACCCCGTTGTGGTGCTGCCGGGACTGCTGCTCCTGCTGTTGTCAGGGTGCGGAGGTTCCAAATATGAGGAACGTGTCGCCCGGACCTCGCAGTTCTACGATTACCTGACGTCCATGAACGCCAGCCTCAGCCCTGCATGGATCCGGCGGGATCTGGGGCTGTCGATGCGGCCGCCATTTCCGTTTAAATCCCCGATGAGCGGTCCGCCGGTGCAGAAAGATCAGCTCGGCAAGGAAGTCATCGGTCTCGATCCGCGACAGGAGACTCCGCTTGGCGTGCCGTTGCCAGGTCTGGAAGAAGCCTGGGCAGGCAATCTTGATACCAGCAAGATGGAGCCTGATATCTGGATGTACGTCCTGACCAACCATTCTCGCCTGAAAGAAGAAGCGGACGGCGGACGCCCGGCAAATGAGTTTCTGATCGACCTCGAACGGGAATTGATGAGCGTCTTTCAGGTCACGATCCCTGACGGTGAGACGAGCCAGCCGAAGGATAACATCCGATATAAAGCCAAGATTCCTTCCCCAAGCTCACCGAGCGCGAACTATACCACTCCGCAGGATTTCTCGGTCATTCACTTCGTCGGCGAGTTGCCGGTTCAGGATCAGGAACTGTCAGGTCTGCTGTACGCCCGACGGGTCGACAAAACGCAGGTGGCGATTCTCGTCATTCTCCCGAAAGACGCCCCTCTCGCCTTCCGCCAACGGCTCGAACTCGCCTTGGCAACGCTGTCAGTGGACAATGTTGCCGTAAGTCGAAAGAATTCGGGTTCCTCACGGCAGCCCGGTGCACCGGGGAAAGCGGCTCCGAACTTTTAAGGACTGAACAGGATTGAAGTCGTCTCTGACAACAGAACACGATTCGCTCGCGTTTTAACGGTCCAGGACGTCGAACGGCCGTCAATCCATAATCACAGTGACGACCGCTGGGCCATTCAATGAGAAACGGCTCTGCGAGATCTTTTCTGAAGTCGGCCCTGCGTCGCCCAATGAAATGATCGCGTCAGAGAGAGCCAGAGAATCGGTGCGATTCCTCCGGTCACGCCTTCGGCATCGACCGGGAGCCGGATGCAATTGAGATTCGGTGAGATCCCTTCAAAACAGGCAGTTTGAATTTCATGGAAGCAGGAATTGTCGGTCTTCCGAATGTCGGAAAGAGCACGTTATTCAATGCATTGACCGCTTCGAAGTCGGCTCAGAGCGCAAATTACCCGTTCTGCACCATCGAACCGAACGAGGGAATCGTCAGCGTTCCTGACGGGCGATTGGATCGCATCGCGAAGTATTTCAATCCTCAGAAGATTCTCCCGGCGGCCCTGAAACTGGTCGACATCGCCGGGATCGTGAAGGGTGCGAGCGAAGGGGAAGGACTTGGGAACAAGTTTCTCAGTCACATCCGTGAAGTGGACGCTATCTTGCAGGTGGTCCGCTGCTTCGACGACCCTGACATCATTCACGTCTCCGGGAGCGTGAACCCGATCAATGACATGGAGATCATTGAAGCAGAACTGATGCTCGCCGATCTCCAGACGATCGAGAATTCCCGGAACAAAGCGGAACGTGCCGCCCGCGCTGGGGACAAAGAGGCCAAAGAACGCCTCGCTGTCATGGAGAAATGCGCCGCAGCTCTGGATCAGATGATTCCGCTGCGAAAGCTGGAATGGGAGCCGGGCGAAGCCAAGATTCTCGCTGCCTTCGGAATGATGACTGCGAAGCCAGTGCTGTATATCGCAAACGTCGACGAAAACGATCTGAACGGCGAAGGGGAACTGGTTCAAAAGGTCCGCGAATACGCGAAGTCCAACGGGGCTCAGGTTGTCCCCGTTTGCGCCAAGCTCGAGGCGGAAATCGCTGAACTGGATCCAGCAGACCGCATGGAAATGCTGCAGTCTGTCGGACTGGAAGAACCTGCGCTGGCGGTACTCGCCCGCGCGGCTTATCAGACGCTGGGGCTGCAGAGCTATTTCACAGCCGGTCCGAAAGAAGTTCGGGCCTGGACCATTCCAATTGGTGCCACGGCGCCGCAGTCAGCGGGCGTGATTCACAGCGATTTCGAACGCGGCTTCATTCGAGCCGAAGTTTATACGATCGACGACCTGGAAACTTACAAAACCGAAGCGGCAATTCGGCAGGCCGGGAAATTGCGGGTCGAAGGCAAGGCCTACATCATGAAAGATGGCGACATTTGCCACTTTCTGTTTAATGTCTGATTCCGATTTCCTACCATGTGCGAATCAGTCTGACCGTTCCGTTTTCGTCATTCTCCCGGAGTTCAATTTTTCATGGCGTCGCAATCTGTGGTGCTCGCTTACAGCGGCGGGTTGGATACATCGGTTCTGGTCGGCTGGTTGATGGATCAAGGGTACGAAGTCCACTGTCTTTATGTGGATCTCGGGCAGCCATGTGAAGATCGTCCGGCGATTCTGCAGAAAGCACTGGACATCGGTGCCAAGACGTCGATCGCCGTCGATGTCACCGAAGAACTGTGCCGGGATTTCGCTTTTCCGGTCCTGCAATGGCAGGCAAAATACGAAACGATCTACCTGCTCGGAACGTCAATCGCCCGTCCTCTGATCGCCAAGGCCTGTCTGCAACGGGCCCGCGAAGTCGGTGCCGTTGCCTTCGTTCACGGTGCAACTGGAAAAGGGAACGATCAGTGCCGCTTCCAGCTGGCAGCGGAAGCACTTGATCCGAAAGTCAAAATCATCGCTCCGTGGCGGATGGAATCCTTCCGAAAGCAGTTCCCCGGTCGTTCCGAGATGATCGCTTACTGCGAATCGAAGAACATCCCGGTCAAAGCAACCGCGAAGAAGCCATATTCCTCGGACGAAAACTGCCTGCACATCAGCTATGAAGCCGGTGTGCTTGAAGACCCGGCCGTCGACGGAATTCCGAACATCGACTTCGGTATGACCGTTTCGCCGCAGCAGGCTCCAGATGCTGAAACAACTGTGACAATCGGATTTGAATCCGGCGTCCCTGTCAGCGTGAACGGAGAGAGGCTCCCAGCCGACAAGATCGTGCTGACGCTCAACGACATCGCCGGGAAAAACGGTGTCGGCCGCATCGACATTGTGGAAAACCGCTTCGTCGGGATGAAGTCCCGCGGCGTTTACGAAGCACCGGGCATGACCGTGCTGTACACCGCGCATCTCGCGCTCGAACAGCTTACTCTCGACCGGGATGCGGTGCACCTGCGAGACCGGATCAGCCCTGAAGTGGCCGAGATGGTGTACTATGGATTCTGGTATTGCGCGAAAATGGATGCCCTGATGGCCTTCATCCGCGAACTGCAGAAGCCCGTCACCGGAGAAGTGACGATCGGCCTCTACAAGGGCAACGCCCGCGTCGTCAATCGCACTTCACCACAGAGCCTGTACGACGAAGCAATCGCTTCGATGGAAGCCGGTGGGGAAGAATACAACCAGACGGATGCCGAAGGCTTCCTCCGCATCATGGGAGTCCCGCTCCGCGTACAAGGCCGCGTTCGTCCTCGTCAGTACTAATCTGCCGACCGAGAGCAGTTTGCTCCTGAGCTTCTGCTGAACGAAAAGGCCGTTCCCCTGCATGGTCGGAAATCCAAATGTTCCGGCGATTTGCAAGGACCAGTCAATCCCGGCGAATGACTTGAAGATCATCCGCCGGGATTCCGTTTCAGAAGAAGAGCGCAGGCGACCTGATAGGCGGCGCAAGGCAACGCCGCTCACGACCAATAGACCATTCGGATCCGATGAAATACAGCGGAGCAGAAGGCAACGTTCCGGCGGATTAATTGGTCATCAATTCAGTTTCGATTTCGATGGAGTTCCGTGTTCATGAATCAGCCTTCTGCCGCTCGCGGCCCGATTTCCCAGTTCATTCATCATCACTACCGTCACTTCAATGCCGCCGCATTGATTGATGCAGCCGACGCCTATTCTGCCCACATTGATGCCGGCGGAAAGATGATGATTTCTCTGGCAGGGGCCATGAGCACCGCAGAGCTCGGGTTGTCTCTGGCCGAAATGATCCGGCAGGACAAGATTCACCTGATCTCGTGCACCGGGGCCAACCTCGAAGAAGACGTCTTCAATCTGGTGGCCCACGATTACTACGAGCGCGTGCCTCATTACCGGACGCTATCGACCGCCGAAGAAGTTGAGTTGCTCGATCGTCACATGAATCGCGTGACCGACACCTGCATCCCCGAAGGCGAAGCCATGCGGCGGATGGAAGCGGCGATGCTCGAAGTCTGGACAAAAGCCGATCAGTCAGGCGAACGCTACTTCCCGCATGAGTTCTTCTATCAGGTCCTGCTGAGCGGGAAGTACGAAGAGTTCTATCAGATTGATCCGAAAGACAGCTGGATGCTGGCGGCAGCGGAGAAGAATCTGCCGATCATTGTCCCTGGCTGGGAAGACGCAACGCTCGGGAACATGTACGCCGCGGCGGTCATCCGAGGGGACATCAAGAATGTTCACACGGTTCGCACGGGCATCGAGTACATGACCTGGCTGGCGGAATTTTACACAGAAACGACAAAATCGGCGTCACTCGGCATGTTCCAGATCGGTGGCGGAATTGCGGGTGACTTCCCGATCTGCGTCGTTCCGATGCTGCATCAGGATCTCCAGCGAGAAAATGTCCCACTCTGGGGATATTTCTGCCAGATCAGCGATTCCACGACCAGCTACGGCAGCTATTCTGGCGCTGTCCCCAACGAGAAAATTACTTGGGGAAAACTGGGAGCAGAAACGCCCCGGTTTATCGTTGAATCGGACGCAACCATCGTTGCTCCCTTGATTTTCGCGAGCGTGCTGGGCTGGTAAAGCCTTTCATGTTGGTCATACGGCGAGGTCTTCCCCTTGGAAGACCTCGATTCCATTAAAGTGAGTCTCAGTCAGGGCAGGAACGAGAGACTTGTGAGTTTGAGCCGGCCGCAATCTCCGAATTTGCGACTCCCGTTTCTGCAGCAGCAACGGGAGCTCGGCAGTTCGTCGACGCAGAATGCGGTTCGAAAAGGCAACTGGTGACATGGTCAGCGGAGTGCCAAACTGATGGGTCTGATGCGGTTTACAGTTCACCTGCCCGGGGTGCTGGAGTCCCTTGCCCACCCGACACAGGCCTATCTCAGTGGCCTGGATGGTCGCATTTTCCCGACCCGTACCGAGGTGAACGGCAATCAGATCTCGTTTCGGCGTCCCATGTCGGACAGCTGTAAGCTGAATATTGCCTGGACCGTCCCGGGATTAGGCATGCCTGTCCTGACAACGACATCCTTAAGAGAACGCGACGAGCCGTATGATCTCGTGCTGGAACTCGCACGCGGAAAGCTCTCGGAAGTACGTGAAAGTGTCGCCACTTGGGAACAAGCCGGGATGGTGATCCCCGAGGCGTTTCGTCGAACGATGCGGGAAGCCTTCGCTTTGCTTGCACAGGCGAGCACTCTGCAGGCAGATCCCGTCAAGTCGACAGAAGTCTCGCTGCACTCCATCCAGAAAAGCTGCCACGCTGCGGCCCTGCTCATTGATGCCTATACGATTCAACGACTGACGAATATTCGCCGGACCCGACATCAGACCGCAGGGTTTCTCGGATGCATCGTCGACGAACATCTCCTGAGCGACGCGGGCTCCAAGATTTTTCATCAGGCGTTCAATACTGCGTCGATTCCACTGCGGTGGGCCGATGTGGAAGCGATCGAAGGAAATTACACTTGGGATCGAGTCGACGAACTGGTTGGCTATTCCAGTGAAAAACGGATGATTCTGCGCGGGGGACCGCTGATCGATCTCAGCCCCGGTGGTCTTCCGGCGTGGCTCGCACCGTGGGCGCAGGATTTTGACAATCTGCCCAGCTTTGTCTGTGACTTCATTGAGACTGCGGTCACCCGTTATCAGGGACTGATCCGCCTCTGGGAAGTCTCCGCATACGGAAACACAGGAGGAGCGCTAGGACTGCAGGAAGACATGTGCCTGGCGCTCGTCGCCAGAACTCTGGAAGCCGCCAAGCGGACCGACAGCGATTCGCAGCTGTTTATCCGGCTCGACTGTCCTTGGGGGGAATACCAGCGTCGGGGACACCACCGACTCTCGCCATTTCAGTTTGTGGATGCGATGGTCCGCTCGAATCTGGGACTCGCAGGGGTCTCGCTCGATCTGAATATTGGCTACGGGCCCGACGCCTGTCTCAGTCGCGACATGCTCTCGATCTCAAAGCTGATCGATTTCTGGAGCCTGCTGCAGATTCAGATTCACGTCAATGTTTCCTGCCCGTCGAGCATTGCTCCTGACCCGCTCGCTGACTCCCGATATGAGATTCAGGACCACGTCTGGAAGAGTCGTTGGAGCGAGGAATCTCAAGCTGAGTGGATTGAGCACGTCATTCCACTCCTGCTCGCCAAGCCGTCAGTGACCGGAGTTTTCCTGAGTCACTTCCATGACGGACTGCCCCATCGTTATCCCCATGCCGGTCTGTTAAACAAGCATGGTGCGCCCAAGCAGATGTTCGAGCCACTTCGCCGGCAGCTGCGTCATGATCTGAGCTGACTGAGCTGATCCGCCCCGCACATTTTCCAGCGTCCTCGTGCAGGGTCTTCATGCAGTGCGCACGTACGGCGTCCTCGCAATGGTGAGAGTCCCGTCGTGTCAATTTGGCGGAGACGGTATCGGACGTTCGATCGGCTGAGTCTTCTCCAGTTCATTTTCGTCTGAACGTTCCGGATCAAGTGATCTCAACCAGGCCTCGCTCTCGCGGCCCAGTGCTGCCCCGACTTCCTCTTCATCGCCAATCACAATACTGGCCCCCGAGTCCGCGAACTCATTGGTATATCGCTGGTACCGGGATCGTATTGTGACATGGGTATGCGGCGAGATCCGCTTGATTTCCGAGAGAATCCGGAATGCGGCTACGTGGTCAGGAATTGTAATAATGATGACTTTGGCGTTTTCAATATGAGAATGCGCGAGCACATCGGGCTGAGAGGCATCACCGATCTCACCATGAAACCCTAAATTGATCGCGTCGCGGATTCCTCGATGATTCAAGTCGATGACGTGAACACGTTCTCCACGACCGATGAACGGTTCTGCTGCCAGACGGCCTGCCGGGCCAAATCCAATGATGACCACGTCCGGGAGGTGGGAATTGGCTTCCGCTGCGGTCGTGCCCGTCGGATTGCCGGCACCAATCAGTCGAGATAGCCAGATACCAATTCGAAGCGAATTACTGACGAGCAAGGGAGTTGCAAACAGGCTCGCGATGGACGCCGAGACCACCATCATCTGAGTCTGCTCGGTGATAATGTTGTTCTCACGACCAATCGCCGCCAGCACGAATGCGAACTCTCCGATCTGTGCCAGACAAATTCCGGTCGCTGCGGCAATATGGTGCGGCTGGCCTGCCAGGCGAAAGATTCCCCAGACGATGACTGCTTTCCCCACCACGATCAGGACGGTCACCAGCAATACGAGCGGCAGATGATGCAGAATCCAGGTTGGACTCGCGACCATGCCTGCCGATCCAAAAAACAGAGTCAGCAGCACAGTTCTCAGTGAGGAAATGTCGGCACGAATCTGAGTCGCAAATGGGGAACTGCCAAGAAACATCCCTGCGACGAAGGCTCCCAGCGATGGAGAGATATCTGCTCGAATCGCCAGCCAGGCCGAGCCCAATCCGACAACGACCGCCAGAACAAGCGTCAGCTCACGGTTCCGATCGAGAGTCAGCGTCCCCAGAGCGCGGACTGCGACGATATTCAAGCTGACGTGCAGCGCGAGAATCAGGGCTGCCACAGCGAGGATCGTCTTACCGACATCCATCAAGACATCGACCGGCGTTCCTCCATGCGCCATGAAAGTCATCAACATTGCCAGTGGAACGACAGCGATATCCTGAGTCAGCAGCACGGCCAGCGTGTTTCGTCCCTGCGGGCTTTCGACCTCCGAGCGTTCCATCAGGACCCGTAAAACGCACGCCGTACTGCTCAAAGAAATCAGCGAGCCCACCGCGACGGACTCGACGAGTCCCAGTCCAAATGCCAGAGCCAGGAGCGTGCCAAAGACCGAGGTCAGGATCACCTGCAAGGCCCCGGATAAAAGGGTCCTCGTCCCCAGCGACAACAACCGGCCGATAGAGAATTCGAGCCCCAGACTGAAGAGCAGCAATGCCACTCCGAGTTCCGATATCAGCTCAATTTCATGTTCGTTGTGGATGAGGTTCAGGGCTCCATGTCCGCAGACCATGCCTGCCAGCAGATATCCCAGCATGGGACTTTGACCGAACCGGGCAAACACCCCGCCGGTCACCATGCAGGCTCCGAGCAGGAGCACCACACTAAAGAGCAGATTCCACGCTTCCATCAGTCCCCGACTCCGTTGTTCAGGCGGAGTCCCTTTGTCCCGCCTCACTCCTCACAGACGAAACCGGAGATCGCGCGAGCCGCGACCCGATGTCCTTCTGAGCGCACCAAACCTCAGTGCCGATCAAAAGAGCTTTCTTCCGATGAGCGAAACCGGAACCATCTCCCCTGCGACAGGACTGACTTTTATCTGCCGAAACCCGGTCCAACAAGCCGGGAAGTCACAGAACCCCAACTTTTTGCATCAGGGTCCGGGATGAAGCGCGAATCACCAGATCCGCGAGGAACAACTGCCTGAGCAGACGGACGGCATGCGGAGAGCAGTCTCCGTCTGTTCATCGTCGACAGGACATATCCAGCCCGACTTCAGTCAACTTCCACTTCACACTCTGGCAACCGCGTTTTGAATTTTCCGACTGCTTCGCGGGTGACGCTCGTCCGCCTGGCTCCAATTTTCTTCAGGCTCCGACTTCCCGCCAGTGCCTCGAGTCCTGCGTTGGTCACGCCCCTGTTTCCAGAGATGGAAAGCTGTTCAAGATTCGGCACTTTTGCCAGAGCACTCATGCCTGCATCCGTGACACGGGTGTCGACGAGACCGAGAAAAGTGAGGCCGGGGAGTTCTGCTAAGTAATCCAGCCCGGGATCAATGATTGGGCAGCCACCGCACAGGATCGTGTGCAGCTTGTCCAGCTTCTTGAGATACTTGAAACCGGCGCCGGAAATCGGAGTTCCCACTATTCTCAGATCCCGCAGGCTGGTGATTTCCGAGAAGTGTGCGAGACAGTTATCGGAGACGCTGGTCCCCCAGATATTCAGGGCTTCCAGACGTCGAAGCGGAGAGAGCTGCTTCAGATCATCATCTCGAACCTCCTTCCGGTCCCTGAGGTTCACTGCAAAGAGGACGAAGTCTCCTTCTGGGAGATTCGCGAGTTGTTGCACCTCCACCTCATTCCCATCCTTGAAGCGAACCTTGACCTTTCCCTGCTTTCCGAGCACCCATTCAGCAGCTTTTCGATCTACTGCGTTCGCCGTCACCTCGTCGATCACTGGAGTGGTTGGAACGGGGGCGGGCACCGGTCGAACGGCAGCCTGCTCGACAGGCATGTTCTCGACAGGGACAGGCGGGGCAGGATTCAACTTTGGGGAATTGAAGTGTTCGGGGTTCAGCGGGGCAGACTCGACGGCGTCAGACGTCGGATTCGGCGCGGCCTTCGCCAATGCTGAGTCAGCGCTCGTGAGTCGACTCCAAGGCAATTGAAAACTGATCCAGGCCATCATCCCGAAACCGACAATAAAGATCGTCATCACGCAGAAAAAAGTTCCGGTAATCCCCGAACCTTCGCCAACCGACTTCCCGGCTCTGGATTCATATCGTGTACGACTGACATTCGGATCAATCTGTCTCTTCTTGCGGCGCCGATGAAACAGGTTTAACCGACGATCGTAGTCCCGCCGCAGTTCGCTCTTCAGCAGAGTCACCTCGGCTTCGCTGAGTTGGTAGATGAGACTGTTAACGGCGGCATCCTGCCCCTGACCGCGTCTTGATTCCACGAATTGGCGACGCTGTTGGACTGCTCCGCGAATTACCTCCGGGTCAACTTCATCCAGAGAAATCGCAAGCAGTTCGTAGTAAGTCGGTGGGCGTTTGCCTTTGGGAATGCCGAGCCATTTATGATAAGGATCGAAGTCGGGGGAATTAGCGGACATTTTGCTATCCAAACCTGGGGATTCTTCTCACTCACTCTGTACGACCACTCCCTCAAGCGAGGATCAGCAGGAAGTCGGCTCAACTTCGCCAATGACGATTTCAAATGCTCCCATTTCGGACTTCCTGCCGATATGATTTCGCGCCACAGTGATTTTTTCACAGTGACTTTTTTTCCTTTCTCGTGAGCCGATTACGTGTCAGACGTCGCTGCGTCTCCTGACGTCTCATGCAGGTTCGTTATCTGAACCGCTGATGCGATTTCGGCAGATGATGCCGGGCCCGTTCGAAAATGCCGCATACAACAGAATTGCTCCAACGGCTTCAGTCACTGGGGGAGGGGTCGCCGCATGCAAGAGAATTGTTAATTGAACATACTTGTGACCGGCTCCGAAGACTCGCAGCGAAGATGCTGCGGCAATTTCCCAAAGTGCGACGGTGGTCAGAGACCGATGATGTTCTGCAGGCGGCGCTCCTTCGTTTAAATCGCGCGCTCGAGGCAGTCAAACCGACGCATGCTGGAGAGTTTTACAGCCTGGCGGCCGTCCAGATTCGACGGGAACTTTTGGATCTCGCCAAGCGTTATCAGGGACCTCACGGTCTCGGTGCGAATCTTCAGACCCGGTTCGATTCAAAGGTGCTCGAACAGAATCCGGATGACGGGGAACCCGATAACCTCGAAGCCTGGTCCCGTTTTCATGAATCAGTCGATTTGTTGCCTGAGGAGCAACGAGCTGTTGTTGACCTACTTTGGTATGAAGGGTTCAGCCAGCCAGAGGCGGCTCAACTGCTGGGAATCTCGTTGGCGACGTTAAAACGGCGTTGGGCCTCCGCTCGCATTCGGCTCTGCGCAGGTCTCGAAGATTGGGTGATGGACGAGTGATCGAGGAGCCCGAGGACAAACTGACCAGCCTGCTGCTGAAGTGGGAAGAGGCTTGGGAAAAAGGTATCGAGCTCTCGATTTCCGATCTATGTGGGGACTCGTCTGAACTGATTAAGCCACTCCCGGCCCACGTGCGACGGCTGAAGCGCATGGCTTGGATGAACCGGTCCCACGAGAAGGAGGAGACACTTCCGGAAGCAGAAGTGAACAAGGACCGGCTCATCGGGACACTTCTTGCAGATCGCTATCGGCTAGAAGCCAGACTCGGCGCAGGTGGATTTGGCAGCGTCTACCAGGCATTCGATCGCGAACTCGAGCGGGCTGTCGCTGTCAAAATTGGTCACGTCCGCAACAGTCAATCTTCCGAACAACTCTTAGCGGAAGCACGGAGGTCGGCACAACTCCGACACCCCGGCATCGTCACGGTTTATGATGTCGGTCGGCATGACGGGGCACTGTTTCTTGTCACTGAACTGATTGAAGGCAGGACACTGGCTGAGGAGATCGCAAATCAGCGACCCTCCCTCTTCGAATCTGCCGCGCTCGTGGCCGACATCGCGGATGCTCTTTCGGTCGCACATCAGCAGGGGTTCGTTCATCGGGATATCAAACCTTCGAATATTCTGCTTGATCAACAGCGTCGCCCGCGCCTTGCTGATTTTGGAATCAGCGTTCGTCATGATGAGATGGCGAATGGGGTCTGCGGAACGCCCGGTTATATGTCACCGGAGCAGGAGAGAGGTGAGAAGTTAGATGCCCGGTCTGACATCTACTCGCTTGGAATCGTTTTCTTTCAACTTTTGACGGGACAGCGCTTCGCGATCTTCGACGACGCAGCGTCACGAAGCGCGGCGCTCCAGACATCTCTCCCTTATCATTTAAAGGGCGTGGTTAACATCTGCCGTCGATGTCTTGAAGACCGGCCTGAAGATCGCTTTGAAACGGCCCGCGACCTGGCGGAGGAAATCAGGGCAATCATAGATCGCCCCCGCACTTTGAACGGAAAAAATGCCGCCCTAATCATCTGCGGAGTCGCGACAGCTGGATTGCTTTGGTGGGGATTCCTCAACTCGGATGCTGTGAAAAGTCACAATGCGGCAACGAGCCTCCCATCGGTTGATTCACCGACGCTTTCGCACGCAGAGGAACAAACGCAGACTAACCGGGAGAAGGGCCTGGACCTCCCGTTATCCATGCTTCCGACAACCGATCAGCGAATTGAACTTTCCTCGACAGTCCCTGATGAACCACCGGGTGAGGTGGCCGTCCTTTGGGGTCACTCTGCCTACGTCAATTGCGTCGCGGTCTCTCCAGATGGAACGCGGCTGGTCTCAGGCAGCAATGATCAATCCGTTCGAGTCTGGGATCTCAAAACCTATCAACTGCGCTGGTCATTCCGTGATTTCCGCCGACACGTTCGCGCGGTTGCCTTTTCAGCTGACAATCTGACGGTTCTGGCATGTGACCGGGATTGCCTGCGAGAACTCGACGCAGAGAACGGGAATGAGATCTCAATGACGGAACTCCCGCCGCTGAGCGAGGCCTATTTTTCCAACGATGCCCGTCTGATGATCGTCACTCATCAGAATGGATCCGGCAGCATCTACAACGTGACGAAGAAGAGCAGTCTCCTCACGATTCCGGAACCTCACACCGTCTATTGCGCGACGTTCATCGACCGGAACAAGAAGATCCTCTTCGGAAATATGGATCTGGACGAGATCGTCCTCAGCAGCGGACGACGGCGACGGACCCCGTTTCATCAGGCCAGCCTCATCGAATCGATGGCCGCTTCACATGACAGCCGGTTTCTCGTCACGAGCAGTGGAAAGAGATTTCTAAACGGACAAAATGACGCCGGCGATCGGGCAGTCCGCATTTGGAGTTATTCGGACGGAAAGCTGCTCCATGAATTAAAGGAGCATCAGGGCTTCATCTGGGCAGTGACGTTCTGCCCGGACGGCCAACGATTTCTATCAGGAGGCGGAGGGGAGCCGGAAGACTTCTTCGCTCATCGTGCCGGCGCCGATACAGCTGTCCGACTCTGGGACGCCGCAACTGGAAAGCTGCTTCACTCCTATGAAGGCCATGAAGCCGCAATTCAGGGATTAGCGGTCTCTCCAGATGGACGCTATGCCGTATCCGCGAGCTGCGATTCAACAATCCGCGTCTGGCGATTGCCGAAGCCGCGATAGGAACAGCCCCAGCGAGCCTTCTGGGGTACTTCCAGCGAGGGGACTTTCCCCCAAAGAGACGGAGGAAGACTGTCCGATCGCTGTTGGCTGCTTCAGCCCCCGCCGCACGGGTTTCGATTGATGAAAGACTCAACGCCATGTGGCAAGGCCGGGCCGCTCAAAAGCAACGTGGCCGGTGTACTTCCTCTCGACACAGCTGCTTCGCCATTTTAACGGAGCCAATCGTGGCTTCACCGAAAATTGGAACGGCGATCGCAAACCCCGGCAAGAGATTGGCCCTCAGAGCGAGACTTGAGCAGCCTCAAGCCTGAGCGTTTCCTGCCGCTCATTTTTTCGTTCCATTGTCCACAGAGATCTCGCGCTGGAGAGGTCGCACGATGGAGACTTCCATTGAGTAGGCTGCCATGCAAGAGGGAGCGGCCACGTTTCTTACCCACGTTCCGTGTGAATTATCAGTGAGTTCCGACGGTTCAATATCACGACTGGACGCGGGTGCGCGACGTCGACCTGCACATGCGCAAAGAGATGGAATGTTAATGCGCGCCGAAGAACCAGCGACGATAGATGCTGTATGAAACGGGACGACATTTTGTTGACATCATTTATTTCGCCAGAATAGAATCGAAACCAGCCGATACGACAGATGGCACAATTCATCCGCATGTGCCGTCGGCGCTTTAAAACGTATCCGCAAGAAGCTTGAACGAATGCAAATCACGATTGTGATTCGCTGATTATATGAGGGAATTTCGTGAAATCAGGAGGGGCAAGCACCTTCCAGACGGTCCCGGTCTCACCGGCATTCACAGCAGGCACCGGGGCGATGTTGATGAAACTGTCGCGATTCAAGGTCTCCTAAGTGTTACCGTCGACGCAGGAATTCGCGTCGAGACGATCGAAATATCGACACGCTACTCGGCGTGACCGTGACGATTCCATTCCCATCTGAAATTCGTGTATCGCCTGTAATTATCAAATGATGCGCCGGTTCATCCTGCGCATCGATTTCTCGATATGCGTTCGCTTCTCATCTTTCGTCGCTTCTTGCAAGGGGATCGCTATGCAGTCGTTTCACAGGCGAGGTTTCACTCTCATTGAGCTTCTGGTGGTCATTGCGATTATCGCGGTTTTGATCGCACTCCTTCTCCCTGCAGTGCAACAGGCGCGCGAGGCGGCACGGCGGTCCAGCTGCCAGAACAATATGAAGCAGTTCGGACTGGCGTTGCACAATTATCACGACGCACACAGCCTGTTTCCCTATGGTTCAGCTCATAACTCTATGGTGTATAAGAACACCGGTGATATCGTGATGAATCAGTCCGGGTGGGTTCACCTGCTCCCTTACATGGATCAGGCCCCGCTTTACGGCAAGTACGATCACACAGCTGCATACCGCGACAGCCTCTTCAGCGGTTGGAGTGCCACAGGGCAGGGAACCACTGCAGGGTCGGCCGCCGCCAAGGCAGCAAACGCCGAGCTTTCTAAGACGGTTCTCCAGGTCTTTGCATGCCCAAGTGACGCAGGACCAATGGTCTATAACTCCGCTTCAACGAACTACGGTTGCGGAGTCGCAGGCAGCCAGATTATCAACTACGGTTTCAGCACTACGAGTGGCCGCACCCCTTCAGCCAACTGGGGGAGCGAAACAGGAAACCTTCGGGCCCTGTTCGGAGAGAATTCGAAGTCCGGGATCAAAGACTGCCGTGATGGAACGAGCAATACGGCGATGGTTGTGGAAACCACCCGTGAGGTTCACGACGGAACGGGCAACTATTGGGGATGCAGTGTTTACGCCGGAAATGGTGTGACATTGAACGTCACTCAGGGGATTAACTTCGATGTCTGCTGCGGCTGGGACACCCCTCCCAATCAACGTCCCCGTATGATTGGAAAACTGGGATCTTATAGTCTTCCGGGCAGTTCTCATGTGGGTGGATGCTATCTCCTGCTGGCAGATGGGGCTGTTCGTTTCATTAGCCAGAGTAGCGATATTGCCGTCCGTCATGGGTTGACAAGAATCGCTGACGGAACCGTCGTCGGAGAATACTAGTCATTGCCAATATCGACGACGCGACCATGTGAGCCCGCAGGAGTTCGGGGGCCAGATGGTCCCGATGAATCGTGCCTCGGTTTTGTTCCTGCCGATCATCGGTCGTGTCAGCTTTTTTAGGCACGTGAATCGCCCGCGGGCGGTCTGGGGACAATCTGCGCCCGCCCGCCAGGATGACAGCCATTCGGTCCTGCCAACAACGTGAGTCGGCGCGGCGTCTGGCAACGTCTTTGATTTCCACCGAGGCTCCAGATTCGGAGAACTCATTAATAAAAGGAGCTTCCGTTGTCTTGTCTTATCCAGCTTTTTCAGCGGTGTCGGGTTATTCCAGCGGTGCTTCTGTTAGGCGTCCTGTCAGGATGTGGAGGAAAGGTCGACTCCGGTCCTGCGCTGGTCCCTGTGACCGGTAAAGTCATACTCGACGGAAAACCTCTCGTGGGGGCGACCGTGACGTTCAATCCAACTCAGGGGACGCCAGGAAACGGCGCGTTCGGAGTGACTGATGCCGAAGGGAAGTTCACGCTCACAGACTATTCTCTCAACCCAGGCTGTCCCGCGGGTGATTATGGGGTGACCTTCTCACGCATGACGCAACCGGACGGCTCGCCGATCCCCAACGGTGCAAACCGGGGAGAAGTCGGAATGGTCGAGCAGATGCCGACGGTCTACACGATCTTTAAGCCACACGCGATTATTCAGGGAGCCAAGGTCCCTGCGTCAGGTGCTCAGTTCGACTTCCTACTGGATTCAAAACTGCGTCCACCCCCAAGCTTGTTTCAGTAACAGCGGAAGAGAGGAGGCTTCACCAATCGGGTGATGTCACCTCGTCCACCGCGACACAGCTAAAACCATCAGCCAGCCAGGGCAATCGCCCTGGCTGCTTTTTTTGTATCCACGGCAGCGCAGAGCCGCCAGCAATTGGAGTCTGCTCAACGGCCAATGCACACAATGCCCCTGAGCCACCATGGAACCAGACAATCAGCCGCTCGAGACAAGAATGAGAAGAAAGGCAGCCCCAGCAGAAAGAGTCGCGGCGAGCCAATGGGGAACTCTCAGGAAGTTGCCAGGAAGGCAGGCGGAGCCTGCCCTACGGAAATCGGAATCGAAATTCGCCATCACCAAATTCATCGGCCTCCTCCGTCCGCATGCTCATGCTGCTAGCGCGACATGAGCATGGCACACAGGTCGAGTCTCTTTGGAGCATGCCAGCCTGCCACCGATTTCGAAACAATTGCAGTCAACACCATAATTGCGTATAAACCGACTGCTCGGGCCGAGGGCGTTTAGACATTGATCATTAGGAATGATTAGGCAATTGTCGTCCTAGCCCATCAGAAAGACGGGCCATGAACGAAGCAGATTTCTGCTCACCTCTCCTCCACTCTAAGCTGGAATCATCCGACGGCGATGGCGGTCAGGAGGTCGGTAATAATCGGACTTCCGTCACAGTTGAACGCATCGTCGCTCCTGTCGAAAGCCTCGGAGCCGCAAGGGAAACTTGGCTGATTTCCTGCTCCCAAGTAATTGCGACAACACTCGGCTGATCGTCAAAGTCAAATTTCAAAAGCGACTACCGAGTGATCATCTCGAGGGCCGCGTCGCCATCTTGTGAACGAAGCCCACACGAGACGTCAACACTACCCCGATCATAGAAGATGCTTTTTCCTCTATTGAAGCAGTAATAATTCTGTAGATCCACTTTGTTCTCGATTTTAGCAATCCGACGGGCGGGCCATGATAGAGATTTCACTGACACGGTTTATTGACTTCACACTCAAGAGCGGATCACCGAAGTTTACGTCCCTTCGCCAGACGAAGAAACAGCTGGCAGACGAGTACGATCCGGTGACTGACTACTACAAGCAAATCCGCGACGCCATCGTTTCCTATCATCGCAACGGCAAACCGTTTTCATCCATTGAAACAGTTGCCACGACAGTGAAAAACAAAAGCAAACAAAAAAACTATCCTTCCATTGCCGCTGGCTACAAGCAGTTTCTCGGAAAAAAGCAGATCAAGTGGTTCAAGCCTCCCCAAGCAGATTGGACAGCTCACGGCGTGTCCGTCTCGATTAACCCTGAACTCGGCCTCGATTTCAACGGGACTGCCCACGTCATCAAGCTGTATTTTAAAGAAGGACGCCCTAAGAAACTCGAGGTGGGCGGCGTTCTGTCTCTAATGGACGCCTTACTCCATAACAACGCCCATACCCGAACTATGGGCCTACTAGACGTTCGTCGTGGGAAATTGTTCACCGACGCTCCACCAAATTCCGATCTACTTGCGCTGATGCAAGGCGAAGCCGCATCCATCGCAACAATGTGGCCATTCCTGTAGGAATCCAAATTAATCGAGGAATTGAAATGCCAAAGAAGAGGGCAACCAACAGTCAAGTGGCTGACCATTCCGACGATAATGTGAGAGATGCAATTCTCCGCCGCCTATACGAAGTCCACAAAAACGCTAAGAGTCCAGCAAAGGCTTCTATCGGCATCCGCGAACTCCATTCGGCCTTAAAAGATTCGCACGGATTCAAACAGCAAGAGGTCGGGAGCAACCTCGATTATCTTGTCCAGAAGGGGTGGGTCGGTGAGGTGAAGATCGCCCGTTCATTTACTACCAAGCGCGGAACACAGCAGAACTCTGAACAGGTGAAGTACAAGATTTCCGATATCGGAATCGACAAGTTACAGAAAGCATCCATGTATCAACGGACACCAAATCAGACGGGAATCAATATCACAAATGTCCACGGCGTGACGGTTGTCGGCGACGGTAATGTCGTAAATACGAACTTCACAGAGGTTTCTCGGGTTCTCAATGAAATCAAAACGCGAATCCAAGAAAGCACCCAGATTTTGGACGAGCAGAAACTATCCGCTGTCGCAGACATTGACACCCTTCAGGCGCAACTGCAAAAGCCTGAACCAAATCGATCAATCATCGGAATGCTTTGGAGCGGAATCTCCACTGCGGCCACTTTGGCCGGTTGTGCCGATGGGGCAACGAAAGCTGCGGCTTTGCTAGGAACTCTCATGAATTGAATCAGACTCCCGGGGTCTCGACAATTTGGGAAGAGGACTGGCAGGGTGGCATTCCCCAAATAAAGAGGCCTGCGTGCCATGCTCATATCGCGCCAGCAGCATGAGCATGCGAGGTGGGGCGGCCGGGACGGGATCGTCGGGGCCCCGGAGTCTGTCTGATTCGGTGTCCTTTCTGAAGCGATTGCCCGTGTGCCACTGGCCTTTGGCCAGTGCAGGACCGGTCAGTTGACACAGATCGCGCGGAAGGCGAGGCAGTTCACTCGGTGAGAAGATGAGCAGAGCCGACGGGCCGAGAGGGATTGAGCCTCTTGGGAACGATCAGCGTTTATCTCGCCGGAAGCACGAAGGTGCAGTGTTCGTTGTGGGCGAGGGGTTGGCGGGCGGTGGAGAGGGCGGATTCCAGATTGGACGAGAGTGAGATCAGGTGGAACCCGTAGTCGGCGGCGGTCATTTCCAGGTCGCCGGAGGTGGGAACCCCGGGGAGATGCTGGTCGTTCGTCACGATCAGCAGGCGCAGGGCAGGGTGGCTGCGGCGGATGATGCCAGGCAGAAATCCCTGAAAAGTCTCTGGCAGGACCAGTACGATTGTCTGAGCGAGCCCGCAGGCCGGGTGGTCCAGTTCTTCAAAGATGCGTCGCAGCTCTCGCACGTCTGCATATACCCTGACCGCGAAAGAGCCGTCCACCAACCGTTCGAGCGGCAGTTCACAGACGGAAGTCGACGACAGATTCGAACAGGTTGAGCGTGGTTGGTCCACTTCGCAAAACATCGTCTCAATCCAGTCAGGGTCAGGTCAGTGCTTCCAGTTCGGAGCGGCCGTTCGGCCGAGCCTCTCGAGGCCTCAGAAATTGGTGGGAACATCATCACATTAGAAAATCCGTCGGTGATCGATCGGAACGTTCTTCGCGACCGTCCGCCGAAACGCAGGATGCCGTCCCTTGGGTTTTGCCTCGGGAATCGGGAACAAGGCGAGCCGGTCGAGTTCTTCAGACGGGGTCGAATTCGACCCGAAGGAGACGAGGTCATACGAGTGACCATTGACGTTATGGCTGGTTTCGAAGAGATTCCACAGGTTGGATTCGCAGGTCATGTCATTCTCCCGGAGTGATGTGTTGACTGAGGTGTCGTTCGCAACTGAATTGATGTTAGATGTGACGCCTGATCCCAAGCTGAGGCAGAAATAAAAACCGCTTCATCTTTGGTCTTCAGGGAAAACGAACCATCGAGCCCGCCGGTTCACCAAATCGGACTCCGATTTCGGGCGACGCCTGCCGCGAATCCTCAAACGCCTGTTCCGCAGGGAGTTGCGACCAGCTTCAACCTGTGAGTTTCAGGCACCGTTCAGCACAGGAAGTGAAATCGAGAGACATGTCGCCAGCCGAGTCGTCGCGGAAATTTGCTGTTCACCAGTTCCAGAACGAGCCTTTGACCGATTTCAGTCGCGGACAGGCCCGTGATGAAATGCGCCGGGCGCTGCAGGATGTGGAAGGCCAGTTCGGCGAAGACTATCCACTGGTCATCAACGGGAAGGCGACGACCACTCGGGGAAGCATCGTCGTCCGCAATCCGTCCAAAAAATCTCAGACTCTGGGAACTGTGAACGCCGCGACCGCCGATCTGGCCGTGCAGGCAATTGAATCCGCGAAGAGTGCTTGGACTCAGTGGCGGAAGATCCCGTTCAATCACCGTGCGGAATATCTGGAGTTGATTGCTGCGGAGATGCGGAACCGCCGCTTCGAGCTGGCTGCCTGGATGGTGCATGAGTGCGGCAAACCGTGGAAAGAAGCTGACGGCGACGTCGCAGAAGCCATCGACTTCTGCAAGTACTACGCATTGGCAATGCGGGACCTCAACTCGGCTCTGACCTGTGACTACCCTGGGGAAGAGAACCAGTATCAGTACCGGTCACGCGGGGTGGCCGTTGTGATCGCTCCATGGAATTTCCCGCTCGCCATCCTGACAGGCATGGTCGCCGCCGCACTGGTGACCGGCAATACCGTCGTGATGAAACCGGCCGAGCAGTCGTCCATCATTGCGTCGAAGCTGGCCAACATGATCCGCGATGCCGGGGTTCCGACGGGGGTTGTGAACTATCTGCCCGGCGTCGGAGAGGACGTCGGACCTGCTCTCGTCAGTCATCCTGATGTCGAAATCGTGGCCTTCACAGGTTCACGAGAGGTCGGACTGGCGATTAATAAGCTCGCATCCGAGCCGGTTCCGGAACAGACCACCATCAAGCGGGTGATCGCTGAACTGGGCGGCAAGAACGCCATGATCATCGATCAGGACGCTGATCTTGATGACGCCGTTCAAGGAGTGATTTCCAGCGCATTCGGGTACGCCGGCCAGAAGTGCTCCGCGTGCTCGCGAGTCATTGTCGTCGGCGACATTTACGAGACATTTCTGGAACGCCTGAAGTCGGCCTGCGAAAGCCTGGTCATTGGCCCTGCGAGCGAACCAGGCATCGACTTTGGCCCTGTCATTGACGAACAGGCCTATCAGCGCATTCAGGATTACATCGCGATCGGCAAGGAAGAATGCGAAACCGTTGTCGCGATTGATGTCGGCAAGCTCGCGAAAGAAGGCTACTTCATCGGTCCGCATGTCTTCGCCAACATGGAACCGGATTCCCGACTGCTTCACAACGAAATCTTTGGCCCGGTGCTGTGTGTGCAGAAAGCACGCAATCTGGATCAGGCACTCCAGTTCGCGAATTCAACTCCGTATGCACTGACAGGCGGAATTTACAGCCGGAGTCCCAAGAACCTGCAGCGGGCTCGTGAAGAATTTCAGGTTGGGAATCTGTACCTGAATCGGCCGATCACCGGAGCCATTGTGCAGCGGCATCCGTTCGGGGGATACAAGATGTCAGGGATCGGCACGAAAGCCGGCGGCCCTGACTACCTGTTGCAGTTCCTGATTCCCGTCAGCATTTGCGAAAACACGATGCGCCGCGGGTTCGCCCCGAATACAGCCCCAAGTACAGCCTCGCACGGCGAATAAACCAGCTTGCGAAACAACCGGCTTGAGCACGCCTCGCAGTGAGTGTCATTTGCCTCGCGAATGATGCGCTGCGTGGCAACTCGGTCGTACAAATTGCTCCGGAGTGGCCTGACCCCGGTCTCAGGCACTTCGTCTTTTCTGTGAATTGATCAAGCGATATGCAACAGTTCGGCAAAGTGTTTCTGGTCGGAGCCGGCCCTGGTGATCCGGGGTTGTTGACCCTAAAGGGCAAGCTCTGCCTGCAGAAGGCCGATGTCGTTCTGTATGACGGGCTGGTCAATCCACTCCTCCTGCGACATACCAGTGCGAGCGCCGAGCGAACCTGTCGGGTGGGAACCGGAGCGAATCGCCATCTCGAGCAGGAAGAAATTAACCGCCAGCTGATTGAATCCGCGAAGGCAGGGAAGACGGTCGTCCGACTCAAGGGGGGCGACCCATTCATCTTCGGCCGGGGGAGTGAAGAGGCAGCTGCACTGGCCGCAGAGGGAATTCCTTTTGAGGTCGTCCCCGGGATCACTGCCGCGACAGCAGCAGCGGTTTATTCCGGCATCTCCCTGACCCATCGGGATCTCGCCTCTTCCGTGGCATTCATCACAGGGCACGAAGATCCCAAGAAGACAGAAAGCGCCCTCGACTATCAGGCGCTCGCGGCATTTCCCGGGACGCTTGTCTTCTACATGGGTCTGCATCGCATTGCATCCATCACCGAGATGCTGATTGCACAAGGGAAACCTGCCCAGACTCCCGTCGCGGTGATTTCCCGGGCGAGCACACCACAGCAAAGGGTCGTAACGGGAACTCTCGAAACGATCGCGGAACTGGTGAAACGCGCGGAGCTCCACGCCCCCTCGCTGATTATCGTGGGGAACTGCGTCCTGCAGCGAGACACCATCAACTGGTTTGAGAAGCTCCCACTCGCTGGAATCGGAATCGGCATCACCCGTCCTGAAGGACATATGAATTCCGAGATCGAGATGGCCCTCGAACTGGGAGCCCAGCCGATTCTGATGCCGACGATTGGCATCGAGCCGCTAACGGACTGGACGGAGGTTGACGCCGTTCTGTCGCGGATCGCCGAGTTCCAGTGGATCGTCTTTACGAGCGTCAACTCCGTCGACGCGTTGCTGGGACGGCTCTGGAAGAACGGCGGCGACTTCCGGCAGCTGGCAGGTGTTCGACTGGCGGCCATCGGACCGGCAACCGCTCAACGATTGGCCGAGTATCATCTCCGCGCTGACGTTGTCCCGGATGAATACCGCGGCGAAGCACTGGCAGCTGCAATGGTCCCTCACGTCGCCGGAAAGAAAGTTCTCTGGCCTCGTGCAAGTCGGGGCAGAGACGTGATCCCCGAAGCCCTCATTGCGGCGGGGGCAACATTCGAATCACTCGTCGTCTACAGGCATGTTGATGTCGACGAGTTCCCCGCGGACGTGATGAACGCTCTCCGAGAAGGTCGCCTGAACTGGATTGCATTGAGCAGTCCGAGCATCGCCCGCAATTTGGCAAGACTGCTGACACCAGAGCAGAGAAGTCGAGTGAAGTTCGCGGTGATCAGTCCCGTGACCGAAGCTGCCGCAATCGAAGCCGGGCTGAAGGTTGATGCCGTCGCCAGTGAGTACACCTGGCCGGGATTATTTCACGCGATTCAGCAATGCGTCCGACAATCGTGAATGAACGCCAATGACTGCCACTTCTACGCGGTCGGATGAGTCGAGTTCGTCGGCTCTGCTTTCTCCTCGCCACTCATCGGTGTGACAGGTTTAGGTGCGACAGAATTGGGTCCAACAGGATCGAGGTTTTCGAGACTCAGATCCGGTGCGGTTTGCTCCACCTGCTTCAAGGTCACTCCGCTGAAGAAGAAACAGAGCAGTCCTACCGTCGTTACAGGGACCCATTGGCTGAACTGAAAGTAGATCGAAGCCGCGAAGACTCCCTCCTGATCGGAAGTGAAGAACTTCATCACCTCGATGAAGATCGCCTGCATGACGCCGATATAGCCGGGAGAGGAAGGCAGGGCGATTCCGAAGGCAATGGCTCCTAATAGAACCATCGCAATCGGGACGTAATGCGGCAGGCCAAAGCTCCACAACGAGAGGAGAACCAGCGCTCCGTTTAACGCCCACTTGATCATCGAAATTAGCACGATCAGGATGACCAGTCGGGGATCTTTCAGTGAGGCGAGCCCGATCGCCCCCCGTTCCAGTATTCCGCAGATCTTGTCCGTGATGCGGTGCGGAATCAGCGGGAGCTTCTTCATCACGCTTTCAAACAGACGGATAAATGGCTGCGTCCAGATGACGTAGGCCAGCGCTCCGGCAACGATACAGCACGCAACAACTGCGAATCCAAGTGCTCCTTGCCGGATTCGGGGATCAAGGCCCTCGACGAACAGCAGGCCGATCGCGAGATAGAAGACAATCGCCATCCCATCGAAGACCCGTTCCAGCACGACCGTCGAAGTCGCCATTGCCATCGACTGCTGATGGCGTTTTGCGAAAACTGAAATCCTGATCACTTCGCCAATTCGGGCGGGGAGAATGTTGTTAAACGCAAAGCCGATCATAATGGGACCGAGCAGGTCCTTAATCGGCCAGAATCGTCCCACCGGCGACAGCAGCAGACTCCAGCGAACCGCTTTCAGCCAGTAGAACAGGCAGAGGATCACCAGCACGGCCGGCAGCGAACGATAGTCGGCATTCCGAAACGCACCAAGGATCTGCTCGAATGCCCCGGGCTCTTTCAGCATCCCGCGAAGGGCCCACCACAGACAGGCCACCGAGAAGAGAATCCCGACGACAGATTTCCAGGCGCGTCGACGGCGACGATCCACGACTTTTTTTCCCATCTGCCAGCCGAGCCTTCCCGTCCCCCAATAATGGAGATTGCATTCACGAGTTCGCCGTAAGCACTCATTCAACACGATCGGATTCTATTTCGGCGAGATGAGGCAGAGTGTAATCACTTTCCCGAAAGCTGTCTGCGGAAATCCCGTCTCCTGGGGTCGCACTCTCTCTCCGGAAGGAAGAAGGCGTCTGATGCCTTCCGCTTCACTGGCCGTTCGCTGCATTGGACCTTCTCTGCATTGGATCTTCTCTGTCAGCCAGATGAAGTTTTCGGTTTTCCGACAGCGCGGCGATGCGACGCATCAATGAGATTGATTAGACTGCTTTCGGCCTACAGACGAGTTCTCCGAGGACCGCTCCTCTGATAACAGAAATCTGAAGCCGTACTTCCCCAGAGTTGTCTCCCGATCTCTTGCCTTTTCAACCACTGCAGGACGCGGATTGGCCCCCATCGAAACCTCTCTCCAGCCACCAAACGGAGAATGGAAGCGCACCGTTCTGGCTGCGCTTTCGCTGTGCCTGCTGCTTTGCAGCTACTACATCCTCCGGCCGGTCCGTGATGCGATGGCCGTGCAGATCGATGAGAATCAGCGGCAATGGCTCTTTACCGGGACATTCATCTACACACTTGCTGTTGTGCCGATATTTGGCTGGATGGTGAAGCGGTTCTCGCGGGCAGTCCTGATCCCAGTGACATTCGGGCTAATGATTTCGATGCTCATCGGCTTTTATGTTTTGTTTTCGGTGAGTGACTCGGACCGGATGAAGTTGGTGAGCTATGCCGCATTTTTCATCTGGCTCAGTATGTTCAATGTGCTGATTGTCTCCGTGTTCTGGAGTGCGGTAAGTGACGCCTTTTCGACAGATCAGGCGCAAAGGTTTTACGGGTATATCACCGCTGGTGGAACAGCCGGAGCGATTCTCGGTCCGATCACAACGCTCTCGATATCTCAACACACCAGCACCCCGAATCTGTTACTCGTCTCCGCAGGGATCCTCTTTCTCGCGTTGCTCATGATTCTGCAACTGGGGCGTCTTGCCGAAACGCGCGAAAGGAAATTGCATCGTCCTTTGGGCGGATCAATTCTGGCGGGAGTGACGCAGACTGTACGCAGCCCGGTGCTCTCACAGCTTGCCGGTCTGGTCATCTGCTATTCCACGGTCTCGACGGTTCTTTATCTGGAAATGGCTAATCTCGTTGGGAAAGAAATTCCCAAAGCCGACCAGACCGCGTTTTTCTCGCGAATCGATCTGGCTGTGAATGTTCTCGCCTTGATCGTGCAGCTTCTGGCCACCCGATTTGTGCTGAACCGGCTGGGAGTCAATTGGGCTCTCGCCGTCGCTCCGGCTGCGATGCTGATCGGACTGACCATGTTTGGAATTCAACCGGCCATTTTGCTTCTGGCGGTCGTGCAGGTCGCTCATCGCGCCAGTGAATTCGCACTAACCCGACCGGGGCGGGAAGTCCTGTTCACCACTGTCGACGCAGAGAGCCGGTACAAGGCGAAGAACTTCATTGACACCGCCGTCTACCGGGCAAACGATTCTGCGAGTGCCTGGCTGATCACCGCTGTTCGGAGCCACCACTTGAATGTGATCTGGGTGGTCGGCGTGCCGGTCACACTGGCATGGCTCGTCCTGTCCAGACGGATCGGTCGCTCTCGCATCGCCGCCCGTGATCCCGCTCAGGAAACGGTTTCTGCAAGTTGAATCAGCGAGTTGAACTGGTATCGAATCCTCGGCAGCGCGCACAATAGATCTGGGTCTGTGCGACAGTCAGACAGGCATTCGTTCTAAAATCGCCTGGAGTTTCTCTTCAATCAAGTTCCCCTATGGCTGGTCATTCACATTGGGCGAATATCGCTCACAAAAAAGGACGGATGGATAAAAAGCGGGGGAGCCTGTTCGGCAAACTGAGCAGGGCGATCATCGTCGCCTCCAAGCGAGGCAGCGACCCCGCAATGAATCTCGCGTTGCGGTATGCGATCGATAAAGCTCGAAAGAGCAGTATGCCCAAAGACAACATTGACCGCGCGATCAAGAAAGGGTCAGGGGAGGGAGGAGGAGAGGACTTCACCGAACTGACCTATGAGGGATACGGGCCGCACGGTGTGGCGGTGATGTGCGACGCCCTGACCGAGAATCGCAACCGGACGGGTGGCGACATCCGCAGAACATTCGAAATCCACGGCGGCAATCTGGGAGCGACCGGGTGCGTCGCCTGGATGTTCGAGAGAAAAGGAGTCTTCTCGATTCCGAAGTCGCAGGTCAGCGAGGAGCAGCTTTTCGAAATCGGACTCGAAGCCGGTGCAGATGACGTCGTTGACGCAGGCGAAATGCGGGAAGTCTGGTGTTCCGTCGAGGCCGTCCAGTCCGTCTCCGAAGCACTCGAGCAAGGCGGTTTGACTCCGGAATCTGCTGAAATCCTGCGCATTCCCACGTCAACCGTCGAACTGAATCTTGAGCAGGCCAGGGAGGTTCTGCAACTGCTGGAAGCCCTTGAGGAGCAGGAAGACGTGCAATCGGTCACCGCCAACTACAATATTCCGGAAGATGTGATGGCCCAGCTGTCGTCCGAAGAATAGGATCATCCTTCAAATGGCCCGGGAGCGCGCGATGTCTGATCGTAATCAACGCCGCCGCCAGCGCCTGAAAAAACCGAGAAGACGGAGAGCCGCGATCAGTCTGACTGTCGACTTCTTCTGTTCCAATTGCGAGGCCCAGCTTCGCACGTCTCAGGCAAAGTCTGGGCAGTTCATCACCTGCCCGGTGTGCGACACGTCGCTGCGTGTTCCTGTTGATGCCGAGGTCCCTTCGGTCAGCCCTTATCAGGACTCTTTTCCTGAGGAAGCTGACGATCTGAGGCAACAATGGTCCGGACGGTCCCGATCAGCACCGGCATCTGACGCGGAAAGTGATCTGGGAGAAGAAACTGGATTCAACTGGAAGGCAGCAAAATGCCCGATTTGCAGCACTCCGCTTTCATCCCCCAACGCTGAGTGCGAGTGGTGCCGGGATGTCGAAGTGAAAGGAACTCCGGCCGCAGCCTGCACCGCTCAGGCAATCACGCTTCGCTCCTGGGACATCTATAAAAACACATTCAATCAGTGCATCCTCGCAGGGATCTTCGACCTGATTGCGACCATCGTCGGAGTCACCATCGTCTTCCTTGTCGCGATTCTGGTCGCGACGACTCTGAGCTTCAACAGAGAAATCGCCTTGCTCTCGGTGCTGATTGTCTTCGGTCTCGGGTTCACACTTGTCGTCGGCTCTCTGGCGGCGGGGAACTACCGGTTCTTTATCGCCCTTTGTCGGGGCGAATCACCGAAAGCCAGTCATCTGATGCACTTCGACCGAAAGACCGGTCAAGTGGTCGTTGCCGGAGCAATCTACTGGGGGCTGGCAATCGTGGGACTGATCTGCGGAATCATTCCCGGGTTAATCGTCATGAGTCGATTCTGGCCTCACGGGCGATTGATTGTTGATCGCGACTTGGGAATAGTGGATTCCCTGATCGAATCGGCTAGACTTACCCGAGGTCGGTTTGGAGTGGTTTTTCCTGTTTTCCTGCTCCATTTCTTGATTCTGGTTACCTCCGCAAGTCTCTCAATAGTGGGAGCGATGTTCGCTTTTCCCCTCGCTGGAATCCTTTATTCTGTGACCTATCTCGCGCTCACAGATGTGGTTGCAGAGAAGGATCCCATGCGTTCTAATTTGTGGGGAATTGATAAAGTCGAGTAAGAAGTGATTGACGCGTGTGTCCGTTGCGTACATAATCAACTGGAGATCCATCTTGTAATCTGAGGTGGACATCTGAATGAGACTGAAGTTGTTCCCGCTGCTCAGGAGCAACGTACAGATCACAAGGTGGTGGTCATGGAGCCTCGCAAGGGGAATCGGCGGTGCCGGTCCTTCCATTCGTGATTGACGAACTTCCGCCACCCAAAGCCGATTCATCAGAGCGATATAACGAGAAAATGCTCTTCCCCGTAGAAGTGGAAAAGGGATTCCTTTGAACGAGGACCAAGTTCCCCGGTCGACCGGCCATGACGCCGGAAATCCAGGAGTTCCGCTCCCTCCTCCGGGTCATGTACCACAGGAAAATAAGATGATTACACAGTTTGCAGAAGCGCCTGTCGCCCGCAGCCCTGAAGTGAGTCGCCCACAAATGGAACCTCGCGTTCCCGAATTGTCCCAGAAGCTCGAAAAAGACCTCGTTCAGGTCTTCAAGCTGCTCGCAGACGAAACCCGCCTGAAGATTTTGTTCTTCCTGGGACGGGAAAAAGAACTGCATGTCTCCGCTCTGTGTGAGCGTCTCGGACAGAGCCAGCCAGCCGTCAGCCATCACCTCGCCCTGCTGCGAGTTGCCGGTCTGATCGAGCCACGCCGCGACGGCAAGCACAACTTCTATTCGATCCAGCAGAGCCGCTTCCACGAACTGATGGGCGAACTCTTCCAGAGCTTCACCGAAGAAAACAACACTTCGGAATGGCGCTTCGAAGACTTCATCTTCCGCCAAAACCGCAAGCCAGAGTAGTCACCTGAGATCCCCCCGGGATCTCGATGAACTCTGCTGACTGAATTTCAAACGCCGGTCGGACTCACTAGTCCGGCCGGCGTTTTTTACTTGCTAACCATTCAGCGGCACAAAGAAGAAACGATGAACTAAAGGCCTGAGAGTCCTCGTCACCGCGGCAACCTGCTCCCGCGGAATGCGCTCGGCAGACCTGCAAGTTGATCCGGTTCTCAAATCCACTTGGTCCAGACGTAAGGGATTGCAAGGTGGCTCAACTGGCGAGCCAGGTCGACAGCCGGGGACGAACGTTTCCGTCTAAACTTCTACTACTCGACTCTCGATCGTGATCATCCAAACCTTGTCGAGCTGTTGCGGAGGAAACAGCTCTTAACCCACTTGGCTGTGAAACCCGGACTCCGGACCACAATCATGGAATTCGGCACGGGCGCCGTGCGACGCGATCAAGGAACCCCTCGCTCAGGAAACACCGACCGGAATCACTCTACATCAACAAAAACCCCCTGAAGCGCCGAAGGGCACTTCAGGGGGTTTCGTTAAATGATCATCTTCTGAAGTGGCGGGAGCCGACTAGGCGTCGTTGCGTTCGTCAGCACCGACTCCGGCGAGGGCCGGTTCGCTGGTTCCTTCGCGGTATTCACCAATGAATTCCAGCTGCTTTCCGTCCCCGACTTCGCGAACACCAACCGTGATCGTGTTCTTGCCGTCGAAGACGCCTCGCAGCAGTTCTTCCGCCAGCGGATCTTCGACATAGATTTCCACAGCGCGACGCAGCGGTCGGGCACCGTAATCGGTGTGATCACGATCGCTCTGCTCGTTGCGGCTCTTGTCGATGACAAGCTGCTTGGCGGCGTCCTGCAGTTCGAGGTTCAGGCCACGTTCTTTCAGGCGCTCGCGCACCTTCTTCAGTTCGTAGTCAATGATGGTCTTCATGTCTTCGTCATTCAACTTATGGAAGACCACGACCTCGTCGAGACGGCCGATGAATTCCGGCTTGAACTGACGGCTGACTTCGCCCATCACGTTCTTCTTCATGTCATCATGAGCGGCATCGCCGGCCTTGTTTCCGAACCCGAATGGCGGGCTCGAAATTGCCTTCGCACCGACGTTGGTCGTCATGATGAGGATCACATTCTTGAAGTCGACCCGTCGACCGAAGCTGTCGGTCAAATGGCCTTCTTCCATGATCTGCAGCAACATGTTGTAAATATCAGGGTGAGCCTTCTCGATTTCATCGAGCAGCACCACGGCGTACGGACGCCGACGGATCTTCTCGGTGAGCTGGCCCCCTTCTTCGAAGCCGACGTATCCCGGAGGAGCACCGATCAGGCGGCTGATATTGTGCCGTTCCTGATATTCGCTCATGTCGATCTGCACCAGGGCTTCTTCATCGCCGAACATGAATTCAGCGAGTGATTTGGCCAGCAATGTCTTCCCGACCCCGGTCGGACCGGAGAAGAGGAAGGTTGCCGTTGGACGCTTTGGATCTTTCAATCCACTGCGGCTGCGGCGCACTGCCTTCGAGACCAGCTTGATCGCTTCGTCCTGGCTGACAACACGCTTGTGGAGGTACTTCTCCATCTCGAGCAGTCGGACAGTGTCTTCGCTCGACAGACGGGTCAGTGGAACGCCGGTCATCTTCGCCACTACTTCGGCAATGACTTCCGCATCCACAACGCCATCAGTCTCCTGAGACTTCTGTCGCCATTCGCGAGTGATGGTCTCTTTCTTGCGTTTCAGTTTGTCGGCCTGATCACGCAGAGAAGCGGCTTTCTCGAAATCCTGGTTGGCCACCGCTTCTTCTTTCGCGGCGTTCATCCGTTCGATTTCTTCTTCCAACTCCTTCAGATCGGGCGGACGCACCATCGACTTCAGACGGATGCGAGCACCCGCTTCATCGATCACGTCGATTGCTTTATCTGGCAGGCAACGTCCGGTGATATACCGGGTGGAAAGCTCAACTGAGGCTTCGAGGGCATCGTCGGTGTACTGCACCTTGTGATGGCTCTCGTAACGATCTCGCAATCCCTTGAGGATCTCGACAGCCTGAGTTTTGCTTGGCGGATCGACCATCACCATCTGGAACCGGCGTTCCAGCGCGGTGTCCTTCTCGATGTACTTGCGGTACTCATCGAGAGTAGTCGCACCGATACACTGCAATTCGCCGCGGCTCAGAGCTGGCTTCAGCACGTTCGAGGCATCGATCGCCCCTTCGGCTCCACCTGCTCCGACCAGCGTGTGCAACTCGTCAATGAAGAGAATCACGTTTTTCGCGCGACGCACTTCGTTCATGACTGCTTTAATACGTTCTTCGAACTGCCCGCGATACTTGGTCCCGGCGACCATCATGGCGAGGTCGAGAACGACAATTCGCTTGTCGCGGAGCAACTCTGGAACATTGCCGTCAACAACCAGCTGCGCGAAGCCTTCGACGATGGCGGTTTTCCCGACACCCGCTTCGCCAAGCAGAACCGGGTTGTTCTTCTGACGGCGGCAGAGGATCTGCGTCACGCGCTCGATCTCGTTCGCTCTGCCGATGACTGGATCCAGTTTTCCCTGGCGTGCCAGCTCAGTCAGATCACGACCGAAGCTGTCGAGTGCCGGAGTCTTGCTTTTGCTGGTCTTGCTGGCGGGATTTCCCCCGCGTTCAGCTGGCTCGGCCCCTTCGATCCCGTGACCCAGGAGATTCAGAACCTCTTCGCGAACGTCGTCCAGCTTCAGGCCCAGATTCATGAGAACCTGTGCAGCAACTCCTTCCTGCTCGCGCAGCAACCCGAGCAGGAGGTGTTCGGTTCCGACATAGTTGTGGTTGAGGTTCCGAGCCTCTTCCATTGCGTATTCAATGACCTTTTTGGCGCGCGGAGTCTGGGGGAGTTTCCCCATGGTCACCAGATCCGGCCCTGACTGGACGATCTTCTCGACTTCCAGGCGAATCTTCCGAAGATCGACATCGAGGTTCTTCAGGACGTTTGCGGCAACCCCTGAACCCTCTTTCACCAGCCCCAACAGAATATGTTCAGTTCCGATATACTCATGGTTGAAGCGCTGAGCCTCCTGGTTGGCCAGTTGCATCACCTTTCGAGCTCGATCGGTAAAACGCTCGTACATGGTTACTCTTCCTCTCTGGTCTCGCCCCGACCAGTGCCAGTCTTCTCGTAAATGAATACCTCACCGTCGCGCCACAAGCGTTTCTGGTGATTGGAACCGAGAAGGAACTCGGCTGTTTGGCAGTGACTTCGAATTCTAGTTCCACTCGGAAAGACCGACAAGATTTGCCTGCGTTTCAGAGCGAATTGTCCTGAGATTCCGTGAGTTACGCTCACGACGCTGTAAATGCAGGGGAGCTCAGTAACAGGCGGAACCCGCCGAAGTGGCATTGCTTACCCCTTCTGGCAGTCGCTCCCTGCGCGAAATCCGCCGCTCTGGCAGCGCAAGGTGCCAACCAGATACCATTTCGGCATCCGCGTCAATTTTTCGTCGAGATCAGTAGCGCCGGATGACGCTTTGCAGGACACCTAGGATCTCTACGTTTTCGCTGTAAATTGGCCGCATCGAGGAGTTGGCCGGTTCGAGCCGAAACCGCCCATTTTCGCGGTAGAATCGCTTCAGAGTGGCGTCTTCACCATCGACAAGAGCAGCGACGATCTCGCCATCTCGGGCGGTCGACTGCTTGCGAATGATTGCATAGTCGCCGTCGGTAATGTGGTCTTCGACCATAGAGTCGCCACGGACCCGAAGGCAGAAGAGATCGGAGTCTTCAAAGAGATCCGAGAACTCGGCGTGGTCCGCGTCTTCGACGGCCAGAACAGGAGTTCCCGCAGCGATCTGCCCTGCGAATGGCAGGCTGGTTTTGCCGCGTCGGATGGACTCGTTCAACTGAATCGCGCGGGACATATTCTGTTCTCGCGTGATGAGCCCCTTCTTCTCGAGGGCCTTCAGATGGCACATCACTCCGTTTGGAGAGCGGATGCCGAAGTTCAATCCGATCTCGCGGACAGTGGGACCGTACCCACGATTCAGGATGCGATCCTTGATGAATTCATAGATCAAATGCTGACGCTTCGTCAGTTTTGACGGCTCAGTCATGATGCAACTCCCTTCGAACAATCCAGATTGCACAGCGGGGGGACAGGCAATTCGCACTGCGTTCTTCAACAAGCCAGCCGAAGCCGGTCGGGAGCCATCAGAAGCGCTCCCGGTGAATTCCGGTCGTCAACCAGCACACACGGCCCACAGTCATTCTGACAGGGTCAGTTCTGAACCGAAGATCAGCCTCTGACTGCTGTACAAGTTACAAGCAGATATACTTTTGTGCAATGTTCATGTGTACGGTCATTGGCGGTCCCGATGAAAAACTTGAGCCTTTTTCACGAAGTCATGCCTCGCCCAGACCGGCGCGCCCATGCAACCCGCACTTCCGTTGCGACTAAAACAGAACCGAGAAGAAGCACGTTGAGAGCATCTGTTGCAGGAGATTTAAACGATTCCGCTGGACGATAGAACCGGCAACTCAATCAGGCCGATGCATGATTGAATCCGCCGCAACCCAGGGATTGGAACTGGGAAATGTCCAGATATTTACATGCGTCTCTGACAACAATGGTGCTCTCCATGGTTGTCACAAACAATGCCACCGCAGCGGAGCAGGCGAACCTGCTGGCACCTCCTTCAATGCCGGTGCCGGTTCAGTTATTGCCCCCGGTCGCGGACGATTTCGACTTCGAAGAGCTCGCTTCACTGCCGACCGAGACGTCGTTTGCGCCGGAGACTCCGTTGGTCCCGTCGCCAATGGAATCCCACCTCTTTACCGAGGAGCCGGTCGCTCCGGTGTTCCACCTGCCGGCCGTTCCGGCGACGCGAGAGTATTATGGCTGGCAGATCCTGCCCGATGGTCTGATGTACCACTCGTATCTGGCCGGCGAGAAGGAACCTCGGTTCGCATCGCAGTGGATGTCCGAACGAGATCGCGGGCTCATCTGGGAAGCAATCGTCGGGGGTCGCTGGGGTCTGCTCCGAAAAGGGGGAGAAGGACCCGACGCAGAAGGCTTTCAGTTCGACGTCATCGGGGCGGCCTTCGTCCGTATCGACCCGGAAGCAGAGTCTGACCTTGAAGCCGCCGACTTCAACGCCGGCTTCTTCGGAACCTGGCACTATGGACGCTGGCGTTACAAGCTGGGCTATAACCATTACAGCTGCCACTTGGGGGATGAATATCTCATCCGCAATCCCGGCACACCGCGTTACAACTACGTGCGTGACTCGATTGTGGCAGGGATCACGTTTGATGTCACCGAAAGACTGCAGGTCTACGGTGAAATCGGCAACTCGCTGGGAACAAGCGGTGGTGCTGAACCTTGGGAATTCCAGTTCGGTGTCCAGTCAGCCCCCGGCCTCCCGACCGGATTTCGTGGCGGACCGTTCTGGGCCGTGAACGCTCACCTGCGGCAGGAGTACGATTTCGGCGGCAACGTGACCGCTCAGGCTGGTTGGGCATGGCGTGCAGACCGCTCGAACCGCCTCCTCCGATTCGGCGTTCAGCACTACAACGGTCAATCGATGCAATGGTCCTTCGTGAACCGCTATGAAAACATGACCGGCATCGGCCTGTGGTTCGACTACTAGGGTCGCCTGCTCGACAACGTCTTCGGACAATGCGGCCCCGAGCATCGCCAGAAATCAGACAGTAATACAGTCCTCGGTCGACGGAACTCCGACTCCGGACCGGGGACTTTCTGTTCCCTAACTTGAGTTGATGACGATCGGGTCTTGCAGCCAAGCGAGAAGATTTCCACACTGCGGTAAATCCAGTCCAACTCAACGGGCCTTCCATGTTTCACCGCTTCTCAGATTGCGTCGCTTTCCCGACATTCTTCCAGAGGGGAACGGCTCTTTGCCTGCTCACAGCGCTTCTGCTGGGACCAGCTTCTCCCAGCGGAAGAGCTGGCGAGCCAGCCGCCGATGAGATCACTCAGGTTTCGGTGATCAATGCTCTGTTGCTGGGGCAGTATCAGGGGACGTTTCCGGTTCAGGAACTCTCAAAACTCGGGAACCTTGGCCTCGGGACGTTCGACCATCTCGACGGCGAACTGATTCTGCTCGACGGCGTCGTCTATCAGGCGAAGTCAGACGGAACAGTGCATCGCTGCGACAAGACGATGACGACTCCGTTCGCAGTGGCGACTCCCTTCGAAGGGGAAGTGAAATTCACCTGTCCCGCAGTCGGGAGTCTTGAACAACTCGAAGCAGTCCTGAAATCGCACGTGCCTCCCGCTGATGCGTTCGTCGCGATTCGGATCGATGCCACATTTGAATCAGTCTCATTGAGAGCCGTTCCGCGACAGGAACCGCCATTCCTCCCACTGGCAGAAGTGGTGAAAACCCAGTCACAATGGAAGCGGGAACACATTCAGGGAACCCTGATCGGAATCCGCTGTCCAGCGTGGGTGACCGGCATCGGGATCCCAGGCTATCACTGGCATTTTCTCAGCAAAGACCTGAAATCCGGCGGACACGTGTTCGACTGCAGCTTCACCAGTGCCGAGGTCGCATTCGATCGCTGCCGCACTTGGGTCATCAAGCTCGACGAGTCCCTTGAGCAGAGCGGCCGGAACCTGAATCAGGACCTCAGCAAGGAACTGGATCAGGTCGAACGCCAGCGCGGCACACCGGGGAGGTAAGCGATCTGGTATGTATTCCTGCGTCTGGGGAACCTTGTCCGTTCCCCCTGAATGACGATACAAATGGAATCACTGCCCGAGTTTGGCGAGCTTTCGCCGGGACGTCGGGCCTGCCGTCCTGAAGGCCGTCAGTGTTCTCCTTTGACTCCTGCTGAGAGTGGGACGTTCTCATGAGTTCTTTCGATTCCGTTGCTCGTCGAGGGCGGACGTTTGTCGTTCCGATTGTGGTCACGCTCAGTGCGCTGGGCTGCGTCGACCCGAGGATGGTGAATTCCACATCCAAAGACACCAAGGCTGATCCGGCAGCACCGGCTGCCGGTGGTGGAGCGGTGGCTGCTCCTGCGGCTCCAGCCGCACCTGCCGCTCCGAGCTTCCCGGCCGATAACACGAAGCTCGTGAACAAGAAGACCATGCTGGCGGAGAATCCGGCGCTGGTCGAAGTTGAGAACAAGATCGACGCCACCGACCCGCTGAGCGCTGCGTCTCAGGGATATTTCTCGATCGCATCGCGAGCCACTCTGCTCAACATGAAGCATGAAATCGACCTGCGGAAGGCCGACAACGACAATAAGCCCCCTAAGTTCGAAGAGTTCAGCAACATCCTTCGCACGAACAATGTCTCTTTGAAGGGGCTGCTCCGCTGGCAGGTCTATGCCTACGACGAAGACACCGGCGAGCTGTGTATTCTCGAAGACAAGGCATACAAGAAGAGCGAATATGAGAAGGCTGGCGTGAAGTGGGAAGGCTCGTAAGCCGATTCCCCGCCAGCGCGGAACGATGCTCTCGCGGCATCTCTGATTTTCCGTGAGTCCAGTCTATTCACGGTCGAAAAGACTGGGCTCACTTTCTTTCTGATTCACTGTATTCAACCCAACGCTGTGCGCAATGCAAAATCTCGTCAGACAGGAGGTCGTGACATCGGCTCAGACCATCGTCATCAAACTCGGAACGAACGTCCTCTCACGGGCTGACGACCGTCTGGATACCGACCGGATTGCTGCACTCGCCGAGCAGATTCACCTGATCCGACAATCCGGCAAAAAAGTGGTTCTGGTTTCGAGTGGAGCCGTCGGAGCCGGGATCGGACTGCTTGGACTGACAGGGCGTCCTAAAGATCTGCCACACCTGCAGGCCGCTGCCGCCACCGGGCAGGCCCACCTGATGCGGACCTATGACGAGGCTTTCAAGAAGCATGGCTATCACGCCGCGCAACTGCTGCTGACCGCGAATGATTTCCGGCACCGCGACCGCTACCTGAACGTACGGAACACGATTCACACGCTGTTCGAATACGGCGTCGTGCCGATCATCAACGAGAATGACACCGTCAGCGTCCGCGAGATCAAGTTCGGTGACAATGATCGGCTGGCCGCGATGGTGGCGAATCTGCTCCAGAACCCGCTGCTGATCATTCTGTCGGTCATTGACGGCCTCTACGACGGGCACCCTGACGATCCAACATCAAAGCGGATTCCCATCGTCGACCATTGGGACGACTCGCTGATGGGCCTTGCTAAGGAAGTGAAAAGCTCACGCGGAACAGGCGGGATGTTCACCAAGCTGGAAGCGGTCCGCATGGCGACGGCAGTTGGTGAGTGCGTGATTATCGCGAACGGGAAGGATCCTCAGAACATCAGCCGCATCCTTAATGGAGAGGATCTGGGAACATTGTTCACCGCCAAGGGAGCAACCATTCCGGCATGGAAACGCTGGATCGGTTTCACGATCACTCCTCGCGGGAAACTGCACCTCGATGAAGGAGCAGTCAAAGCCGTTGAACACAACGGGAAGTCACTGCTTCCGATCGGCATCACCAAAGTCGAAGGAACATTTGAGAAGGGCGAACTGGTTTCTCTCCTCGACCCGGCCGGTCATGAATTCGCGCGGGGACTGACGAATTACGACGCTCCCACAGCAGGAATGCTCGTAAGACGCCGGACTGATGAAATCGCAGCGATGCTTGGCGGCAATGCCTATGAAGAGGTCATTCACCGCGACAATCTCTGCGTGACTCGCTGAGCCGCCTGAGCGGTCTCCGACAAGATCGAACTTGAAGGGGCCGCTGCGATGAGCTGGTATCAGGCGTTCAATCTGATCGAAGCCGGACTGTGGTTCGTCGTTGCGATGGTGATTGCGATCCGGGCTCCCCGAGCGACGCGGCAGCAGTTCAGGGGAGTCATACTGGCGACGGTGTCATTCAGCCTGTTCGGGGTGACTGACATTCTGGAGGCCTTCCACGAAGGATTCATTCCCCTCTGGCTGTGGGGAATGAAGTGTCTTTGTGGTGTCGGCATTCTGTCATCGCGGTACACATGGCGTGGCTGGAACACGTTCCGCTGGCGCGACCGTGAATTCCTGTTTGGCCTGTTCTGTCTGGCGGCGGTGGTGATTCTGATCGTCCTGCAGCACAGACAGGGCTGGGCGCAGTCAGACCTGAGCGCAGAAAGAAGCCATTCACCGTGGGAATTTCTCCCGACTGTGAACGGCCTCAGCGTGTCAAAATTCTCAGCGAGTCAATGAACTTCGTCCAAGCCTGGGATTACACCTGCCAGTAGACCTGTTCGGCGGTCTTCTCGAGAATCCATGACTTGTCTTCTTCGGTCAGGAAGTCGAGTTTGTCGCGGATGAGGTCAATCGAAGCCTTGTAGGTGTGGCCGTTTTCCACCTGGAACGGGCAGTCACTCGCCCACATCAGACGCTGGGCACCGAAGGTATCCCGCAGCTGGCGAATCATCGGTCCCAGATCAGTATAAGGAGCTTTCTTCTTCCCCAACGCATAAAACGCGGACGTCTTCACAAAGACGTTCGGGTAATCAGCGAGACGGCAGAGATTGGCGAGATCAGTCTCCTCCACCTTTCCTGACACCCCGATGCGAGAGAAGTGATCGATCACCACGCGGGTCTGCGGATGTCGCTCGCAAAGCACCTGAATGCCGGGCAAGGCATCGGGATTCGACAACAGACAGATCGCCTGATTGAGCTTCTGAGCCTGCGCCCACATGGCGTTCATCTCAGGGGCGGTGGCCCACGATTCAACCGCTGCCTTGTTGGCATAGAGCCGGTATCCGGTGACGCCTGCTTCCTTCAATTCCTGCATCGTTCGTGCAGCATCGGGACGAGTCTCATCAATGATGGCGACTCCCCGGAAGTTGTCTGGATACTTCCGAATCGTATCCAACATGTACCGATTGTCGGTTTTGTAGAAGCTCATCTGAATGAGCACGATGCGGTTCACGCCCACCGGCTTACACTGGGCGAACAGCTCCTCCGGCGTGAAGCTGGCCGGCTTCATTTCCGCAGGGTTTCCACCCTCTGCCAGAGGATAACGCGTGACATCCGGTGTCCAGACGTGGACATGTGCATCAATGGGACCGGTCACCTTGGACTGACTTGTCTTCTTTTCATTCTGTGCGCCCGTTACTGGTCGGCTCAGGACAGGAAGTGCGGCAGCGGCCGCAAGTTTCAGCACTGATCGTCGAGACATTCCGTGAAAAGAGGCAGCCAGTTGAGGTTGTTCCGGGCCCATCAGAAACTCCTGTCAGTCGTTCGGTTCTGGAAGTCGTTCAGTTCTGGAAATTCTCACGGAAGAGGATCGATAGCTGATCCGAAAGATCCGCGGTGAAGATCACATTGTTTCAGCGATCAATTCACCGCGGAGTGCATCCGGAACGAAAGAGAAGCGCTGGCTTCAAGGCCTGCGTTAGTCTTTGCGGGCTTTGAACAGCTTTTCTTTGGTTGCCCAGAGTCCAGCTGACGGAGTTGGGATAAAGAAGAACTTCTCGCCATCAGCGGTTTCGTTCCATCCCTGCTGCAGCTGATCTGGCGTGTAGCGCTCCCACTTCTCCTTCAGGTCAGCGTAAGCGAAGTTGACCTGCTCGATGTCTTCCTTGCTCAGGTGACCGGGAGCGTACCGAATGGTGAACCGGCCTTCCGAAGAGCCGTGAATCAGGTGAGCGGTGGCGTGAGCCAGATCCTGCATGTCCTGCTGAACGGCATATTGCTCCATGACCTTGGGAGTGCCGCAATAACCGTACTTGCGGATCAAGTCGTCCACGTCGTCCTGTTCGCCGAATCGCTTCAGTCCCGGAGCGAGGATCAACAGTTCACCGCCGTCGGCCATGGCCATACGGGTGCGGTAGACAGCCTTGTTGGCCACCCAGGTGCTGAAGAACTCATCGCCCTGCATCACGCAGACGACCTTCGTCAGTGGCTCGTCAAAGGCCGTGATGTTCTGCTCGCGGGACAGCTTGGCGGCTTCGAGGTAGGTGTCGAGATCGTCACCAATGAAGCAGCCGGTGTGAACTAGTTCCTGCTGTTCGTCACGGGCCATGACGACCTGCACGTATAAGTCAGGCAGGTGAGACAGGTACTTGTCTTCCGCCCAGTTGAACAGAGCGCGAAGTGGCGTAATCAGATTGCCGAGGTTGTTTTCGATCCCGCAGCAAGCAGCCATCATGTGGCTGGCGCAGATCATGTCTTTGCCGCCGAGACCGATGAAGTAGTTCTTGTTGTGATTGGCAAAGCCGAGCACCTCGTGAGGGACGACGTGCCCGATGTTGATGATCCAGTCCCACTCCTCTTCCATCAGCATCTTGTTGAGGACGACAGGGATTTCCCAGTCGGCGATCCCGCCGCTCGCCTTTTTGACTTCTTCTGCGGGAATCGTGCCGATCTGCACGGATCCGTCACGCCAGTCATGAGCGTGAATACGTTCTTCCGGAATTGAACCGAACATCCAGACGTTCTGTTCACGGGTATGCGGAACGTGCTGCCCCAGTGTCGGGATCACGTGAACTTCCGCTTCGTCCTTCAGCAGCTTGTACAGGGTTTCGGTCAGAGCTCCGACATAAGCGTGAGCCCGGGTGATGTCCGGGGGAAGGAGCAGAACCCGACGAGGATTCGGATTCAGACGCCGCCGGCATTCGGCAACCGTCTCCTCCATCAGTTCGTGAAGCCGCTCGTGAGTGATGTGGGACGACGTCTCAGAAATCCAGGGCATGATTCAATCTGCAGAAGAGGGAAAAGAGATTGGCATTCGCCGTTCAGCGTACGCGACGAATTTCCCCTGAGTCAAATGAAGAACTTTGGATCAGTGTCGCTGCAAAAGCCTTTGCATCTTCAGTCGATCTCTTTGCAGGGAATCAGGCAGACTCGAAAGGGGAGGCACTTGCCCGGTGTTTCAGTCGGAAAGAACAACGTTTTCGCCACCGAGTTCGCCTCGCCGCATTCGGGCAGTGACCTGCGTGAACTCCGCCCCAAAGAAGACAATCAGCGAGGAGTAGTAGACCCAAACCAGCAGAACCACCAGCGAACCGGCCGCTCCATAGGAAGAGGCCAATGAGCTGTATTCCAAATAGACGCCGAGCGCCGATTTCCCGATCATAAACAGCGCCGCAGTCAAAAATGCCCCCATCCAGACGTCCCGCCAGGCAACCTTCGTATTGGGCAGCGCTTTGAAGGAAATCGCGAACAGCGCAGTGAAGACGATGAGCGTTCCGACCACGTTCGCAAGGGAATGGAGAAACCACCAATCCTTTGAAAGTTCAAATCCCTGAGACTGAAGGAAAGACAGTGCCGTGCTCGCGATCAACGATGCCATCAGCAGGATCGCGGTGGCTAGCACCATCAGAAAGGCGAGGACCCGGTCTCGCAATACGGTCAGCCAGCTGGAACTCGGTTTCGGTTCGACCTTCCAGATGAGATTGAGACTATAGTGGAATTGAGCAAACACCCCTGAAGCCGCGACCAGGAGTATGATGGAACTGTAGAAGGTCGCCCAGCTCCAGGACTCTTCGGAGGCCGCGTTCGACAGCATGGCAATGACCGCGTCTTTGCCTTCCTCGCCGAGCAGCGAGTGAACTTGCGTCTCGATTTCCTGCCGGACTGTGACGTCTTCGTAAAACGCCGCCGTCACCCGAAGGAGAATTACCAGCAAGGGAGCGATCGACAGGACCGTATAGAAGGAGAGAGCAGCGGCCATTGTCAGGGCATCATCGCTCATCCATTCCTGAACGGTCTGCCGCAGCAAAGTAATTGATTTGGCGCGAATTTGATTCATCCTTCCCCCCTGCAGATCCGATGGCCAGCGAACCCGTCTTCAATTGTGAAGGGGGTTCTCCGCTTGAGAAGCGAGGATTGCTGCAAAATCCCCGGGTAAGTCCGTTCGGCTGAACCCGGGCACTCACCAAGTCCGCTCGGCCAGCGCGCAAGCAGGCGCATTGCGAGTTGACTCGATTCGCTCTGATGAAGTGAAAACGCTCCGGTTTCCCGATTGAACAGCACCCCCCTCGTGCATCAACGGCGGGAGCAGCCAACCCCGGATAAGTGAGATGCGACGGGGCTCGGGTCCTCTCAGTCAGGGCTCGCTGTTTCCATTGGACATTTAGGCATTCCCATAGCATCAGTACAGGACCTGCGTTCCCAAATGCGAAAATCACTGCTAACATCGGAAATCAGGATGCGGCCGGTGAGGAGAGTGAACCCGGTTCTGCAAGATGGTTTTGGGCGAACAGGGAAGACGAATTCCAGCAACCGTTGTGTCGGATGCCTGTCCTTCCCGGAGTGTAGTTAAGGGAACATCGATGCTTCGCCGAGTCTGTTACCTTTTTGCTGCAGGGATGTTGATTATGACTGGATCCACCGGCCTCGCGGATCCGCAACCCGTGACAACAGTGGAAGGGATTGCGGAGTACCGGCTCGAGAACGGCGTGAAGATTCTCCTGTTTCCTGATCCTTCGAAACCGCAGGTCACCGTCAACATGACGGTCTTCGTCGGCTCTCGCCACGAAGGATACGGTGAAGCCGGCATGGCCCACCTGCTTGAACACATGCTGTTCAAGGGGACTCCCAAGTATCCTCAGATACCTAAAGTCCTGAAGGATCATGGCGCCGAATTCAACGGCACCACCTGGCTCGACCGGACAAATTACTACGAGACACTTCCGGCAAACCCGGAAAATCTGGAATTTGCGATCTCGCTGGAAGCCGACCGACTGGTCAACAGCTATGTCAAAGGCGAAGACCTGACGTCAGAAATGACCGTCGTCCGAAATGAGTTCGAACGGGGAGAAAACTCTCCGTCCGGAATTCTCGGCCAGCGGATCATGTCAGCTGCCTTCCAGTGGCATAACTACGGCAAATCGACCATCGGGAACCGCGCCGATATCGAACGGGTTCCCATCGCGAACCTGCAGAACTTCTACAAGAAGTACTATCAGCCAGATAATGTGATGGTAATCGTCGCCGGGGCATTTGATCCGGAAATGGCCCTGAACCTCATCAATCAGTACTTCGGTGCCATTCCGAAGCCAGAACGCGTTCTGGAACAGACGTACACCGAAGAACCAGCTCAGGACGGAGACCGCCTTGTCACACTGCGTCGCGTTGGCGACGTCGGTCTGGCCGGAGTCCTCTATCACATCCCAGCCGGTGCTCATCCAGACTTCGTCCCGCTGGACGTTCTGGAACACGTCCTCACTTCGTCTCCGTCAGGTCGGCTGTATAAAGCCCTGGTCGAAACCAAGATGGCGGCCAGCATCTCCGGGGCGGCCTATGCCCTGCATGACCCGGGTGTCCTGCGGTTCATGGCGGAATGCAGTCCTGGCGTGAATTCCAAGGATGTGCTCGCTCGGATGATCGAAGTCATTGAAACCGTCGGCAACGAAGGTGTCACTGAAGAAGAAGTTGAACGGGCAAAACGCTATTGGATGAAGGTCTGGGAAATGTCACTGGCTGACAGCAGCCAGATGGCCATTCAGCTGAGTGACTGGGCCGCTCAGGGAGACTGGCGTCTGATCTTCCTGTACCGCGATCGATTGGAAGAAGTGACTCCTGCGCAGGTTGATGCCGTCGCGAAGAAGTACCTCGTTGAAAACAACCGCACCGCCGGTCTGTTCATCCCGACAAAGGCCTCGGACCGTGCCAACATCCCGGCAACTCCAAATCTCGCTGAGATGATCGGCGAATATCAGGGTCGCGAATCTGTCGCCGCAGGTGAGGCGTTCGACGTCTCCCCGATGGCTATCGAAGAACGAACGACTCGTGTCACACTGCCATCCGGCGTGAAGGCGGCGTTCCTTCCCAAGAAAACCCGCGGCGAATCTGTCGTGCTGCGACTGACGCTGCGATACGGCGATGCAGAATCGCTGAAGGGACAGAAGACTGCAGCGGACTTCCTGCCTTACCTGATGATGCGGGGCACAAAGAACCTGACTCGGCAGCAGATTCAGGACGAACTGGACAAGAACAAGGCCCGACTTGGTCCCGAAGGCTCACCAGGCGAAGTGACCTTCGAACTGGAAACCCGCCGGGAACATCTTCTGGCCTCAATGGACATTCTTCGACAGGTGTTGCGGGAAGCGACACTGCCAGTCGAAGAGTTTGAAATTCTTCGCAACAGCCGGCTCTCTCAGGTGGAACAGAACCTGACCGATCCGACCGAGCTGGCCCGCGTCACACTCTCGCGTGCGATTGGCGGCAACTATCCGCCAGATGACGTCCGGTATATTCCGACTGTGCCCGAGCAGCCTGCACTGCTGAAAGCACTGACTCGGGATCAGATTGCTTCGCTGTACGAGAAATTCCTAAACGGAACCTACGGCGAAGTGGCTGTGGTCGGTGATTTCGATACCGCCGAAATTCAGCCGGTGCTGGAGAAGATGCTCGCCGACTGGAAGGTGTCACAGCCGTATGCTCATGTCCCACGAACAGGGGACATCAAAGTGAGCCCGACTCCAGTCCGCATCGAAACTCCAGATAAAGAGAACGCGACTTATCTGTCAGGCACCGCGTTCCCGATGAACGACATGAACCCGGACTATCCGGCACTGATTCTCGGGAACTTCGTGCTCGGCTCAAGTGGACTGTCTTCCCGACTGGGAGATCGTGTTCGGCAGAAAGAAGGCCTTTCCTATGGTGTCGGGTCTTATGTTCGGTCTTCTGCGAAAGACGACCGCACGACCTTCCTGATCTATGCGATCACGAACCCTGGGAACATGAACAAGGTCGAGAGCGCAGTTTCTGAAGAGCTACAGCTGCTGCTGAAAGATGGGATTACCCAGCAGGAACTTGACGAAGCCCGTCGTGGATATCTGGAATCGCAGATCATCGACCGGTCTGACGACAAGCAGCTGGCCGCGATTCTCAGTTCGACCCTGTATCTGGGACGGACGATGGAACATTATGTGAAGCGTGAAGAAGCCATGAAGCAGCTGACGACGGATGCAGTCCGTGCGTCACTCCAGAAGTGGTTGAAGCCAGACAATCTGGCAGTGATTGAAGCCGGGGATTTCGCACGGAAAGCAAAGGCAGAGGGCGACGCGTCCATGCCAGCCGGAGCGTCCCCGAGTTCGGAAGAAAAGAAAGCTGAAAAACCAATGTCGACATCTGCCAGCGGCGCCGAATTCCAGACCACTCCCTCTGGATTGAAGTACAAGATTCTCTCTCCAGGAACCGGCAAGCAGCCTGTCGCGACCAGCAGCGTGACCTGCCATTACCGCGGCTGGCTTGATAACGGAAAAGAATTCGACAGCTCGATTGGCGGCGATCCGATCGAATTCCCATTGAATCGCGTCATCCCCGGCTGGACCGAAGGTCTGCAGCTGATCAAAGAAGGTGGCAAGATCGAACTCGAGATTCCTTCCGAGCTCGGCTACGGCAAGCGAGGAGCTCCGCCAGTGATTCCTGGTGGCGCGACCCTGCACTTTGAAGTCGAACTGATCAAAGTGAAGTAGTCAGGATCACCCCGAGCAGGTCCTGCCCGGGGAGGTTCCTCCGATTCACCCGCATCATGCAACGCACAATTCGGTGATCGAGGAGAGATCAGGCGGGAGCAGAGTTTCCCGCCTGATCCCCGATGAATGGGACTCTGGAACGCTCCGATAAGGCCGTTCCAGCTGTTCAGTCAACTCGATTTCCGACGCGGATTTCCCTGTATTCAGCGAGTATCGCCAGGCGTTCTCGCAATCATTCCCCCCCTCACACTCCGACCGACATCCATGAAACTGACTCTTCCATTAAGTCTCTGCCTGTTGGGTTGCCTGTCACTGGGTTGCGTTGTCGGACCAGAAGAGGTCGCGGCAGAAAAGAAAGCTCAGGCCGACTCCGCCGAGAAGGCCATGGTCGCTGAGACCGCGAAAGAAGCCGAGACCGAAGAAACAGGTGTGAAGACCGTCAGCGACACCTCGGCTGCCAGCGACAGCGTTCCATTCAAGAAGACGGGGAATGGTCTGAAGTACAAGATCATCCGTGCCGGTTCGGACAAACGTCCAAAACCGACCTCCACCGTCACCTGTCACTACCGCGGATGGCTGGATAACGGCAAGGAGTTCGACAGCTCATACAAGCGTGGCGAACCCACAGAGTTTCCGCTCAATGGTGTCATTCCAGGTTGGACCGAAGGATTGCAGCTGATTGGTGAAGGGGGAGAAATCGAACTGGAAATTCCTGCACGCCTGGGATACGGCGAACGGGGAATGCCGGGAGCGATTCCACCCAATTCCCGTCTGCATTTCGTGGTTGAGCTGATCAAAGTCCACTGACAACGATTTGAGTGCGAGTGTCTCGCATATCGTTAATGAGAAGTGGTTCATGCAACCCGAAACGACTGTTGAGACTTGATCCGTTCGCGTTTCGACCCATTTTCGGAAGACGCAGAACCTGATGTTCAAGTCGCAACCGGCGTTTGCCTTTCATTCGTTTGTGTTCAGAGTCCCTTCATGAGAAAAATTGGCAGCTTGACCTCCAAGGCGGATGCACAGCGTTTTCAGCGCTATCTGACCCATCAGGGCATCCAGAATCGCCTCGATGAAACGGGTGGTCAACAGGAACTCTGGGTCTACGAAGAATCTCAGGTTGCCGGGGCAAAGGACCTGCTGGCCGAATTCGTCAAATCGCCAGTGTCCACGAAATTCGATGCTCCTGTTGTCACCCCACCAACGAAGGTCGAGACGGCGCCTCCTCCTCGCCCCGTCCGACCAGTCAGAACCGACGGGGGAGCACAGGCTGTCCCCGTCACGATTCTGATTACATTTCTTTGCTTCTGGCTGACGATGTCGACGAACTTCGGGAAGAAGCCGGAACTGATGTCAGAGTTGCTGATTGCCCCCCCAGGGAGTCAGACGCTCGAGAAGGTCCGAGAAGGTCAGATTTGGCGGCTGGTCACTCCCATCTTTCTGCATGGCAATTTCCTTCACCTCGGATTCAATGTTTACATCTTCTGGATCCTCGGTGGTGTGATTGAACGCCTGAAGGGAAGCGGCCATCTGCTGGTCCTCTGTCTTATCATCGCGATCCTCTCCAACCTGGCCCAGTTCCAGACGTCAGGGCCCAACTTCCTCGGTTTGTCCGGAGTCGTTTATGGGCTGTTCGGATTCATCTGGATGCGATCGATGCTCCTCCCGGAAGAGGGCTTCTTCATGCCGCAGGGGATGGTCGTTCAGATGATTCTCTGGGCGGTGATCTGCGTGCTCGCCCGCGACAATTTCCCCGTAGCCAATGCCGCTCACTTCGGCGGACTGTTTGTCGGAATGGTCGCCGGAGCGCTTCCACGCCTCTGGCGCAGGGCCTGAGACAGGCCTGATGAGATCCTCACCACGATCCCGGTCACTGAGACCGGGCCGTGGGCGATGACGGCAGGGGTCCGTTCCTCTTATTCCAGTTGGAAAACCCGCCGCACAGTGAGTCGCCGCGAGATGCTTGGCACGTGATGCCTCCAAGATGGGTTTGCCACGTGCTCCCCCCACAGGGTCTGACAGCACGAACTCTGTAAGCCGCGTGGCGAGGAAGGCATCTCGCAAGTTCTTCCCGCGGGGAGATTCGTTATCATTTCTACTGGCACGACCGAAACCTTTCCGGCGAACCCCGGGAGGCGTTGACAGTCTTCGCCTCCCGCCGTAGAAACGAATGCTGATCTGTTTTGATCACTCCAGCTTTGCGTTCTTCCCCGCATTTTTTTGAATGCGGCCATCTCTGATTCAGGTGCACGAATGATCTCACGTCGCTCCTTTCTGAAATCGACTGCGCTTGCTCTCGGCGCAACAGCGTTGAGTAATGTTTCCAAGGGCGCGGATTCCCCTCAGAAAACGGTCTTGCTGCAGTGCGCGTGGGCGACGAAGAACATTGGAGACATCGGACACACCCCAGGGACGCTGCGATTCCTCGAACAGTATCTCCCGGAAGCCAAGGTGATTCTCTGGGCCGCGAATACGAATCCGCAAGTCGATGCCATGCTACGGAAGCGATTTCCAAAAGTGGAGATCGTGAAAGGTTCGTTGTCAGAAGCAGGAGGTCCGGTTCAGGATGCCATTAAACGTTCGGACTTTTTCCTGCGCGGCCCCGGCATGGGGCAGTCCACCGACTTCATGAAGTATTGCAATAAGATCGGGAAGCCCTGGGGGCTGCAGGCCCAGTCCTACTTCCCCGACATGGTGACTGGAAAAGGGGCAGAGGACCGGATTGCTCTGCTCAACAGTGCCGCCTTCATCTATTGCCGTGATTCCAAAACTCTCAAGACGCTGCAGAATGCCGGGGTAAAGCCGCCAGTTCTCGAGTTCGCACCGGACGGCTGTTTCGGGATCGACGTTAAAGACGAAGCGAAGGCGCTCGCCCGGCTGAAGAAGCACGGACTTGAAGACAAGAAGTTCATCACCATCCAGCTCCGCACGCATTCTCCAACGACTCCCGGCGTGGATGACAAGCGTCCACAGAAGCTGAACCCGCTCCACCCGACTCCCGAGAACATCGCTGACGACACCCGTCGTGCGAAGGTCTATCAGGATGTCATCGCAATGTGGGTCAAGGAGACCGGCTGGAAAGTGGTCATTGCGCCCGAGGTCTACAAGGAGATGGAATACAACAAGAAATTCATCTACGACCCGCTGCCGGAGAACCTGAAGAAGCACGTCGTGAACTTCGATGAATTCTGGAATGTGGATGAGGCCTGTTCCTTCTATCAACGGGCCCATACCGTCATCTGCCATGAGCCACATACGCCGATCATGGCTCTCGCCGTCGGAACTCCGATGATGCATACCTTCTCAGAATTCCACTCACCGAAATGCTGGATGTTCAAAGATATCGGGCTGGAAGAGTGGGCCCCTGAGTTCGATGCGACCCCGGCTCCGCAGATGTTTGAAATCCTGATGGGAATTCATCAGGACTATCCCGGCGCTCAGGCCAAGGTCAAAAAGGCGATGGCCTTCGTAGAAGAACGAGCCGCATCGCAGATGTCAGTGCTGAGAAACGTGCTGAACTCCTGAGTTCCTTCGACACAAATTCACAGAGGTTGTCTCACCTCGATCGTAGTGAGACAACCAGTGGTGACATGACCAGAGTGCTCACTCAGCATGAACGGTGGCTCGAATGTGAGCCGCCTGTTCTGAGTAGGTCGTCACGCGGTTACGTCCACCTGATTTCGACCAGTACAATGCCTGATCAGCATCTGACAGCAGCACGTCGAGGCTGACACGTGATGAGCCGTCAGGGCAGGCGATCCCGATACTGGCGGTGATTCTTAAAACCTCTCCATTGGGGAGAATGATGGGGGTGGAAGCAATACAGCTCCTGAGTCGTTCTCCGACGATTTCCGCATCTCCGATCGGAATCTGTGGCAGAAGGACTGCAAACTCCTCACCTCCCAGACGCCCAAGCAGATCTCCTTCGCGGAGCTGACTGGAGATCGTTTTGGCGAACGTGACAATCACATGGTCCCCGACCAAGTGCCCATATCGGTCATTGACGCTTTTGAAATGGTCGATATCGATCATCAGCACGACCGGGACCAGTTCCTCTTCAGGAGAGCCTCGTCGTCGATCAGGTGAGTCCAGACGTCGCAGGTATCTCTCGATCGCCGCCTGACCAAAGGACATGAACGCCCGTCGCCCGAGGGTCCCTGTCAGAAAATCATGATTCACACAATGATTCAGATTCGATAGCAGCTCTTCCCGCGCGACATTCATACTTGCGGCCGTCAGCGGTCCCAAGGCCATCAGGGCGATCCCCAACTGCAATGACATTGTCTGATCGATGTAGTTATTCAATGGGGCGACCGACAAGGCTCCCGTGGCGACGCTAATCAGTGTCCACGCGCAGAATAGCGATGTCAGCAATGCACTCGTGAAGAGTCGATATGTCAAGGCGCAGTAGAGGAGGGCGGGCGTCGAAAACATGATCGCCCCGGGACCGTCGATCACGAGACTCGCGAACATCAGTCCCAGCAGCATCAGCAAGGGAGCGGCCACGGTGGGATCCCGGCGGACTTTTCTCAGCCCCTGAATAAGGGTGTCCCCGAGCTTCGAAACAGGAGGCGCTGTGAGAACGACGGGGAGCAGAAGGATTCCGTTCACTATCTCAGTGACAAACCAGAAACTCGTACTTTTGCCCCAGTTCTCCCCCATCAGAACTGCACCGGCGCCGCCCCCGACAATCGCAGATGTCCCGCCAGCAACAATGCAGCCGCAGACCAGATAAAGAGGCGAGGCAGGGCGAAGAAGGTGCCGATCTTTCCTGCTCAGACGGCGAAAGAAAAGAACTCCGGCAGCAGCTCCTGCAAGGTTGGCAACGGTCAGCCAGCAGGTCAGCAGGAAGTTCTCACTAAACAGGACATCGGCCGCGATATAGCCAGTCGCAGCGGCGAGCCAGCCAACAGGAAGAGTGAGTTTCGGCTGACGGACCATCAATCCGATCAGCAACGCATTTGCAGGCCAGAACGACGCCAGAAAGCCGACTGGCATTGTCGCAGTTCCGACCAGAGACGCCAAAAACATCAGGATGCCTAGTACAGCAGCCTGTGCTTCCGGGGTCGACAGTCGGTCTCGCAATGGACGGGACTTGTTAGGAAGGTCAGAAGGCAATTGCGGCTGCAATGTCCCCTCCTTTCGCACTCACGATGTCGCGCGAAGTTCCGAGTGACCATTGTAGACCGTGTGCCACCATGACTTAAAACCCTACTTCATGAATTGCAGTCTTGTGGCACAGGTTGAGAAAACAATTCATTTCCGCGACGGGTGATGCTCATAGCTTGTGATTGGGGGCGAGGAGGACTTCCTCAGATAGGTTTTTCCACGAAGTCCAGACACTCACGTTGGAAGTCATCCCTTCGGAAGGGAGCGAATTGCCCGCAAAATCTACGGATTTCCTCCAACGTGACGGATTCCGATGACCCTTGCGTTGTGAATCTTCGGAGACGTCCCTTTTTCGCCTCATGGCTCGCTTGCGAAGTCATTTTGGGCTTTGCAGAATTTTCAAATCCCTTAACTCAAACCTGTCAGCACCTTTCGCCAACCGGTGAGGCGAGTTGGCGACACTGGCGGCTAAAGTCCAATTGACAGTCCGGCTGGTTCGTTTATAGTCCGACTCAGGTCCGTCACCACATCTAGGGGTCCCAAGGAATCTCGACACAAGGAATTGTGCGAAAAGAAGGGAATCTCTCAAGATTTTGCTCGCTTCTGAGCAACATTTCCCGCATACTTGATTCAGTATACGGGCGTCCACATCTCGAAGGTTTTCTTGCTTTCGCTGCTGCGCAGTGCAAGGGCAGACGCATTCGCATCAGCCGCCTGACTTCAAACGACTGTCCGGCCTATCGGCCTTGATGACTGACATTCGGGAAGAGATCGTGGCCCCCATGTGTGATTGATCTCTGAAGCCAATGAATCGTCCTGCTGACGGGAACCCCTCATCCGTCAGTCCACATTGAACTATTCGAACCACCTGCACAATCGGTTACTGCAAACTCAGTTTTGGAGTGGTGCATGAAGCACGTCGCAAAAGGAATGACCATGACTCAATCGACGCTGGGCAATGCAACAGGGTCACCATTGACTGTCGATCCTTATTTCTGTCCGGTCGATGTCGATCCATTTTCGACTGTGGAATGGGACCTCCGTGTCGCCCAGATCAAGGACGAAAACGGGAAAGTCCTGTTTGAGCAGAAAGACTGCGAAATCCCGGTCCAGTGGTCTCCGCTGGCCACCAACGTCGTCGTTTCAAAGTACTTCTACGGCGAACCGAACACCGATGAGCGGGAAACCAGCGTCCGTCAGGTGATCTATCGCGTTGCGCGAACTATCGCTGACTGGGGTCTGCAGGACGGCTATTTCGCCTCCACCGAGGACGGCGAGAACTTCTACCGTGAACTCGCATGGTTGTGCCTGCATCAGCACGGCTCGTTCAATTCGCCTGTCTGGTTCAACGTCGGTCTGTACCACCAGTACGGAGTCCGTGGATCACAGGGGAACTATCACTTCAATCCGAAGACGAAGGTCATTGAACGACCAACGACTCCGTACGAATACCCACAGGCAAGTGCCTGCTTCATCCAGAGTGTCGACGACACGATGGAAGACATCATGCGAGTCGCGACAGCCGAGGCGATGCTGTTCAAGTTCGGCTCCGGAACCGGAACCGACCTGTCTACGATCCGCAGCTCACGCGAAAAGCTCTCCGGCGGTGGAACACCATCCGGGCCACTCTCGTTCATGCGAGTGTATGACCAGATCGCTGCTGTGGTGAAGTCCGGGGGCAAAACCCGACGTGCCGCCAAGATGCAGTCCATCAAAGACTGGCATCCTGACGTCATGGACTTCATCCAGTGCAAGACGAAGGAAGAGAAGAAGGCCCATACGCTGATCGCCAGCGGCGAATACGACTCCAACTTCAATGGAGAAGCTTATTCGTCCATCATGTTCCAGAACGCCAACCTGTCAGTTCGTCTGTCCGACGAATTCATGGACGCACTGCTGAACAATCGCGACTGGACGACCAGGTGGGTCACGGACCCCACCAAAGACGGTCCGACCTACAAAGCTCAGGAAATCATGGGCGAGATCGCCAAGGGGACCTGGCAGTGCGGGGACCCGGGCGTCCAGTACGACACGACCATCAACACCTGGCACACCTGTAAGAATTCAGGGCCGATCAACGCCTCGAATCCGTGCTCGGAATACATGTTCCTGGATGACACCGCCTGCAACCTGGCGAGTATCAACCTGAAGAAGATGCAGCGGGAAGATGGAACGTTCGACGTCGAGCGATTCCGCAAAGCCTGCTCTGTGTTCCTCACCGCTCAGGAGATCCTGGTCGACCACGCCAGCTATCCAACTCCGTCGATCGCAGAGAATTCACATCTCTTCCGCCCGCTCGGCCTCGGTTACGCCAACCTGGGCAGCATGCTGATGTCGATGGGAATTCCTTATGACAGCGACGCCGGACGCGGAATCGCCGGTGCCATCACCGCACTGCTCAACGGGCAGGGCTATGTCACCAGCAGCAAGATTGCTTCGAACCTCGGACCGTTCGCCGGTTACAAGGAAAACGAACAGTCGATGCTGGACGTCATGCAGATGCACCGGGACGCCGTGGAGAAAATCCACCCGGCTTGCCCGAGCTATCTGCGGGATGCGGCTCGTCAGGTCTGGAACGAATGTCTGCAGACAGGTCGCCGACATGGCTACCGCAATGCTCAGGCAACCGTGCTCGCTCCGACCGGAACGATCGCGTTCATGATGGATTGCGATACCACCGGCATCGAGCCGGACATCGCTCTCATCAAGTACAAGCAGCTCGCCGGCGGCGGGATGCTGAAGATCATCAACCGGACGGTTCCTCATGCCCTGAAGACACTGGGCTATGACGAAGCGGAAGTGAAAGAGATTCTCGCATACATCGAGAAGAACGAGACGATTGAAGGGGCTCCAGGATTGCTCGATGAGCACCTGCCGGTCTTTGATTGTGCGTTCAAGCCAGCGAACGGCACACGTTCGATTCACTGGCGTGCTCACGTCGGCATGATGGCAGCGGCTCAGCCGTTCCTGTCTGGAGCGATCTCGAAGACGGTCAACATGCCGTCCGATTCGACCGTCGAAGACATTCAGGAAGCCTATGTCGAAGGTTGGAAACTCGGCCTGAAAGCTCTCGCGATCTATCGCGATGGTTCCAAGCAGAGCCAGCCGCTTGCCACGAAGAAAGAAGGGGATCGCAAGGGATCGGCCGGAGCAGCCGCTGCTGATAGCGTTGCTCTGATCCGCCGCCGCCTGCCGGATACCCGACATTCGCTGACCCATAAGTTTTCGGTGGGTGGTCACGAAGGTTACCTGACGGTCGGCTTGTTCGAAGACGGCCAGCCAGGGGAACTCTTCATCACCATGGCGAAGGAAGGTTCAACCATCGGCGGTCTGATGGATGTGATCGGAACTGAAACCTCGCTTGCCCTGCAGTACGGGGTGCCGCTGGAAGCGATGGTGAAGAAGTTCAGCCATGCCCGGTTTGAGCCGAGCGGATGGACGACCAACCCCGATATTCCAGTCGCGAAGAGCGTTGTTGACTACATCTTCCGTTGGCTGGGAATTCAGTTCATCGACGGATTCCGCGAAGCGAATACGCCGAAGCGGGAAGAGTCCTCCTCGGAGAGCCATTCAAATTTTAAAGTTCCCTCTTCACATGAAGTGAAGGGGGCCGCCGAAAAGAAGGAATCTTCGAAGGCGGACGCCACCCCGGCCACCAAGCCGGTGAATCGTCTCCAGGCGGAACCAAAGAAGAATGGTTCCAATGGCTCAGGGCACGAGAATGGCAACGGGAACGGTCATGGAAATGGCCATTCGCCTGTGAAAGTCGACTTGCAGTACAAGCCGACGAACCGGAGTGAGCAGTTCGCTCACTTCCAGTCGGATGCTCCTGCCTGCGACGGCTGTGGAGCCATTACTGTGAGAAACGGAAACTGTTACTTGTGCCATAACTGTGGACAGAGCATGGGTTGTTCATAACGAAGAACGAGCCTTGCTTTTGCCAGGAACGGCATCGCGGAACGACCGATCATGATGATCAGTCGTTCCGCTCTTTTTTTGTCCCGCCTCAGGCGTCCCACATGGCGGCGAACCGGTCTGCCGATGTCGACTCGCGCCCTGCAGGCCCGCATCGCTTACCGGGGAAGTCCGGTTGGAGAGGGAATGCGACCGGCGAAATCGCGCCAGCGCGTGTATCCGGAACAGGAAATGTTGGCAGAGGTCGAATCAGAGTCGAAATCGCTTCCACCGACTCGTATGATGGTTACGTCCATGCTCACCTCCAGGTCGGCCGGCTTCTGATGATGACAAAAGTGGAACCTGTTCACGTGCCCAATCATTCTGCCTGCGGACTCGTGCAGCGGCAGTACATGACTTTGTTCGATGCACCCAATGTTCTCGAACTCGAAGGGGGAGGTCGCCTTGGTCCCATCACCGTCGCGTATGAAACCTATGGAACCCTGTCTCCTCGCAAAGACAATGTTATCTACATCTGTCACGCGCTGACAGGTGATTCGCATGTCGCCGGCCGATACTCCGAATCCGACCGTAAGCCCGGCTGGTGGGACGGCTTCGTCGGTCCCGGCAAGGCGATTGACACAGACAAATACTTTGTGATCTGCTCCAACGTGCTGGGGGGCTGTCAGGGAACAACCGGTCCCAGTTCGATTGATCCCGCGACAGATACCCCGTTCGGTCCCGACTTCCCGTTCATCACGATTCGGGACATCGTCCACGTTCATAATGCACTGCTGGATGCTCTCGGGATCGGAAAGATTCTCGCCATCGTGGGCGGCAGCCTCGGCGGAATGCAGGTTCTCGAATGGACGGTGAGCTACCCTGATCGGGCAGAGACCGCAATCCTGCTGGCATCAGGCGCGAAGCTGAGCGCCCAAGGAATTGCCTTTAACGCAGTGGGTCGGCGGGCCATCTACGCGGACCCGTTGTTCAAGGCCGGACGCTATTACGCGGAAGAAGAGAAACCGAGATTCGGACTCGCTCTGGCGCGGATGATCGCGCACATCACATATCTGTCAGAAGAGTCGATCGAACTGAAGTTTGGCCGCCGGCTGCAGAATGGGGACCAGTTTGCCTACGATGCCCATTCCGAAGTCGAGTTCCAGATCGAGAGCTATCTGCACTATCAGGGCCGAGCGTTCGTTGAGCGGTTTGATGCGAACAGCTATCTCGCGCTCACGCGTGTCATGGACTACTTCGATCTGACGCGACACCACGAATCACTGGCAGCAGCGTTGTCGAAAACCCAGTCCCGGTTTTTAGTTGTCTCATACACGTCGGACTGGCTCTTCCCGACCTCACAGAGTGTGGAGATCGTGAAGGCACTGGTCGAAGCCCAGAAGCATGTCACCTTCGTGGAGCTGCCAAGCCCGTATGGTCACGACGCGTTCCTGATCGAGTCCGAGTTACCGAAGCTCGAACGGCTGGTCGTTCCGTTCCTGAGCCGGGCCTATCAGGACAGCTCGAAGAGTTAGCCGTACCGCGTTTCGCGCCGGTCCATCAGTCTATGGCAGTCTGAGACATGACGTCATCAGCAGAGCAATTGACTTTGCTGCTCGACTTGAGCCGGGCGGAAGCTGACTCGGATTGCTCTCACAGTTGGAGAGAAAGAACTGCCAGCACGCTTTTTCTCTGCTGATCGACGCGCGTTCTACGGCGTGACCGAAATGGGGCTCTCAACAACGACCTGCACGGAAGCAATCTCCGGAGTCGGGATTGAGTACAGCGAGACGAAATCCGTCGCTCCGGCGGGGGCCGTGAAGTAAGAGCTGACATAAGGCAAGCGGCCGAGAAACGCTGGCGAGGTTTCGTACAACCGGTTCCGTTTGCAGTCGACCATTTCGAGACGATCGACCTGAGCGTTCAGTACGGTTCCCTGAACAAGGTAGACGTACTTCGCCGAGTCATCGACGGGCAGGGTCTTCACTTCTACAACCGACCCGGTCAGCAGAGCGGCGATCTCCTCCGGACGAACGGAGGGCGTCTCCAGCACACCGAACTCTTCCAGCATCCCGGAGTTCAACAGCAGGGACCATTTGAGCAAAACGATAGAAAACATCTGGCCCACGATCGGAACTCCCGCACTCCATTGGTCGGATCTGACTGGGGGGACTCAGACCTGTTTATAAGGTGGGGGGACTGATTCGCCTACAGGAAAAGTACAGATTTTTCAGATTCGCCCTCTCGGGTTCCCATTCCATCTGAGTTCCAGCAAATGACGACACTGCACAAGTCCTGAAAGCGTCATAAGCAGATCCGGACACCTGTGGCGAATCGCACCGGAATTCAATCCCTGCGGACGTTCCGTCGGATTCCTGAACGGAAGTTGCGATTCGCAACGCTCGCCGCTTGAAGTCGTTGAAGCCACCGACGAAACTGTCGCACAGTATTTTTTGAAAACCCCAAAGACGCCCATCATGACCGATTCTCTGACCGCGACTCTGTTTCAGGAACTTGAGAACCTTGTCCTGATTGATCCCCATTCGCACATTAATCCGCTGTCGGCCGCTTCGAAGAACCTCGCCGACATCATGGGGTATCACTATTACACAGAGCTGGCGCATTCTGCAGGCCTTCCGAAAGAGTTGATCGAAGGCCCTGAGATCACGCCGAAAGAGAAGGTCGGTCGCGTCGTCGAAAAACTGGCCGACCTCGACAACACGATTCAGGTCAGCTGGCTGCTGGAACTCTGCCGGGAATTTTTCGATTTCCAGGACGAGCGAATCACTCCGGCCAACTGGGAAGCCTTATACGACACGGCTGAGAAGAAGATGTCTCAGCCTGACTGGGAACAGCAGGTCCTGAAGCACAGCAAGCTCGAGAAAGTCTTTCTGACAAACGAGTTTGATGATCCGCTCTCAGGATTCGACACAAATCTGTACGTCCCATGTCTGCGAACCGACGACTTGGTCTTCCATTTCTCGAAGAAAACCGTTCAGGACCGGCTCGCCAAAGCCACAGGGGAAGAAGTCGCCGACGCCAGCACCCTCCGCACGGCGATCGGCAAGCTGTTCCAGCACTTCACATCGAAGGGAGCTCGCGCCTGTGCGATTTCACTGCCTCCGACATTTTCGCCGCGAAAGGTTGATCCAGGTGCAGCCAGTGCTGTGATCAAGCACGCGATCAAGGGCCAGAAGCTCACTGGCTCAGAAGAAGCAATTCTGTCGTCGTTCATTTTCTGGACGCTGACGGAATTCTGCTCTGAATTCCGATTACCGTTCGATCTGATGATCGGCGTGAACCGCCGCGTCTACGAAAACGGGGTCTATCAGGGGCAGGATCTCTACGACTCCCGGGTGTCGCTCATCGAGTACCGGGAAGTCCTGAATGCCTTCCCACAGGTGACGTTCCCGATCTCGGTTCTCACACACATGGCAAATCAGGAACTGGTCAGCTACAGCTGGATCTTCCCGAACGTCGTCGCCAACGGCCACTGGTGGTACTCGAACACGCCTGCGTTCATCGACATGGACACCCGCAGCCGGCTCGAAGCGATCCCTCGAAACAAGGTGATCGGTTACTACAGCGATATGTATAAGCTGGAATTTGCATTGCCGAAATTCCGCATGTATCGTCGGATCCTGGCTCGGGTTCTGGCCACGGAATTCGTGCAGAATCGGGGCTGGTCAGAAGAGCAGGCCCTGGCACTCGGCAAGCAGGTGCTTCGAGGAAACGTCGAGACCATTTTCAAAGTTTAAAGAGTTGGTTGAGCAGGCCTCCGCAGGAGCACACAGTCTCTCCAGCGGAGGCCGGTCTCACGAGCTGGTCCAGTCTTCCGGGTTAGCTCGTCCCCTCCCTGCTGAAGCGGAACGGGGCTCAAACGGGTGACCTGTTGCTGGAGCAAAAGAAGAGCCTGAAGGGAATTGCAGCAGCGGGGCAGGACAGCAGTGTATGTCCCGATGAAATCGGAGAGGTTCCTTAACCTGAAGCGGAGGTCGGCTCGCTTCAGGTTCACTTTCCCGAGGAAGTGAGAGTCCGACCGCTGACGACGTGCTGCCACGACGGATCTGGGATGCACTTTCCATTTCCGTATTGCCCGGAATTCCGGAGGAATCACTCGATGAAAAATCGGCTTGTGTTACTGCAGGACGGTCAGGCTCGTACCTTCGATCTCGGAGACGTTGAAGTCTTCATCGGGCGATTGCCGGAATGCGAGATCCAGCTGGTCTCGAATATGGTCTCCCGCAAGCACGCCCGAGTTTTTCGCGAAGGTTCCGATTACTTCATCGAAGATCTGGGAAGTGGGAACGGCACGTTTGTCAATGGGCAGAAGATTCTTCAGAAGCAGAAACTGCGTTCCAACGACCGGCTCAAGTTCGGCCCGGTGCTGGTTCGCTTTGAGTCCGACGAGCAAAGTTCGCCCGGGGGTTCCAGCGGTTCCCTTCCTGCCCAATCTGAAGCGGTCGCTTCCGTGCAGATTCAGGATGATCGAGATCGTCCGAGCTCCACAATTCTCCGCGCGGTTGACGGCTCATCAGCCGGCTTCAGCCTTGATGTTCGGCCCCAGGACAAGCTGAAAGCGGTCCTCGAGATCAGCCGGGCACTGGCGGGAACGCTGGAAATCGAGAAGCTGCTGCCGCGGATTCTGGATTCTCTGTTCAAGGTTTTTCCAGCAGCCGATCGAGGCTGCATCCTGCTGAAAGATCCCCGCACCGGAGAAATGGTGCCTCGCGCCATGAAACAGCGCCGGGAAGGGGACGACGCCTCGGTGAAGCTCAGCCGGACGATCGTGAATTCGGTGCTGAATCAGAAGAAGGCGATTCTGTCGGCCGATGCGGCCAGTGATTCCCGTTTTGATGCCAGCGAATCAATTTCGGCACTCACCATCCGTTCGATGATGTGTGTCCCGATGCTGGATCTGGAGGGAGAGCCGGTTGGGATCATCAACATCGATACCCAGAATCCCCTGACCCAGTTCCGCAATGATGATCTCGAGATCATGATGACCGTCGCAGGACAGGCAGCCATCGCATTTGAGACCGCCAAACTTCTGCAGTCGTATGTTCAGAAGCAGAAGCAGGACAACGAAATGAACATCGCCCGCAACGTGCAGCATGCACTGTTGCCGGAATCGTTACCTGAGGTGAACGGATATCAGTTCTTTGCCTCTTATGATTCCGCGCAGGCGGTCGGGGGTGACTACTATGACATTATTCCAACGCGCGATGGCCGCATCTGGCTCGCATTTGGAGACGTGGCGGGCAAGGGAGTCCCGGCATCATTGGTCATGTCGCGGATGTCCAGCGTTGTCCGCAGTGTTAGCGAGTTCGTGACAGACGCCGGTGAAGCCGCCTCGCGAATCAATGATCACATGTGCGCACGGGCGGTTGAAGGTCGCTTCGTCACGTTCGTCCTGGTCATTCTGGATCTGACTGAAAACAAGATGTCGATCGTGAACGCCGGGCACATGGCTCCGATGATCCGCAAACCGGACGGAACACTGGAAGAAGTGGGAGAGGAAAGCGTCGGAGTCCCCATCGGCGTGATCGAAGGATTCCCATTTGACACCGTTGAACGTGAAGTGGCACCGGGTGAGACAATTCTCATCTACACCGACGGTGTCAGCGAAGCGATGAATCCGAAGAATGAGCTCTACGGAATGGAGCGGTTGAGAAATCTGGTGATCAACGGACCGATGTCCGCTTCCGAACTGGGCGTCGTCGTTCGAGAAGATGTCCGCAAGTTTGCAAATGGTCGCGAACAGAACGATGACATTACTCTGATGGTCTTCGGACGAGTCGGAACGACTGTCTGAGTGTCTCATCGCTTCCGGCTGACTGAATGAAGTGGCTTCCCGAAACCCCGTACTGATCACTGGTGTTCATTACAGATCATCCAGAGACCGGCCATCAAATGCTCGACTGCGGAGCCGGCATGATTTCTCGCACCGTCCCCGCAGATTGTGTGAGCAGCTGAATTCAGACAAGCGCGGCCTCAAAGCGACTCTCGCCCGACGGATGACTACCGGATGAACAGGCCGAAGCTCGGTGTCGAGATTCCGAAGCTGGCTCCCCGACCGTAGCCGTAGTAAGGGCCTCCACCATAGACCGGCACGATTGGGGCAGGGTAGACGCCAGGCGTGGGATAAACCGGCACTGGACGGTAGATCGGGGCGGGGATTGGGCGACCATATCCACCATATCCGCCGTAACCACCGTGATGGTGGTGCCCATGACCGTGACGAGGCCCAGGTCCATACCCCCATCCGCCAGCATTCGCGGTTCCAGCAAATCCGCAAAGGGTGACACCAGCAACAGCAACCAAGGCCATCATGTACTTTTTCATTGCTCTCTTCCTTCATCTGTAAGTTTGAATCGCGTTGTCTTCTGCGGCGTCTTTCCGCGTCATTGATTTCTGCCATTCACGGAAGAGAGAAAGCAAAGCAGCGGCCACACTCCGGCAATTTTCGCCGATTGCCCGCATCCACTTTCGGCAAATTGACTTACGATTATTCACTTTCATGCCAGAGGGGATCAACGTTGTCGTCAAAACGACAAAAGCATCATCATTCCGATGTCAATTCGACAATTCAGAATCGCCTGTCTGGGAAACCTGGGAACCCTTAGCAGCCTTGTCGAGAAGATTACTGGCGTCCGTTCAAATCATCCGGGAGTGAGGGGAGATTCCGGAGCGGGACGGTTATAATGCGCGGAACTGAATCGCAGAGATCAATGGATACTGGCGCAAGTGTGCATCGCCAGACCAGATCGGGGCCTCTGTGAATCCTGCCGGGGATAGCGGATTGATGTTAACTCAAGAAGGCTGCCTGAGTCGTCGTCAACGGTTGTGGGAGATGCTCCCTGACCGTGTGGAATGGGTTCTCATTGCCGATCCGCGACACGTCCAGTACCTGTGTAACTTTCTTGTTCAACCGTTGAGCTTCTCTCACGGCGAACGGGCACTGCTGCTCCTTGAACGGGGCGGCCCCGCGACTCTGATCGGGGACAACTTCACGATCAGGTCAGGCATTCACGCTCCGTATGTCGACAAAACGTCCGTCGTGACGTGGTATGACCACAAGCATTCGGTCTCCAATCGCGATCATGCCCTGTTCAAAGCCCTCGGAGACGTGGCAGGACAGCTTCATGGTCGTCTGGGTTTGCTGGAAGCAGAGTGGCTCCCCACCGGAGCAGCCGCTTCTCTGAACCCTGAGTTCTATGAGTTCTCGGTTCATCAGGAACCAGGCGCCAGCCCATTTGTGGACCTCGGTTCGATCCTCCGTTTACTCCGTCGTCGGAAAGATCCTGATGAGATCGCCCTGTTAAAACAGTGCATGATCGCTGGGAATGCCGGTCAGGCCCGACTGCTCGAGATCGTCGAAGAGGGGATCACCGAGTTCGCCATCTATCGCGAAGTTCAAAAGGCAGCCCTGGAAGCAGCGGGACGCCCGGCGATCGTCTACGGCGATTTCCGTGCATGCTCTGCGACAGAACCCAAAGTTGGCGGCCTGCCAGCAAACGAAGGTCGAAAACTGAAGAAGGGTGATCTCTTCATTCTCGACTATTCGGTGATGCTGGACGGGTATCGCAGTGACTTCACGAACACCGTCTCCGTCGGGAAGCCAAGTGCAGAAGTCGAAGAGCTCTTCGGTCTCTGTCAGGCGGCCATGAAGGGGGGCGAATCAAAACTAAAAGCAGGCGTCAGCGCCGCTGACGTTTATCAGGCCGTCGCGAAACCATTTATCGACGCCGGGAGACCGCAGGTGTTTCCGCACCACGCCGGGCACGGGATCGGGCTGGGACATCCTGAGGCGCCGATCCTCGTTCCACTCAGCTCAGATACGCTCGAGACCAATAACGTCATTACGCTCGAACCCGGTGCCTATGTTGAAGGGGTCGGAGGAATGCGGATCGAGCACAATTATCTGATCACGCCGGAGGGATTCGAGCGTCTGAGTAAGCATGAGATCCGGCTGACGTAAGTCCATCGAACCAGTTCCAGTACCGGCAGGCACGGCGTTGACTTCCATTCCTTCTGAACTCGCGGAAGAACTGGCCGCGCTGGAGTCGAGTGGCCGGAGACGAGTACGGCGCACGGTCGAGCCATTGCCTGAGGGACGCTGCCAGGTCAATGACTCGCTGCTCTGGAACTTCGCCGGAAATGACTATCTTGGCATCGCAGACCATCCCCTCCTGATTCAGTCCGCCGCTGAGGCGATGCATTCAGCTGGAGTCGGTGCGAGAGCGAGTCCGCTTGTCAGCGGTCGGACGCAATGGCATGACCGGCTCGAAGCCCGATTCAGTCAATTCAAACATGCCGAAGCCGCAATCCTCTTTCCGACAGGATTCGCCGCGAACCTCGGTGTCCTGACAGCACTGGCCGGACCAGAGGATGTCATCCTCTGCGATCGACTGAACCATGCGAGTCTGATCGATGGCAGTCGGCTCTCGAAAGCCAGGCTGCGCGTCGTTCCGCACTGCGATGTTGAAGCGTGTCGCAAGCAGTTACAGAATGCAGCCGGAAGCCGCCGCCGTTTCATCGTCACTGATTCGGTCTTCAGCATGGACGGCGACCACGCGCCTCTTGCTGAACTTGCGCAGCTGGCTGACGCGTTTGATGCGGTTCTCATTGTCGATGAAGCTCATGCCACGGGAGTATTCGGAGCTCAAGGAAGGGGACTGCTGGAGGATCAGCATGTTCCGGATTCTGACCGCATCGTCGCCGTCAGCACCCTCAGCAAAGCGATGGGATTACAGGGCGGAATCGTTACCGGCTGCAACGTCCTGATCGAATGGCTGTGGAATTCGGCCCGATCGCAAATGTTTTCGACCGGTCTCAGCGTTCCGGTTTGTGGAGCGGCGCTTGCAGCCATTGATCTGATTGAGAATGAGCCCCACCGCCGTGACTGGTTGAAAAAGGCCTCGTCACATGTACTGACTTCGTTGCGAGAGCAGGGGTGGGAGATTCCGGAAGCCACCCGGGGACCGATCATCCCGGTTCTGATCGGTGATGATCAGGAAACGATGAGACTGTCCGCCCGGCTGCAGGAAGCCGGCGTTCTCGTTGCCGGGATTCGCCCACCGACTGTTCCCCCGCGCACATCCCGCCTGCGGATTTCGCTCAGTTTTGCCCACGGATCCTTGGGAATCGAGGCTCTCATTCAAGCATTCAGTGAATTGTCGCGGGCTCGTCTTCAAGAATGACCGAATGAGAAGGGAACCCGTTATTTCGCCGGTCGCATCGACAATGATTTGTCTGAAGCTTGAACCTGCGGTCAGGTTTCCCGAAGATGCCCGCTGGATTTACGGCTGGCGAGACCGAGTCGGTTCCCCCGGCATCCGCACACAAGAGTGCATTTTCCACCCGTTTCGAAATGCATCGGGTTCATGACCGTGTCACCGCAGGTCGCCAGCGATCTGCTGCTGTTTCAGATTCTGTGCCCGTTGCTGGGAAGCGCCTTCGCGATGATTGCGTCTGCCCGGCGACGTTCTTCTATTGTTCTGCTGACTCATCTGCTGCTCCTCCTTACCGGTGCTCTGCTCTGCATCCATGTGTACTCTGACCGGGTGGGTGGCGGCACAGGCGTGATCGAAGTCAGCTGGAAGTTGCTCTCTGCGTCGAAGCCCGTCGTTCTCGAACAGATTGTCCTGCACGCTGATCTGCTGAATGCAGGAATTCTTCTCCTGCTCCCGCTGGCTTCCCTGACTGCCTGGGGAGTGACTGGGGGACAGTCTTGGGGATCGCTGGAGACGGCGACGGGCCAGAAGTCGGCTCCGTTCCGGAATCTTCTGCTCGTCAGCAGTCTGCTGTTGGCTCTGGCAGGAGCAGATCTCGGGACCTGCCTGACGGGGATCTTTGTCTCAGCACTACTCATCACGAGTCTGATGTGGGACAGAGGAGGAGAAGAGCGGCGGTTCACAACCAAGACCTTCCTGACGGTGCAATGGATTGGCGGACTCGCATTGATGGGGGGACTGGCACTGCTGATCGCCACCTCCAGTCTGATTCAGTCGGCACCACGCAGGGTGCCGGGCCCGAGTTCGGCTGTCTTTCCGCAGCTCGGAGAGATTCTGCAGAAGGCGATTACTCGGCATGAATCTGCTCAGGAACTCTGGCAGGATGCCCGTGGATTGCCAGTCCTGATGATACTGGCTGCCGTCTTTGTCATGAGCGGCTGCTTCCCCATGCATGGCTGGATGACGATGGCTCTCGAACGGAGCAGTCTGGCCGTTCGCATCTGGCTGATTGTCTGGGTCAAAGGAATCACACTTTTAGGGATTCGCTTCCTCACATTGCTTGATCCCTCCGCCATGCAGGATCTGCAAGGCTGGGGAATTACCATGTCGATGTTCGGTCTGCTGTATTCTGGCGGACTGTGGTTGAGTTCGAAGCGGCTCAGCGGAATTCTGGGAGCAGCCGTCCTCTGGAGTCAGTCGCTGACATTGCTATGTGTCAGCTGTACGACAACTGATTTTGAACGATTGGTGGTTCCACTCGTTCTTGGTCACCTCGCCAGTCTGATCCTGCTGGCGATCGTCTTATCTCTGGTCTCGGGCGGTCGGGATTCCGCGTTGCTGAGCGAAGTCTCCGGAATCGCCAGAACGTCCGCCTGGATCGGACCATCACTGGGTGTCTGCCTGGCAACACTCACTCTGACGCCCAGCAGTCAGGGAGCCTCACTCGCGTGGATCGCTCTGGTCACACTTCCGCAATGGAGCTGGATGGGGAGTCTGGCGAGTTGGGGTCTGCTGCTGTTCGCCAATCTGCTGGCACTGGGAGGAGGAGTGCGACTCATCACCCGACTTTTCCGAACGCCGAATCATGTCGGGCAATCGCCAGAAAAAACTACCGCTCCCGCTCAGGCATCCTCAGAGATCCCCGTCCCAACGCCGCGACTTCGGCTCGGCCCCATTCTGCTGATCTTCTCCTGGGCGACCATCGCAATGGGGTTCTCATTTCTTTACTTCGAGTTTCTTCGCCTGCCAGCGCCGGTTGATTCGTTGTCGCATCACGATCTGAGTCCCTGCCGGATCGATCTTGTCTCAAATTGCCCATTCCCGACAGAATGCCCGCGATTTCACGACACAGATGTCACTTCAAACCTGATGCGGATATGGATTTCTGTCGGCTCACAGACTCGCTCCTGAAGTTTCTCCTGCACGACTGCCCCCGCGGCAGGGAAGCAGCAATGCTGGCGGTCATCTGGACGCTCTGCTTGGGCGGGAGAATTGAAGCGGACGATCTGTATCTCCAGCACGCCCGGGATTCCATTCGGCTGGGGAATCGCTTTCTGCAATCGGTTCAGAACGACAACGGGCAATTCCCCGCGGATGGCTTTCTCGTTCACCCAGTGGCCTCGACCGCTTTGGGAACGCTGGCCTTGATGAAGTCGGCAGAATCTTTTGACCGACCGGGCGTCATGAACGGAATGTCCTTCCTCCGATCGCTTCCCGATGACGAACCTCGTCGCATCAACGAACTCTCTCTGCTGATTCTGAATTTCAATCTGATCAATTCACCAGACGACCGGCCGCGAGTCGCGACTTTGGTGCGGCGACTGATCGATCAGCAGCTTCCCAGTGGCAGCTGGCCACATCGGATCGGTGAACCCGTTGGGGATCTGAGTGCGACGGAATTCGCTGTGATTGCACTTCGGGATTGTGTGCAGCTTGGGTATGAGATTCCGGTCGCTGTTTGGGAACGAAGTCGGGCATTCTGGACACTGATTCAGAACGCCGATGGAGGCTGGCCTGAGTTCTTTAACGAAGCGGATCCCAGCGATCGCACCTCTCCCAGTCGAATCAGCGGCACGCTCGCCGGCGTCGCCATGCTCTCCTGCTGCGAATACGAAATTGCCGTCGCTGCAGATCGCACTGAAAGCGATCGCCCGCTCTCGAGTGAAGAGTCAGAGGCACTGAAGAGAGGTCGCCAATGGTTAATGGAGCACTGCTCAACGACTCCCGGTCCGGATGGGGATTCGCAGTCAGGTCTTGATCACCTCTATGGTCTGGAGCGCAGTTTTCGACCGCATGGCGCTTTGTTCCTCGGTGAAGAACAATGGTTCCGACATCATGCGGTCTCGATGTTGCGTCGACAGCATCGAAGTCATGGTTTCTGGCCTGGCAATCATCAGGCGATGTCGACCAGTTATGCCTTAATCGCTCTCTCAAGTGGAGTGTCGCAGGCTCAGATGACGCACGTGCTCCTGGAAGGAAATACTGCGGCCCGCACCCGGCAACGATCTCCTCGGGCGGTCTGGGATCTGAATGAACGATTTCTCGGTATTCAGCGTTCCCATCGACTGGGAGTACCGCATGAGCTCGATTTCCGCACTCTGCGACAAAGTGAGACGCAGCCAGAACCGTTTCTCGAATCGCCCGTCCTCTTTCTCACCGGGATCGACGCTCTCCAGTGGAGCAACCGCGATCTCGCACGATTGAAGAGTTATGTGAATCAGGGCGGGCTGCTGTTGATCGCACCTGAGGCGGCGTCAGAAGATTTTCTTCAAGGCATCCGAAAGCTGGCTCGCGGTCTGGCCGACCCGTATGACGGGGAGTTGTCGCGTGTGCCTGAGCATCATCCGGTCATGTCCGCGATGTTCCAGCTTCCCGTTGAGCAAACGGAGTTATGGGAGCTGAACACAGGCTGCCGGACAGTACTGCTGTACTCGCGGCTGGAGTTGCCAGTCGCATGGTCGTTGCGATCTCACCAGCGCACTGCCGAGTCAGAGCTTGCTGTTCACATCGGCATGAACGTGCTTGCCTATGCCGGAAACGCTCCGATTCCGCCATCGCGGCCGCCGAGCAACACTCGATCCGAGGACCTGCTGGCGGCCGACCCAGGGCTTCTGAAAGTCGGACAGGTCCACATCACAAACACTCTGCCGACTCCGCCTGACTCTCTGAAGAACCTGTTTCAATTTGTGAATCAGAACGCGGGGAGTCTTGTTGCCTCGGAACCGAGCGAGATCAGCCTGGATGACAAGCGAATCGCTCACTTCCCAGTTCTATATTGGCACGGGGCTCATGCCTTCACTCTTTCCGCCGATCAGTGTCAGACCCTGCGGCAACACCTTGACCGAGGTGGCGTCCTGATCGCAGATGCCTGTTGCGGCTCTCCCGAGTTCGATCGCGCATTCAGAAGGGCGATGACAGAGGTTTACCCGGAGCGATCGCTTACAGCCATTTCCGCAGATCATGAGGTGGGAGGGACTGAGACATTTTTCGACCTGAGTGAAACTCGCTGGCAGCCTTCACCGAGAGCACCGGATCTGCCCGGCGTGCCCCTGCCGGTCCTTGAGGGGATTGATCACGCGGGTCGTTATGCGGTGATCTACAGCCCCTTCGATCTCAGCTGCGCATGGCAATCCACAGGAAGGCGGGATTGTGCGAGCTATGATTCGCGATCCGCATTGAAAGTGGGAACGAACCTGTTGATCTATTCACTGAAGCAGGAACTGAAGGCGATCCCCGTCAGCAGGGCTAGCGATCAGATCAGAAGATGAACACCATCCAATATTGAATCGGTGCAGGCTTCGCCGCTGTCGATAGCAACGGCGAAGCCTGAGTTTCCGCAAACGATCAGACCTTTTCAGCCCCGGGCCGCCCATTCTCGACGATAAACGAGGCTTTCGTAATGAGAGGCGCTCCGGGCTTACTGACGTACTCGACGACCTGGTAGTCGGACTTCCATTCGTTCGGCGTCACCTCACAGCTGACATATCCCCGTTGTGCGTTGAAGAACTTCACAAACGGATTATCTCGCAGGACGCCCGGCGTATCTTTACGGGTGTCACTCCCGTCTCCGCCAGAACTGATTGAGGTCGCGACAAACTCAGTTGCAATCGTTTTCGAATTCGGCTGATCGAAATCGGCCTTCAGGTCGTTCACCCAGTTTGAGTGAATATCACCTGTCAACACGACCGGATTCGACACTCTGGAGTCATCGAGAAACTTCAGCAGGCGAGAGCGGGGGACGTCATAACCTCCCCACTGGTCCATGCTCCATGCAATCTTGTCAGGGTCTGGATCACGATCAACGCGGGCGATCATCACCTGCTGAGCCAATACATTCCATTGAGCCCGACTCTGCGAAATCTCCTTCTGCAGCCAGGCTTCCTGAGCCTGCCCCAACATGGTCGCCTGAGGATCGAAGACGCCCTCGCACGGAGCTTTGTTCCGGTCTCCACACGGCTGATCCGAGCGGTATTGACGCGTATCCAGAATATTAAAGCGGATCAGTGAACCGAAATTCACAGTCCGATACAGCTGCATATCGGGTCCCTTCGGAAGCGTCGAGCTCCGAATGGGCATATGCTCATAATAGGCCTTATAGGCATTCGCCCGGCGTTTTAAAAAGTCGGCAGCACTGACGCCTGGATCTTCCGAAATCGCACCTGCGCAGTTGTTCTCGAATTCATGGTCGTCCCAAGTGACGACAAAGGGAAACGCGTTGTGCGTCGCCTGCAGGAACGCGTCAGTCTTATAGAGTGCATGCCGGTTGCGGTATTGCTCCAGTGTTTCGATCTCCGGACCAATATGTTTTCGGACCTTACTGTTCCCCTCTTTTCCTTCATAAATGTAATCCCCGAGGTGGAAGACGACCCGCAGGTCTTCACGACTCATATGGTCATACGCAGTGAAGAGACCAGCTTCCCAGTGCTGACAGGAAGCAAACGCGAATCGAAAGTGCTGCAGAGAGACACCGGGAGCCGGCGCCGTGCGGGTGCGAGCCAGGGGACTCGCTTCTCCTGCCGCGTAGAACTGATACCAATAGACACGATCCGGCTGAAGTCCATCGACTTCGACGTGCACGGAGTGCGCCCAGTCATGCTGTGCAGTTGCCGTCCCTGAGCGGACAACATTCTTCAACTTCTCATCTGTCGCGACGACCCATTTCACCGGCAGATCATCCTGCGGCATGCCCCCCCCGTTCAACGGGTCGACGGCCAATCGAGTCCACAGCACAATACCGTCATGCGTGGGATCACCTGAGGCAACACCTAACTGAAATGGATTTCCCTGGAGCTTGACCGCTCGCTCGGCAGCTTCGCTGCGGCGGCGATTCAGAAACGGCCATGCGCTGAGAATGGCTGAGGCCTGAAGAAACTGTCTTCTGTCGCAATGACGCAGACGTTGAGCGAAGGGACCGACGGACAGGGGGGACGACGAGTGCTTCATCATTGACTCTCAATGCTGTGTGGGCACAATCCGGGTGGGCGCAATCTGGCTCCGCAGGCTTGCTGCATCAACCGAATCTAGCGAATTCAGAAACCGGTGTCCTTCGTCACGGATTGGACTTCACCGGTTTTTCACAACTCCGCTCCGGACCGCTGATGTAACGTCGTGCTTCACACGAAGTTCACATTCTCAACGCAGCATCAAGTTCCAAAGGACTCAGTGACGGATCAGGCAGGCATATAGCGGCCAAGCATGATTCCGACTGCGACGGCCAATAGGCCGCCGATACATTGAACTCCGACGTTCAATAGTCCCCAATCCCAGCCATCGGTGTGGATCAACACATGGGTGTCATAAGCGAATGTTGAGAACGTCGTGAAGGCTCCCATGAAGCCTGTCAGAACGACGAGTTGCGTTTCATGGCTGATGAAGCGACGTTCGACCGCAAGTGTGGAGACGAAGGCGAACAGCAAGCAGCCAATGAGATTGACCACCACTGTACCGACGGGGAACGTTCCTCCGAAGAGGCGCTGGATGTATCCACCGAGGCCGTATCGGCTCAGTGCTCCCAAGCCGCCGAGTGCAAAGATAAGTGCAATTCGAACGAAGTTGTCTGGTGGCCCATTCATAAAATCGGTACTCCTAAAGTCGTTTCGCGAGAAGGCGGTCATCCGATGGAACATCGGAAGTACCTAGCCGACCTACTTTACTTATACCGCTTACTTACAAAGGGGAGATGAAATCAGACCGGTCGTGCCACGATTTCCACAGCAATTTCGTTTGCGATATTCTTCATAAAGGTGTGCGGACTTAATCGATCCATCTCCTTTGACTCAATGGCTGCCAATGGCGGCGGATGCCAAAGCCTAAATCGATTGAACTTGCTTGGACCTTGCGGCTCACAGTCCGCAGGGGCGTTCCAGGTCCGTGTGTTTCGGGAAATCAGTGTGCCGTCGAAAAGGTGCCGTCGCTCGATGATGGCCTGCAATCTCATTGGTCGAAAGGGGAGGACCTCGAGGACGTTAATCAGCAGGATCTCCTCAAGTGCAGAATCCGGTTCCATCGGGACCCGCATCTCTCCCTCAGAAGCTCCGGACTTCATCCGGATCATCTCTTCCAGATTCACCGTAGGCGGCAACAGGATTGCATTGCAGCCCGGGTGTTGATTCAGTGCAGCCACAACTTCCAGAACGAACTGATGAGGAGCGCCTCCGATACACCTTTCAGGCGGCGTGGTCTCTAACACGAAGACACGTCGCGGGGTCGGGACGATGACTTCGCCAGGAGGGCATTCCGTGACGGGACATTTCTCTTTTCGGGAGAGAATTCCGTGACATCCAGTCTGTGGCAGCAGACACAGCAGCCCCCCAAAGGCCAACTGCTGCAGCAGGCCGCGCCGTGTTGGTCGATAGAGCGTATGATCTGGCAACGGCTCTGTCATCGAACTTCTCCATTCCGCGTCTGAGCCAGTCGCTGCTTCTCGATGAGGACATTGACCGCCGCTGTCAGCTCGTCCAGCGATTTGAGGTCGGCCTGCTGCTGGGCTCGCATTTCCGACTCCAGACGCTTTGTCTCTCGTTGCCAGTGGGAAAGCTCCCTGCTCAATTCACCGATTCGATCTTCTGAAACCTTGAGAGTCTGATGCACGGTCTTCATGTCGTTCCGTGCTGAAGAGAGTTGTTCTTCAACAGCGTTCACGCGGGATTCCAGCTCACTCACTGGATCCGTCGGACCCACGTTCTCTTTCGAGACGGGCGCACACCCTGCCTGGACCCAGTTCGCGACGGGGGTAACTGAGATTCCCGACGCTCGGGAGCGACCACTCGATGGGGTCGGCTTCCACTGCTCCATCACAACTTCCGACTCGAAATGAGCGGCCGAAGCGATGACCTTTGAGCCTGTGCGAGCTGGTTCCGGGCCACTTGCGTCCGCACCGAGTGCTTCTGTCAGAGTTCGAGGTGGGGCGGGGATCGCTGGTCGGGATTCTGTTGGAAACGGGGGAGGCCCTGAGAGACTCGTGCTGGCAATGGGAGGAATCGATTCTGACATGACTGTCGGAAGCTTCTGGTCCTCGATTTCAGAACTGGCCACCGAATTCGGCAATGGAGGAACATGAGCCCCGGACAGAGCCGGAATCGTCGTTTGACGGGACGCCGTGGTGCTGGGTCCAGAGACCGTCTGACAGCCCCACAGGCCGGTGGCTCCCAGCAGCCCTGCCGCGGTCAGTCGTCGGGATATTGACATGGCCATGAAACACCATCAGTCCTGAACAAAACAACTGGTTCAATCAGAGTCGAGAATTCAATTCGTTCTGGAAGGAGTCACACTTCCAGCCGGTCACACCGGATCATCGTGCTAAAACCGGTTTGACCGCAGGCCTGGGAGGAACTGCCACTCCTGAAGCTGGGTAATCGCATTCAAGAACGATCTCTTCTCCACACCCGCAGAGAACATGAATTTCCTTGATCACGTCACCTTCCCGTTTGAACGTGACTTTCGGCTTGGAATGTTGGGAGTGCGGCCTCTCCGCGATCACACGCGGCTGAGTGGACACCCGAATCTGATCTCCAGAGAGAATCGGGCTGCCGTCGTAGGTTCGACTCATCGATGACTTCCTTCACGTGTTTTCAGCTGCGCCGCGTGTGGCGGCGGGATGGGTGTCTTGCAGGTCGTCCCTGCCTCTCGCATGGCATCCAGAATGTTCTTCAGCCGGAGTTGCGATTCGGCAATCAATCGGGAGACCCGGGATTCCGAGAGATTCAGAACGGCCCCGATTTCGGCCATGCGGAGATCGTCGAGGTAATAGAGCGTCAGCGCTGTACGCATTCGACTGGGAAGACGCTCGATCGCATCCGCCAGCAGTCGGGTCTCCTCATTCGCGTCAAGTTGCTCGGCAGGGTCATCCTCACCAGAGGTGGCGCGATGATGTTCAAGGAGATGTTCCTCCCAGACCGTCGGCTGCGTGAAGCGAATTGCCGAGAAGCAGCTCTCAACTTCTTCTTCGCTCAACTGGCAGGCGGCGGCAACAGCGGCGGGAGTCGCATGTTCTCCCATGGCATCCCAGGCGGATTTGATCTGATTCCACCGTTCGAGGACGTGTTGCGGCAGCGGGCAGTTGCGACGGAGTTCATCAAGGATGGATCCTCGCACCCGGTGATAGGCGAATGTCGCGAACGCGACTCCTTGCGACGGATCGAATTGAGCGGCAGCTTCGACCAGCCCGACGACGCCAGCGGAATCGAGGTTATCGACATCAATCATCGACGGCAGTCCGGCAACGACACGACCGAGGACATGGCGCACCAGTCCCAGATGCTCCAAGACAAGTCTGTCCCGGAACTCCTTTTGCGTGACGCTTTGATAGGCTTTAACGGCTGCTTCCATGCGATCCCGATGCCCTGTGCCGACGTTCGTCCCTGAACGCCTGATGACGGCGATTTCCTCTCTGTCGTCTCAGTTCGAAGTGATTCTGAAGTGTCTGTCAGCAGCTGAGTCAGTGCATTTTCGACCTGTCAATCTGTGCTGGACGTTTCGGACGCCTAGTCTTCTTCGCGCGGAGGCGAGATCATCTTCCAATAGGCCATCACGCACGAGGCCGACACAACGGTCAACGCTCCGGCAATGCAGGTCCGCATCAAAATCACATCCGGCGACAATCCGCTGACAACGCCAATCAGCGTGACCCCGCAGCTCACCAGCAATCCCATAGCTGCGGCCAGCGGCGGGCGAGCCTGACGTCGTCCTGGAGATCGGGATAAAGTTGATCGAGACATCGTAGTTTATTGTTTTTCAATGAAATGAGATCAGGCGACCGCGTGGAGGCCTGAACTGTTTGACGTTCCTTGCGACACAACTCCCCGCTGATCATCTGTTGCGAAGAGATCCTGATAGGAGAGGATGCCGACCGGATCGAGTGACGTATCGCCTGGAATCTCGGCGTAGGAGATGACCCCCACCCCGGGAGCGGTTCTCATGAGCAGATGCCGTAACGGCCGACGTAATGTCCGATCGGTGAGAATCGCCAATGGCTTCTCGAGTCGATTGCTGTTCTGCCAGTGTTCCCCAACAATCCGGAGCAGTGCTTCAAGCGGTGCCGGCCCGAGTGCAATCTGGTTTCCACGCAAGGACTCGCGCATCTTGGTTTCGAGTCGTGGCTCGAATGCTAGGATACGCAGATGGCCTTCAGAAGATTTAAATCGTTCGCAGATCAGGCGGCCCAGTTCTTCACGAACCTTGTCTGTGAGTTCGTCAGCCGTTTTGCTCTGCGGCCCATGATTCACAACGGATTCCAGAATCAGCGACAGATCGGAAAGCGGAACCCCTTCGGCGGCCAGTTGCTGAATCACTTGATGCAACACTGACATGCGGACATTCTCGCCTTTCACTTCATCGACAATCGTCGGAGCGAACTCGCGTACTCGCTCCAACATCTGCTTCAGGGTTTCGCGAGTGATCATTTCATGACCATGACGCTTCAGGATTTCTCCCAGATGCGTAATCAGCACACTGACCGCGTCAACGACGGTGTAGCCATGAATCTCGGCCTGTTTCATCAATGCAGAATCAATCCACTTCGCGGCGAGTTCAAATGCCGGTTCGCGCGTCGGTTCCCCAGGGATGTCGACCCGAACATTCTCAGGGGCAATGGCAAGATGGCGGTCCGGTCGCAGAAGTCCGATTCCGACCTGCCGACCTGCGATCATGATGCGGTACTGATCAGGCTCCAGTTGCAGCTGACTGCGCACACGGATCGGTGGAATCCAGATTCCTCGTTCGCGCGAGAAGTCCTGCCGCAGACTGCGGATTCGCTCGGCGAGGCCCTTTGAGTTTTTCGGATTGATCAATGGGAGCAGTCGCGCCCCGACCTCAATGGTCGCCCGATCTGTCGCGAGGAACTCCCGCATATCATCTTCAGGTTGAGCTTCCTTAGGAGGAGCGGCCTGAGGTTCTGCAGCAGCCAGTTTCTTCTGCTCCGCTTTCTTCCGGTTGCTCAGCATGAACACAATGGCAGCGGCAATGCCGAGGAACGGAAGCTTGGGAAGTCCAGGGACGAGTGAGAGCAGGGCGAGAATCAGGGCGCCGACATAAAGTGGCCGCTCGCGCTTCAGCAATTGGCCTTCAATTTCCTGACCGAGATTCGATTCCGAGGTCGCCTTGGTCGTCAGCATCGCCGCAGCGACTGCCACGATCAGTGCAGGGATCTGCGAGACGAGTCCGTCCCCAATGCTCAAAATGGAATAGGTCGTCACTGACTGTCCGAACGACATTCCGCGAGAGACCCCGATCACCATCCCGCCAAGCAGGTTGATGGCCGTAATCAGCAGACCGGCGATCGCATCCCCGCGGACGAATTTACTCGCCCCGTCCATGGCTCCATAGAACTCGGTTTCCTGGGCGAGTTCTGTTCGGCGACGGCGGGCGACAGTTTCGTCGATGGCGCCGGCATTCAGTTCGGCGTCAATCGCCATCTGCTTACCGGGCAACGCATCCAATGTAAATCGGGCCGCAACTTCCGAGATTCGTCCTGCCCCTTTCGTGATCACCACAAATTGGATCACGATCAGGATCAGGAAAATCACGAGTCCGACGACCAGATTGCCGCCGACGACAAAGTTCCCGAAGGCCTCCACGATCTCCCCGGCGTGTCCGGAGAGAAGAATCAATCGGGTTGTCGCCACGTTCAGCGACAGACGGAACAGCGTGAGCAACAGCAGCAGAGAAGGGAAGACTGCGAGATCTAGCGCTCGCCGAGTATTGAGTGTGACCAGCAGCAGCAAAATACTGACGCTCAGATTGGCGGCAAGCAACAGGTCCAGCAAGACCGGCGGGAGCGGGACGAGCATGATCGCGAGCACGCCCAGCAACCCGACAGACAACGCTGTTTCGGGTTGGGCAATCCACGATGATCGAGATGTCGCAGCCGTTGTACTCATTGCCCGCGCACTAAGAAATCGTCAGAACGATGCAAAGGAAAATTCAATCAGTTCGGTTGAGGATCTGTTGTCAACCAAAGCTCAGGCTCAATGCCCGGGCGATCAGATGCCATCCATCGACGAGAACAAACAGCAGAATCTTGCAGGGAGTCGAGACCACGACCGGAGGCATCATCATCATCCCCAGTGCCATCAGGATGACGGACATCACCAGATCGATCAGCACGAAGGGGAGGTACAGACAGAAGCCCATGATGAACGACGTTTTCAGTTCGCTGATCACGAACGCTGGAATCAGCGTCGTCATGGGAATTGATTCTTCCGTGATCGCAGTCGACGCACCTGACAACTCGACGAAGAGCCCGAGATCTTCCTTGCGGGTCTGCTTTAACATGAATGACTTGAGTGCCGCAGAACCCGCATTCCAGGCTTGGGCTCCGCTAATCGTCTGGTCCAGATACGGCACGACCGCACGGCTTTCGATCTCATGGAAGGTCGGAGCCATGACGAACATCGTCAGGAACATGGCAAGACCGACAATCACCTGAGTCGGGGGAATCTCCTGAGTGGAGAGCGCGCGACGGATGAATGACAGCACGATCACGATTCGCGTGAACGCGGTCATGGTGACCAGCGCCGAAGTCAGGAACGTCAGCATGCCGAGGAACAATGCCACCTTCAGTTGAGGCGACAGTTCCTGATATGCCGGCGATTCAAGAATCCGGGAGAAGACCGTGGGATCGTTCATGTCATCCGTGACATTGAGAACGGAGGGATGGAGAGTCAGGCGACTCGCGAGGGGAAAAACTCAGTAGTAGCAGAGGGGATCTGAATCTGTGGACCAGTCAGGTCGGCGTCTTCAGGATGTGATGGCCAGTTCGGAAGCAAGGTGACAGCCCGAATCCCACCGGGATCAGATGCCACCAGAAAACGTTCTCCCCCGGCCTGAACCAGATTCAATACCTGATGCCGTCCCAGGGAGAGGGACTCAACAATCGTCATTCTGGCCCCGGCCACCGGCGGTCGGTTAAATGCGGGAACCTTCTTCAAACCAAATGCACAGATCCCGGTGACCACCAGTGCGACAATCGTCCAGCGAACCACGCTGAACAGTTCCGCGGTCAGTGAATCACGATCCGACTCGCCATCCTGGCTCTGCTTCATCAGCGATTCACGCCACTCTTCTCTTGCTATGTCCCGCTGCTCCTGTGCATTCGTCGCCCGTGAAACAACGGTTGCGGTCGATGCTGCTGTCTCATCCAATGTCTTCGTCGATGCCTGAGTCTCTGCTGATGCCTGAGCGATCGGGCGAGACTTTGCTTCGAACGAGAGGAAACCAGCCGGAACCACAGGGTTCGCCACAGGACTGAGCGGCGGCTCGGTGGAGAACGGGTTTCCTTCAAATGCGAATTCTGTCCCCGCCGAAGATCCCGCCGCGCGGTCTTGCTCTGCCGCATTCGCTGGAACGGTAATCGTTCCGAGGAGGGCCATCAGCAGAATCCAGAAGTTCGCGGAGGAGTAGCTCATCTCTTAATGATTGTTTCCGGTGAGTCGGAGCGGGGCTGTGATTCGGCGGATTCAATCTCTGTGATTCGCACGGCATAGCGATCATCCACGACGACCACTTCACCTCGCGCCAGCCGGACTCCCTGCGCGATGATGTCGACAGGCTGACTGATCGTGCGATCAAGCTGGATGACGGCTCCGGTGGACAGATGCAGGAGTTCACCGATCGGCATATGTGCCCGCCCCAGTTCAACTGAGACCGACATATTGACGTCGTAAAATCGTTTCAGCGGAAGTCGCGTTGCAGAGAGCTGCGGACCACCAGCGACCGGGAATTCCACCGGATAGACGGTCGCAGGACCGGGCTCCGGGGGATGACTTGATGAATCTTGAATCATGACGAACTCCTACACGACCCGACACAGAAAACAGCTGAACGAAGAGGCCGGTAAAATGCAGCCTGATCAGGCTTGAAATCTTCCAGCGAAAAAGTAATCACTGCTCAGTTCTCGGATTCCGAGAACAGGTTCAGGGCCATACTGGCCGGTTGATCCTGCAATGACTGTCGGATCTCGAAGGCCTGACGGGAGCCGATCCGGCAGGGACTCCCGATCCATTTGGCGGTTCCCTCAACACTTGCCACCAGAGGCCGGGACACCAACTGGTCGAGAATGAGGACATCACCCACCGCGAGGTCATGAGCCTGGGACATGGTCAATTCGACACGTCCGAGTTCGACAACCACATCCAGTGGAATCCGCTCTGTGATCGCAACCAGATCCGCATTGGCCATGACATCGTCATTGGCATCCGTTTCAATCTGCGAGCTCAGCGTGCGTTCGGTTTCTTCCTTCTGAAGCAACCAGAACAACGGATCCTGACCGAACCGGGAGTCAACAGTCAGGCGTACCAGTAGCAAGGGAGCCCCGATCGGGAAAAGACGAGTCCGCTGCGGTTTGTTGGTTGTCTCCAGAAACCGGCAAGGAATGCGGTCTTCGCCGGGCCAGCCTTCACTGATGGCGTCTGCCAGCTTGTGAAAGAGCAATTCCAGCATCGAATCTTCGACCTCGGTCAGACGGGCCGGAGCAGGCCACTTGCCACCGGGAAGGTCGAGCAAATCCGACAGCAGCCCCTGAATCTGTCGGGATGAGAAAACCATCATCGACGGCAGAAGCGACTCGCCGATCGAGAAATAGACCCCCAGTCCGTCTTCCGGAAGTTGCTGCATCGCAGCGAAGTACTGAATCGGCTCAATCCGATCAGGCACCAGCCGGACAGGGCGGGCGAGCAGCGATGCCCAGCCGTCGCGAACATGGTCGCACAGACTCTGCTGCCAGAGCCGAAGCTGCCGAAGCGCTTCGTTCGCCGGACGACGAGGACTGTGAAAATCGAGAACAGGATGTGGTGCGGTCTCGGACATGACTGTTACAGGCAGGCATCTATAACGATGCTGTCCTGTTCAGTGAATAAGTCCAGACGCTTCTTCGGTACACCACCCGCGTTAATTGCCCGCTGGTGACCCTTGGAAAGCAGCCCGCTATTGCACATTGAACTCTTGAAACAGCACGTCGTAGACGCGGTCGTAGTGATCTGGAAACAGAGTCGCGTTGAAGTGATCTCGAATCTCTCGGCGGAGCATGTTCTGTCCTGCTTTCCCGCGAATCTCATCCAGTTCCTTGTCTGACAAGTGACTGACGAGCCAGTTCCGCAGCAACAGCTCCTTCTCGTTCATCGCATTGCGGACGGTAAATTCATCCGACCGCCGCACGTGTAGCACGAGTTTGACACGCAAATAACGATTCAAGCGCTGCTCGTCGAGATTGACTGTGACATCACCATAGGGAATGAACACCATTGCACTGGTTCGAGCGGCAGAATCTGCGGGTGAGGCCGATCCACTTGCACTTCCATGCCCCTTCCCATGGTCGCCGCCATGGCCGCCACCGTGACCGCTGCCATGTCCACCTGATGCTGCTGCTCCATGGCCAGCACCTGCGCCGGAGCCATGGTCGCCGGAAGCCCCGTGTTCGCCAGTGGCATCAGCTCCCGGGGAATCAGTGGCATGCGCTGAGGTCGAGGTGAACATGGCGAGCCCAAACGGGAGGGCGGCACCAATCGTCGAGGCGGTAATTCCCACAACCAGCCAAGGAAGAATTCCAGAGCTTGCTGCCGCAGGGGCTGGCGTGGAAGGAGTGGAAGCGGCCTGATCCGACATCGAAGGTTCCTGATCTGCTGATACGGCTTTCACGTCAACGTTGTCACTGCAATCGGAGAGAGGACTCTCCAGAGCTTCACGAACCGGCAGGCCCGGAAACCGGGAAGCAGCCTCCATCATGAAACGCAGTGACACCCCGCGCATTCACGCGAAATCTCTCGCTCATTCATCGACTCTGACTTCCGACGAACTTTGAGGGATGTAGGTCTTTCTCAGCATGGCTTCAGAATATTGCAGTTCGCACCGTCAATATTCATTCAAGTTCACCGTCAGGCATCATTGAGATCGGCCTCGGCCGTGGAATCCTGTCAAGCTAGAGAGTTCAGGCAACAAATGACGGTTATGCCTGATGGAAAGTGACGCACTCTCGAGTGTTTCCTGATTGTGTCTGCCCTGAACGACCGACAAATGCTGCAGAACCATTTTATTCGGAAAACTCAACGTGATCGGACCGGCGAAAGCTGCCGGGTACTTGATCCGAGTTTCGGACGGTCGTTCCCGAGTCTTTCCGTTTGCAGGTGTCGAGGCCACGATGATCAACGGACTTTACAGTGCAGCAAGTGCGATGGCTGCCAGTGCCCGTCAACACGAAGTCATTTCGCAGAACCTCGCACACGTTCAGATGCCGGGCTACCGTCGCCAGTCGGTTCACGAAACGTCCACGGAACACGGATTCGACGACCACGTCAAAGAGGCGATGAGTCATCACTCGATGGGGACCGATTCGAGCAAAGTCGTCTATGACTTCTCGACGGGCACTCTCGAGCAAACAGGTCATCCACTGGACGTCGCACTGGAGGGAAAAGGGTTCTTCGTGATTGAAGGCCCAAATGGTCCGCTCTATACGCGAAACGGTGTCTTCCAGATCGATTCTGAGGGACGTCTGGTGACGGCCGATCTCCTCCCCGTTGCGAGTAAAGGGGGCGATATCACATTCCCGCCGGATGTCTCGCCCGCCACGATCGCAATCGACAAAGAGGGCCGCATCTCCGTGAAGAACGTCGAGATCGGCCAGCTGGCAATTGTCGACTTTGAAGAACCTCAGCGGCTGGCCCTTCACGGGGTCACACTCTTCGAGGCTCCGGATGACATGCCTCCGAAAGAAATCGAAAGCAATCTGGTTCAGGGAAGCCGTGAGCGGTCGAATGTTTCCCCGATTCAGGAACTCGTCAATCTGATCGCAGCTCAACGGCGTCAGGAAGCGGCTCAGAAGTCCATGAATCTGATTCAGGAATCTGTTGGCAAGCGTATCAACGTACAGGGAGGGGTCTAAACATGCTGCGAGCGTTATATACCAGCGCCACTGGGATGAAAGCCCAGGAAATGCTGATCGACAATACGGCCAACAACCTCGCCAACGTGAACACGGCAGGTTTCAAGCGCAGCCACCTGAGCTTCGCCGACCTGATGTACTCGACGCTGAAGCAGCCAGGTACCGAAGTCGCGACCGGTCAGCAGACGCCGACAGGCATGCAGATCGGAAGCGGGGTCCGTCCTGTGGGCACAGCCAAGGTCTTCACACCGGGGAACATCGAGCCGACAAACAATCCGCTCGATGTGTCAGTCGAAGGGGATGGCTTCTTCGCAGTTCAGCTGCCGAATCAGCAAACCCGATATTCGCGGGCCGGGGCCTTCCGTCTGGATTCCACCGGGCAGATGGTGACAACGGATGGGTACCTGCTGAATCCCCCAATCACGATCCAGAACGGGATCGATCTGTCGACGATCAACATCGGAGCAGACGGAACCGTCTCGGGATCGATGGCAGGGACGCCGGATTCGGTGGTGACTCTGGGTCAGTTGCAGCTAGCAAGATTCTCGAATCCAGCAGGTCTCTCCAGTGAAGGGGGAAACCTCTACGCAGCGACACCTGCTTCCGGAACACCGATTCTCTCCAACCCGGGGACGAACGGAATGGGATTCCTCCGTCAGGGAGCCCTGGAAGGCTCCAACGTAGAAGTGGTTGGAGAACTGATTTCTTTGATCTCTGCTCAGCGGGCTTACGAGATCAACTCCCGGGCAATTCGCGCCGGTGATGAAATGCTGTCGACCTCTGCTGACATCCTGAGATAAGCCGCACCGGGAATTGACTTCGAACTGAGATTTCGCCTGAACCTTCTGGGAGTAAGAACGTGCCCCGAATTCCTGCCTGCTGCTGGATCATCGCCCTGTTCGGGCTCTGGCTGTCAGGGTCGGCGTTTGCACAGGACCTCCAGAACTCGAAAGTCGCGATCCGGATGAAATCATCGACCGTCGTGACCGAGGATCGGGTCCGCCTGCGTGATGTGGCCGATGTCATCGATCAGGACCCTGTCCGACGGGCTCACCTGCAGGATCTCGATCTGGCCGTCTTCGACCATGAGGCTCCGATGACACTGGACCGGGACTTCGTCGGCATCAGAATCCAGCTCGCCGGATATGAAAAGTCTTCTCTCGTCTTCACTGGCGAATCCAAGACAGTCATCACTCCGCCTGTGCCTGTCAGTCTGACAGACCTGGGGATTGAAGAAGCCGCGCTGATTGAACTGAGTCGGCAGTTCTCGGTTCCACCTGAAGATCTGCATGTGAAACTTGCAAGTCCCTTCATGAGCAATGTTGCTTTGGATGTTGAGCGCCTGACTCATCCTCGAATTGAAATCATGCGAGTCCCACAACTGCCATTGGGGCGAACGCAGCTGATGGTCCGGATTCTGGACGGAGAGAAACTGACCGTCTCCCGGCTGGCATCATTCGAAGTTGCGCGAAAACAGAATGTCGTGGTCGCCGCAATGACTTTGGAACGTGGGCATCAGATCACAACGCACAACGTGCAGGACGAAGTTCGCTTCGTGCAGCAGCCGATCGACAGACTGTCAGCTCATCAGTTGTATGGACGACGAGTCATGTCTCCGCTGAAGCCAGGTGAAGTCCTGACACTGCGACACGTTGGCGACATCGTCACGCAGGAAGCACCGATTCTCGTCACTGCCCATGATCCCGTTCGGCTCATTGCCCGCAAGGGAGCGCTCACTGTCACCATCCCTGTTGCGGAAGCTCTGCAGGCAGGACGAAAGGGGCAGCTGATCCGCGTGAGAAACCTCCAGTCCAATCAAATCGTGACAGGACAGGTGACCGGCCCAGGCGAAGTAATGGTTCCGTTGCAATAAGTCCGTCCGGGATTCCCTCGAGAATTCAGCCTTAAGTTCGGATTGAGAACACTGGTCGGCATTCGGATCAGAAGCGTGCAGGAAGCGACGGGGAGCAGGGAATGAAACGTCAACAACTCGGATGGTGCTGCCTGATGGTCCTCGTCGGACATTCGTCCGTCAGTGCCGAATCCCTGTGGCAGAACCGTACTCCGGAACGGGCTTATCTCTTCTACGACTCGAAGGCCCGAAATGTCGGTGACAGCGTCACCGTCATGATTTCGCAGACGACCGACGTCGCGAACTCGGAAGCCCGCGGAATGAAGAAGGCCACAGGAGCAAAAGGCGCTCTGGATATTTCGGGGTCCAGCTCCGGCGGATTCGGAACTCAGGGGGCCGAAGCGGCGGCGGCCCTTAACAGCACCTCGGAACGTAAGTTCGACGGAGCGGCCACCTATGCAACCGCTCAGAACTTCACGGATGCCATGACCTGCACGGTAATGGACGTGCTGCCGAATGGGAACATGGTGATCTCAGGTGAAAGACGAGTTCGGGTGGCGGGCGAAGAGAAAACACTTGTCGTCTCCGGCATCATTCGCGGACTGGACCTCGGTCCTGACAATCGCATCAGCTCGCAATACATCTCGCAATTCCACATGGAATACCAGTCTGCAGGTCCCTCGCAGAAATTCACGAGGCAAGGTTGGCTGGGACGCGCCGTCAATGCCGTCTGGCCCTGGTAACGACTCCTCGACGATCGCCCGCGCAGACTGACTTCTCATGGATGAGGCTCTTATGACTTTCGCAATCAGGAAAACCGGCGTCTGTCTGGTTCTGGTCCTTGGCATCCTTGCCGTGCGGACCGGTCACGCGGAAGTGCGCATTAAAGACATCACCGAAATTGAAGGGGTCCGCATCAACCAATTGACCGGCATGGGACTGGTCAGCGGTCTGAACGGAACCGGCAGCAAGAGTCCGGTGACTCGACTGTACGCCATTAACTTTATGCAGCGCATGGGCATGCGTGTTGAACCAACGCTGCGAATGCAGATTCAGACCGACACGACCCAGAAGACCAACAATCTTTCGGTAGTGACCGTCACGGCTAACCTCCCTGCATTCGCTCGCCGCGGGACGACAATTGATGCCCTCGTTTCGACGTTTGACGACTCCACGAGTCTCGAAGGGGGGCAGCTGCTCATGACGCCACTCTTCGCGGCAGATGGTCAGGTCTATGCCGTCGCTAGTGGTCCAGTCTCAACAGGCGGTTTCAGCTTCGCAGGGCAGGCGGCCTCGGTCCAAAAGAACTTTCCGACGACCGGCCGGGTCTCTGATGGAGCCACAATTGAAGAAGAGACCTGCACGCCATTGGGAATGAATGGAACCTTCCGTCTGCTTCTCAAGCAACCTGACTTCGAGACCGCCCGACGGATCGCCAAAGCCATCAATGTTGAAGAGCCAGGCATCGCTTCGATCGTTGACTCCAATGCAGTCAACATTGTTGTTCCACCGCAATATCAGGGGAAGGTCGCCGAGTTTGCCGGGCTTCTGGGAAGTCTCAGCATCATCCCGGACACCCCAGCTCGCGTGGTCATCAACGAACGAACCGGCACTGTCATTATCGGGGATCACGTGAAGGTCTCACGTGTGCTGATCACGCACGCCAACCTCACGATCACCACCACCGAATCCCCTCAGGTCTCGCAGCCTGCCCCATTCAGTGAAGGGGAGACGGTCGAGGTTCCAAGAACCAGCATCAATGTCGAGGAAGAGAAAAAGCAGATCACGCTGATTGATGAAACAGTCACTCTCGGTGACCTCGCCCAGGCGTTGAATTCTCTCGGTGTGGCTCCTCGAGATTTAAGTTCGATTCTCCAGCAGTTGAAGGAGTCAGGCGCACTGCATGCCGATATAGAACTTAAGTAGAGCCTGCGATTTGTTTGAGATTTCCTCTCGCCGATCCATCAGGCAGAGTCTTCTGAAGATGCCCGGAACGGGTGGAGTATTGATTCAATGAATGCAATGGGCTCCGTCTCACCAGCCATGATGATGCCGACGCCAACGCTCGGATCCGATCCGATGTCGGCCGCATCTTCCAAAGACCCGCAGGCACTCGCGCGTCAGTTCGAAGGGATCTTTCTGTCGATGCTGGTGAAAGAAATGCGACAGGCCGGCGGAATGGGCGAAGGGATGTTCCCAGGCGACTCATCCGACACATATGGCGGGATTTTCGATATGTACTTCGGTCAGCACATGGCCGAAGTGGGGGGCATCGGGCTGGCTGAATCGCTGCAGAAACACTTTCCGGGAAGCGAGGTGGCACCAAACTCCACCTCAAACATTTCACCTGCCAGCAGGGGCGAGACATGATTTCACCACGCACACTCTCTCTAGTCTTGCAACATCAACTCAACGAACAGCTGAATGACGAAAGTCACATCATCGCGCGGATCGAGACGCTCTCGGCCTCGCTCGGAGAAGAGGGGATCAACGGATACGGACTCTCCACTAAACAGACCGAGATCCAGTCATTGCTCGATGACCTTCTAAGAATTCAGGCTCAGCGCCATGAGTTGCGATCAATGATTGCAGCCGACTGGGGATGTCAGCCTGAGGATGTCCGGCTGGCGATGATCCATCTGGATTCCCCGAGCGAGAACGCTCGACTGCAGGAACGTCGTCACAAGCTGCTGCAGACCACCGCCCGGGCAGATGCCTGTCTCAAGTCGACACGCGAGTCATTGGCCGGTCTGCACGGCATCGTCAGCGACCTGCTGTCATCAGTGCTGCCGTCTCCCAAAGTTGATCATGTGCGTTACACATCATCGGGTCAGCGCGTGACACCGGTCCATGAAGCAGGCATCGAATTAAGGTCGTGAGATGCTGATTTATAACATTGGAAATTCGGCGATCCGGGCGAACCAGGCCGCACTGCAGACTGTCGCGAATAACATCGCGAATGCAGACACGGCCGGGTACCACCGTCAGCGTGCCACTCTCACGGAGAGCCTCCCTCTCCGGCAGGGGTCCCTGATGCTCGGGACAGGCGTAAAGGTGCAGGGGATTACACGAGTTGTCGATTCAGCGGCCGATCGTGCCATTACCCTGAACCAGTCGCTGCTTTCGCGTGCCCAGGTGCAGTTGGAATCGTTGCAGTCGATTGAGCGTCTGCTGAACCCGAATGCGGGCTCACTGCAGGCAGTCGTCACGCAATTCTTCGATGATGCGGAGAGACTGGCAGGAGCTCCGACGGAGTCTTCATTGCAGTCGGCATTCATCGGGACGGCACAGAACGTCGCCCATCAGATCACAAGTCTCAATCAGAATCTGGATCACCTTCAGAAAGAGACCGGCTCTCAGATCAGGGAGACCGTGAGTCGAATCAACTCGCTGGTTCAGAACATCAGCAAGATTGAGACTCAGATCAAGACGGTGAAGGCGACAGGAGCAACGAGTCCCTCACTCGAAGATCAACGGGATCTCTGGGTCACAGAACTGGGATCACTGGTCGATCTCAGTCCCGCTTCGCTGAGTCAGGAAGACAGTCCGTTAATTGCCGCCGGGGGGTGGCTCGTCGTTGTCGAAGGTGCCGCCCCGCTTACCGTGAAGGAACGAATCGACGGGACATTCGATGTCTTCGTCGGCAACAGCACGACTCCGATTCAGCCGGTCTCTGGCAAGTTGGCAGGTCTGCTGGAGACCTCTCAGCAGATGGTTCCTGCGACGCGAGCGGTCCTGCAGGAATGGACCAGCGTGTTCCTCAGTGGAGTGAACAGTGTCCAGGCCACGGGACTCGGTCTCAATGGTCCGACTTCGCGGATGACGACATTCCTGGGTGCGGTCAACACGAACGTCCCGCTCTCCGCCTCCGGCAGTCTCCTTCCATTAGGCCCTGGCGGTCTGACGATCTCAGTGACCAATGCCGACACCGGTGAAATCGAAACGACAACGATCGCGATCTCGCCTGATTCGGACTCGCTTCAGGACATCGTCACTCGACTCAACAATGTCCCGAACTTCCGCGCAAATCTGTCGTCGACCGGGCAGCTGATCCTCGCTGCAGAACCGGGCTATCTCTTCGACTTCGCCGGTCGTCCCGGTTCCAGCATTGATACGACAGGGTTCTCGGGAACTGCCGTCCCCCATGTTCTGGGGAACTATTATGGCAGCGCAAATGCCAGCTGGACCGTCACAGCCGTTGGCTCCGGTCAGATTGGGGCAACAGCGGGTTTAAAACTGCTGGTCAGGGATAATGCCACCGGGCAGACCGTTCAGGAATTGAACGTCGGACCGGGTTATCAGGTCGGGCAGCCGATCGAGATCGAGAACGGCGTCTTTCTGACTCTCAGCCACGGAACGCTGGTTGCCGGAGATGAATTCACGCTGAATGCCGTGAGTGATCCCGATTCAGCAGGCTTTCTCGCGGCCTTCGGGATTGGAGGACTCTTCCAGACCACGGACCTTCGTAATCTTCAGGTGAACAGCGATATCGTCGCTGATCCGACCCGGATCGCCATCGGTCGAACAGGTAATCTCTCAGATACGTCTCAGCTGAATCAGCTCGTCATTCTGCGAGATGCCCGAATCCTTGGAAATGGAACCGAGACACTCGAAGGCCGGCTGGCAACGATCACCAGCAATATCGGGGTGGACGTTAATCAGCAGACTTCCGTCGTCAATCAGCTGAAATCGCAGCACCAGCAGCTGCGGGACCGACAGGACTCGATCTCCGGCGTGGATCCGAATGAGGAGCTGCTGTCCATGCTGCAGTTCCAGCGTTCGTTCCAGGCGAATGCTCGTTACTTATCTTCTGTGAACTCGGTGCTTGACGACTTGTTGGGCCTGTTGAGGTAGTCCATGTCATTTCGTGTCACGCCACATCGTGCTTTCGAACTGGGCCAGATGAATGCCCAGCAGCGTTATGCCCAGACGACGTCGTTGAACAACGACGTCTCGTCGGGCATTCGTGTTCACAAGCCCTCTGACGATCCTTCGGCTCAAAAGATTATCCTGAATCAGTCCGCGATTCTGACGCGACTGGCTGCGCAACAGGACGTCGTCCAACGCACCTCACAGACAGTGTCGACGGCAAATCAACAGTTACTCGAAGCCCAGCAGTTGCTGGTCAAGGCTCGCGAGATCGGAATGCAGGCGGTCGGGGACGACGAACCCGCTTCCAAGGCTGCGTTTGTCACCGAGCTGAACGGGATTCTCAAACGCCTGGAAAACATTGCCAACTCCCAGTCGAACGGGGAATACGTCTTCGCCGGTGCAGCAACGGGGACCCAGCCATTCACAGGGGTCGGACAGGGAACTCCCGCTTATCACGCAGGGGATACGACGGGCTCGATTTTGATCGCCGGTGGCCTGTCCCTGAAGGTGTATTACTCAGGCCGAGACGTCTTCCAGGCGCCGACCAGTGGAGGCGTGGCCGTTACCGGGAACACTGGAGTGAAGGGGGGAACCGGAACTTCCACAGGCAGCCAGTGGACGGCTCTGACAGTCCGACATACGTCAACGATCTTCTCCGGGACGTCGGGTGTGACCGCCGGAACTGATTCAGTCAATGGCGACACCATTGTTGGTGCCCCTGGTGTCCACAAGCTCACCATCAATGACCTCTCTGGAGACGGGTCTTCCGGAACAATCTCCCTGAATGGCGGAGAAGTGATTCACTTTTCAAGCAGTGACACGAATCTGAAGCTGACCGGGCCGATGGGGGAAGTCGCCTATGTCAACACCCAGAACGTGACGGCCGGTTTCAATGGAACAATCGATCTGACGGCGAACGGGACACTCTCAATTGATGGGGGAGCAACCGAGGTCCCCATCGACTTCACATCGAATCAGATGGTGGCATCTTCGCAGGCGGGGATCGTCAGGAACTTCGACACCACCCAGGTCAAACGGACCGGGACTGTCGGAGTTGAACCGAGCGCCACGTCAGACATTTTTCAGGCAGTAATCGGGCTGCGGGACACGATCCTCAACAAGAACAATCTGAGCGGGCAAGAGCTCGACGATGCCTTCGCGAGACGGATGGCGGATCTGGAATCCGGCAGTAATCACCTGCTGGGAATCATCGGGGAGCAGGCGGTTTCACTCCAGACGCTCGACACCACGAGCAAACAGATGGAGACGATGACGCTGAATGCGAAAACGACTCTCACCGACGCCCAGGGGACCGACTATTTCTCCGCGGTTTCGCAATTGCAGGAGCAACAGATGCTGCTGCAGTTCACGCTGCAGTCACTCGCATTAATGAATAGCGTTTCGCTGGTCGATTTCCTGAATTAGAGCAGTTTGCTCTAGCAAAATACCCAGGCAGCGAGAGTGGGCAGAGGGAAGACCGATCGCGGAGATCGTGATCGGATCGAATCAGGACATCTCCTTCCGTTGTGATCGACAGCTCGAAACAACGGGGCATGATATCCGAATTGAAAGGAATGTTGAGAAATGGAACTTCGCAAACATCAGAAACACGAACTTGCCGCTCCACACCTGCTGCAGAATGTTTCGCCCTCGGACATCTCAGCAGTGCTCGACATCCTCGATGACGAAGAAGCAGACTTCTCGAAGCTGGCAAATCTGATTCAGAATCGACCGGCGATTGCGACTGTCATCATCCGCGCTGTGAATGCAGTGCTGAACGGGAATCAGCAACCAGTGCAGTCTTTAAAACATGCACTGTCTTATCTGGGATTGGAGCGCACGCGGCAAACTCTCCGGGCACTTCAACAAACGCAGAATCAGTTCGCAGCTCCGGATGAGCAGACGTTCGTTGCATGAACTCGTCATCAGTGAACCGCAGCGGAGCAGGCCGTGTGGGTCGGCCTCTCCGCAAATGAACCCGATTATGGCGCAGGCTGCTTCGGTTCCTCAAAAGTTTTCGCCGCATTGTGGATGGCCGTCTTCAGGTCTTCGGTGACCTTGTTCATTCCGACTTTCACTTCTCCCCAGGCCTCTTTGCCCTTGGCAGCGAGCTCATCGAGGTGCTTGCCCGCCCCTTCTCGCTTCGCTTCCAGATCTTTCAGAGTGGCATCCATCCGCTCTTTTGCCTCGCCCATGGCCGTTTTCGCTTTCTCACGAAACTCGTCCAACTTCCGGTCGAGGGCATGGAGTTCTGCTTTATTCTTCTCATACAGTTCGTTTTTGACAGCCTCGGTGTATTCTCCGACGGCCTCGCCCGTTTTAACGGCTTGCTGATGAGCTTGCTCCCGTCGCGCCTTCACTTCCGCCGATTCATCGCAGCCGCTCAACAACCCGATCAGAACGGGCACACAAAGCATTCCAGTTCGCATCGCGAGTTCTCCTTGAGTTTGCCACATTAAAAAAGACGTGACATTCAGTTGAGAATGTCACGTCCCGAACCTTTGGTCAGTTCATTTCTGGTGAACTGCCGGAGGATTTCAGCCGCTGATTTCCTTTGCCTTGGCCGCCCCCTTTTTTCTTCTTCTGAGGCGGCGAAACGACATCTTTGGGATCGCGGGGCGCAGGCATCGGAGCCTGGATTTTCTCACGCCAATCTTTCAACTCAGCATGCAGCAACTGGGACTTCTCAGGATGCTTGTCGATGAGGTTGGTTGTCTCACCGAGGTCCTCTTTGAGGTTGTACAGTTCCAGGTGTCCGTCTTCGAGGAACTCCATCAACTTCCAGTCTCCCTGCTGAACAAGGCTGACTGGAGTCGTCCGCCATTGTTGAGCTCCGGCACCGAGATAGCCGGGGAAGTGCTGAAAGATCGACGTTCTCTTCAAGCCGGAATTCGAAGACTTCAGCAATGGGACCAGGCTCTCACCATCAAGCGTGTGTGAAGGCGTTTTCGCACCTGCAATTTCCAGCAGCGTTGGGTACAGATCCACATGAATCGTGGGAGTTCCAATCGTGGAACCCGCAGGAATCTGACCGGGCCATTGCGCGATCATCGGAACCCGAGTTCCGCCTTCGTAGAGACTCCCTTTGCCGCTGCGGACGGGAAAGTTATCCGTCGGCTCAGGAGCAAATCGTTTCAACCCCTCTCGAGAGTATCCACCGACTCCGCCGTTATCACTCGCGAAGATCACAATCGTCTGGTCAGTGAGCCCAAGTTCGTCGAGCGTGGAAACAACACGGCCGACGCTCTCATCGACACTGGCAATCATCGCGGCATAGACAGGATTGCCCTGACCTCCGACGGCAGGCTTGTCTTTGAAATGGTCGATCCAGCTTTGCTTCGCCTCAAAGGGACTATGAACTCCGTAGTGGGGCAGATACAGAAAGAATGGTTTCTCTTTGTGACGTTTGATGAAATCTACGGCTCGATCTGTCAGGAAATCGGCCAGATATTCTTCGGGTGGATGATCAACCGGAGGATTGGTTTTGAAGTCAAAATGCTTTCCGGAAGACAGAATGGCTTCGTCGAAACCTCGCTTGCCGGGGGAGAGATCACCTGCTTCGCCGAGATGCCATTTCCCAAAGATTCCGGTGACATATCCGGCCTCTTTTAATTGCTTCGCAATGATCGAACGATCCAGCGGCAGCTGAGTCACGTTCTCAACGGGAACAAGTGGACGAGAAGTCGTATCGAAACGGTCTGTCCCTCCGACGGTGTAGACACCGGTTCGAGGGGCATACTGTCCTGTCATTAGCGCGGCCCGAGTGGGTGCGCAATTCTGACAGTGGTGATGATTCAACAGCTTCACGCCCTGACCGGCGAGCCGGTCGATGTTCGGCGTTTCATAATATTTGCTGCCGTAGCAGGCGAGATCTGAATACCCCAGATCATCAGCGAGAATGAAGACGACATTCGGACGCCGGTTCGCAGTCTCGGCAAACCCCTTGCTCGGGAGCAGTAGACCCACCGAGGATGCGACCAATAATCCCAAAACCAGTCTTAGCATTGAAGCATCCCGCCGTCTGCATGCTGTCATGGAGTGATTGTCCAAGACGGTCATCACTCCCGGCGATGACGCTGGCCCGGTCGCCTTCCGGAGTTTAAAGGGATATCTCGGGGGCATTAATCCCCTTCAATCGTAACCTTCTTTCCCAGAGAGATGTTAAACGCCGCAATGCGGTCGCGCACTTTTCCTCGAGTGATCCCGAGGATCTCTGAAGTCTTCGTCTGATTTCCCCCGGTCGCCTGGAGGACGCGAGTGAAGAGATACCGCTCCATCGCATCCACGGCTTCGGCATAGAGATTGACCGTCCCTTCGGACAGTCGCGTCTCGATGTAATCCTGAAGATTCAACATCGGTCCCGACCCACTTTCCCGGGTCAATGACCGTGAGTCGAACTCCAATTCCTGATTCGTCTGGGGCTTACCCGCCTGACGATCTGAGGAACCGCGTTCGATCGGAGCCGTCGATAACACGGAAGGAGGCAGGAAGTCTGGCACAATGACCGGCCCGGTCGACTTCAGAACGCATTGCCGGACCACGCTCTGGAGTTCGCGGATATTGCCCGGCCAGTGGTAGTCCTCAAGGATGCGGATCGCTTCTTTGGAGATTCCCTCGATTTCAGGTTTATTGAGTTCTTTGCGGACCCTCGTCAGGAAGTATTGAAGCAGCAGCGGAATATCTTCAATTCGCTCGCGAAGCGGAGGGAGCTGAATGGTCACCACATTGAGGCGATAGAACAGGTCTGCACGAAACGAACCTTCCTCGACCATGTCTTCCAATGGCTGGTTGGTTGCAGCGATCAGACGGACATCGGTCTCAATCGTGTCGTTTCCACCGACTCTTTCGAAACGCTGCTCCTGCAGCAATCGAAGCACTTTCCCCTGCACGAGAGGAGACATGTCCCCGACTTCGTCCAGAAAGAGAGTCCCGCCGTTGCACTGTTCGAACTTCCCGATGCGACGCCGATCCGCTCCGGTGAAGGACCCTTTCTCATGGCCGAACAGTTCCGACTCAAGCAGAGTATCCGGCAATGCAGCGCAGTTGACCGCCATGAACGGACGATTCACGCGATGGCTGGAGTGATACAGAGCCCGGGCGACGAGTTCCTTACCGGTTCCACTTTCCCCGCGGATCAGCACTGTCACATTCTGCTTTGAGACGCGACCGATCGCTTTGAAAACTTCCAGCATCCCATTACTGCGGCCCACAAACAGATCACCTGCCTGACCGCTCGGCTTCTCTTCTTCTCTGACGGCAACGGCGACTGGCACACTCATGAGCCGCCGGGTTTCAAGAGCCTTGAGAATCAGGGTATTGAGTTTCCCCAGATCCAACGGTTTCGCCAGATAGTCATAGGCCCCCAGCTGCATCGCACCGATGGCCGTCTCGCTCCCCGCATCAGCGGTGATGAAGATAACAGGGAGACGACGATCCAGGGCATGAATCTGCTGAAAGACCTCTAATCCGGACATGCGCGGCATCAGAATGTCGAGCAGCACGACATCAGGCCGCTGTGATTCTACTAGGCGCAACCCTTCGTCAGCCGATCCTGCAGAGAGGACCTGAATGTCGAGACGTTCGAGGGATCGCTGCACCATGAGCAGAACAGAGCGGTCATCATCGATGATCAAGACCCGGGGACGATTGACGTGTGGGGTGAGGTCATCCACTGAAAAACTCATGCAAATGCGACTCGGGAGGGGGTGATGTACGCCAGTATCTATGGTGACGTCCGCGCACCACTGTTGCAATAGGTCGAAATCATTCCGATTAATTGACCGCGTGAGACCGGCTTGGACAGATAGTCGGTGCACCCGGCGGAGAGACACCGCTCGCGGTCTCCGGCCATTGCCCCGGCGGTGAGGGCGATAATCGGAACTTCAAATCCGCGCCTTCGCAATTCTACGGTGGCATCATGCCCACTCAGGATCGGCATCTGCATATCCATCAGCACAATGTCAAACGGACGCCGTGCTGCGGCAGCCTGTTCCACTGCTGCGACCGCCTCCTGACCGTTGTCTACGACTTTCAGGTCGGAAACATAGGGCTCGAGGATGCGGGTTAGCATGAACTGAATCGCTTTCGTGTCCTCGGCAATTAACACTCTGGCAGGAACCAGAACGTCGACCGAGTCACGTGATTCCTTATTCGACTGCTGCAAGGCAAGCTGATTGGGGGAAACCAGCTCACGGTCATCATCCGTTGGGAATGTGACGGTAAACGTACTGCCAACATTCATCTCGCTCGTAACGGAGAGATCGCCTTCAAGCATTTTGACAAGCCGCTGACAGATCGTCAGTCCTAAACCTGTCCCGCCGGTGCGGCGAATGGCTGAACCATTTACCTGCGTGAAGGCTTCGAAGATGGAAGAGAGCTGATCATCAGGGATGCCAATGCCTGTGTCGGAGACTGAGATCTCCAGGTAAGGGCGATTCTTGTGGCGTCGGAGACTGCAGTGAACAGAGACGCAGCCCTGCTCGGTGAACTTGATAGCATTACTTGTCAAATTAAGGAGGACCTGCCGAAAACGGACCGGATCTGTTTCGATGGATTCGGGAAGCGCAGAATCAAAATGTGTTGCAAACTGAATCCCTTTTTCGGTGGCGAGTGGCTCCATCAGCGAACGAACATCCGCCATTAAAGTCGTCAGCGAACAGGCTTCTCGATGAATCTCCATCTTACCTGCTTCGATTTTAGACAGGTCGAGAATATCGTTCAGAATCCCGAGTAGCAGTTCTCCCTGAGAGCGAATCGTTTTCGCTGTGTTGCGACTGCGGTCTCCAGCGAGTTCCAGACACAGGCTATCAGCGCAGCCGAGGATTGCTGTGAGGGGAGTCCGGATCTCGTGACTCATGTTTGCGAGGAACTCGCTTTTTGCCTGATTTGCCGCGTCAGCGACTTTCTGCGCCTCGATCAGACGCTGCTCGTTCGCGACACGCGGAGTGATATCTGAGAGAACCCCGACAAAATGCGAGACCTGGTGATACTCGCTGAACACAGGGGCAAGGTGCAGCTGATTCCAGAACGGCGTTCCGTCTTTTCGGTAGTTCAGGATGGTGACTTCGACTTCCTGACGTTTATTGATGGCTTCCCGAAGTTGCCGGACAACAGCAGGGTCGGTTTGGGGTCCTTGAAGAATTCGACAGTTTTTTCCCAGCACCTGTTCCCGTTTATAACCTGTCAGCTGCTCAAAGGCAGAGTTGACATAGATCATCGGCTCATCTTCGCCACGTGCATCCGTGATGACGATCCCGTTCGTCGCAAACTCGATGGCTCTTGTGAGAACATGAAGAGTTTCTTCCCCTTCCATCTGTTCCGTCATATCGAAGTGGACGCCGACGAGCCGTTGAGGCTCTCCCGCGGAATTCAGCATCACCGTTCCACGTCCCTGCAGCCAGCGATAGCCTTTTCCAGGGACGTACATCCGAAAAGAATGCTCGTAGGGAGTTCCGTCTTCGATCGATTTCCTCAGAACATTCCGGCTCTGTTCACGATCTTCCCGATGAATCCGTTCCAGAAACTGTTCCGGGGTGATGCCGTTCCGTTTCTTACCAAGCCCTGTCAGCTCTGTCTCTCCCGCATCGATCTGAATCACATTCGTGCGAAGGTCCCAGTCCCAGGTTCCCATCCGTCCGGCATGCAGAGCCAGACGCAATCGCTCGTCGTATTCCTTGATCTTCCAGCTGGCCGTCAACAACTCATCCGACCGCGGAACGGTTTCCCCATTGGAGGTTGCGGACTGAAGGGTTCTCAACAGGTCCTTGCGGAGAGAGAACAACGTCACTGCTGCCGCCACGCAGAGCAGGGCACTCAAGAGTGTCATGACCACAGAGGAGAGACCGTCTCCCTGTTCGTCAACAATCCGGTGCCCGATCAGGGTTGTTCCTGCAGCGAGGATCAGACCACCCAGCTGGAGCGACTTTTTGCCTGCCGAGGTTTTCCAGGGTTTCCAGTCGCGTGACACGACCAGGACCGGGAGTACTGCACAGATGACGACGGGCAGCAGGTGGAGAAACTGATCAATCCACCAGACAATGGACGATTCATCCTGAAACGCACCAGACTGCCAGCGAGGAGCGAGGAACGCGAGGACCAGGATGGCAGTGGACTGACTCAGCATTTCTTACACCATCGCAATTCGAATGCCGCATCGCCAACGCTGCGGCCAAGTCGAATAATTACAGGCCCGAGGAATCCCTCTGTCGAAGATGCCGCGTCAATTCCCTGCCAGGGTCCGACAATCCAACGGACGAGCAGGTTGAATGTGAATCGAAGAAAGTGTCTCGCTCCATCAAAAAGGATCCCTCCGGATGAAATACGAATCGAAGAGGCTCGCGCGGCTCCCAACAGAACAAGTTCCGTAATGAAAAGCGATTCTGAACGTAACCGAGTATAAATTGGCAGGATACAGATTCCAAGACGATCATTTTTGGAACTTAAATGATCAATTGGGCTTGATTTTTGACCCCCGTGGTGATGCGAAGTCGTTGATGCGAGTCACGATTTCACGTGAAAGTCACTCTCGAATCGGGGACGAAAAAGTCAACTCAGCCTCACCAGACAAGCAGGAAGTTGAACGATGTCACTGACGGACGGAACAGAAATTCTGGTTGGTGTCGCTGGCGGTGTCGCGGCCTATAAGACCGCCGATGTTGTCAGCAAACTCGTCCAGCAAGGAGCAAACGTGACAGTCGTCATGACTCGCTCCGCGCATGAGTTCATTGGTCCGACAACATTCCAGGCACTCACAAACCGCCCTGTCTACTCAGAGCTCTTCTCTCCCCAAGAGCACTATCTGGGAGAGCACATCGGATTAGCCCGACGTGCCCAGTTAATGTTGATTGCACCGGCAACAGCACATGTGATGGCTCGTCTGGCGCATGGTCTCGCAGATGACCTGTTGACGACACTCGCGCTGGCGGTGACGTGTCCGGTCCTGCTTGCCCCAGCGATGAACAATGAAATGTGGACAAAGCCCCCCGTCCAGCGCAACTTGCGGCAACTGCTGGACGACGGCATCAAGTTCGTCGGTCCCGGTTCCGGTTGGCTGAGTTGTGGAGCAATCGGTCCCGGCCGCATGGCAGAACCGCCCGAGGTTCTGCAGGCCGTGAGCGAGATCCTCTCACCGACGGGCCTGTCACGGTCCCAGGGCCTGTGAGCTCGGATCCAAATTTGTGCGTGGAAGATCCGGTCGGGCGAAAGTGTCCATCAGGTCTTTCACGACGATCGGACGAGGAGAAATCAGCAGTTCCCCGGCAGCGAATCCCGCAGAAAGTCCCAGTGACCGCGCCTCGTGCTCAATCGACTGATAAATGCGCTGTTTCGTCTCCGGGAACTGCGAACCATAGGCCCGCACGGCATCGAGTTTCTTTTCCAGCGCATTGGAAATGTCGACGACGATTGTGCCAGCAGCCTCGGTCGACTTCGTGTGATGAAAACCGAGGGGATACCACAGTAGCTGCTGAATGGTGTGCACAGGCAGGCCGTCGAACTCACCGTCCCATTTCGTCAGTCGGGAGTAAAAGACGGCAGCATCGGTAATCTGCATCGCCTGCCAGTGATCAGGCGAGGCCAGCGGAGTCTTGTCGGCGATCCCAAGCACGATTTTGGGGCGATAAATTCGGAACTGCTTGGCGAGTGCCACCCGCGCTTCAAAACAGTCGAACAACTTCCGGTTCGGCAGATCAAGAGTCACCCGAACCTGAACGCCGAGGATCTCGGCCGCTCGCGCTGCTTCCGCAAGCCGATGCTCTGGACCCGGACTGCCGGGGGTTGGCTCTCCATCTGTCAGGTCGATAATTCCGACCCGATAACCCTGTTCAACCAAGGTTGCCAAGGTCCCGCCGATCGCGACTTCGACATCATCGGGATGCGCTCCGACCGCAATAACGTCCAGTCGATCCGGGAGCGATTTCGAGTCTGCCATGATTCCGAACGCAGATTGAGGAAGGTCAGTTCAGAAGCCAGCTGAGCTGCCCCTGATTCCGCGACCATGCTAACCAAATTGCTCTGGGAATGTGATGCCGCCTTCCCGAATCCAGATGATTTGGCGCCACGGGCTCGGGGAAAAAAATGTGGGCCTTCCCGACTTTTCTCACTGACTTTTGAACCGTCGTTGTTCAGTTCCCCGTTTGATCCCTATACTGGGAGTAGGCCGTTGCACGGGCGATTCATGCAGCGTCCCATTCTCTGACGGGTGCCGGAACTCATTTCGTTGATTCAGTTTCAGGCAACACCAGACTTCCCAGATGCGAACTGACACCTCCCCATGAAGCCGGAACAGATCCGCAATTTCTCGATCATTGCCCACATCGACCACGGCAAAAGCACGCTCGCAGACCAGCTGTTGCTGAAAAGTGGCGCGATTGATGAACGCAATTTCCAGGCTCAGCTGCTGGACGATCTCGACGTCGAACGGGAACGAGGCATCACCGTCAAAGCTCGGGCTGTGGCCATCGACTATGACTATAAAGGCAAAACGTATCAGCTGAACTTTATTGATACGCCGGGCCACGTCGACTTCCACTACGAAGTGTCGCGCAGTCTCGCCGCTTGCGAAGGGGCTCTGCTGGTCGTTGACGCGTTTCAGGGGGTACAGGCTCAGACTGTGGCGAATGCTTATGCCGCCATCGACGCGAATCTCGAAATCATTCCTGTTCTCAACAAAATCGATCTGCCGGTCGTTCGCATCGAAGAAGTTTGCGAGGAAATCGAAAACGTCATCGGCTTGGATGCCAGCAATGCGTTGAAGGTCAGCGCGAAGGCTGGCATCGGCATCGAAGAATGCATCGCAGCCATCATCGAGAGAATTCCTGCTCCCAAAGGAGACCCGGAAGCTCCGTTGCGGGCGCTCGTCTTCGACAGCAAGTACGATGACTACCGCGGCGTGGTCACCTATATCCGAGTCGTCGACGGCACCATCCGGAAGAAGGACCGCATTCGCTTCATGCGTGGAGCGACCGTGCATGATGTGCTCGAGATCGGTCAGTTCCGCCCGTTCATGGAAGCAACCGAAGAACTCGGGCCAGGGCAGGCCGGATATATCATCACAGGCGTCAAAGTTCTCGGAAACATTCACGTCGGGGACACTGTCACCCATCAGGGGAATCAGGCGAAAGAACCCCTCCCCGGATACAAGCAGCCCAAGCAGATGGTCTTCTGCGGGATGTATCCCATCGATGCGACCGACTTCGAAAAGCTGCGTTTCGAACTCGATAAAATGTCGCTCAACGATGCGAGTTTCACCTTCGCACCTGAGACCAGCGATGCCCTCGGTTTCGGGTTCCGTTGCGGCTTTCTCGGCATGCTGCACATGGAAATCATCCAGCAGCGTCTCGAAGATGAAGCCGATGTCGACCTGATCCAGACGGCTCCGAACGTGACCTATCAGCTGGTCAAACGGAGCGGAGAGACGATCACCATCGACAACCCGGCCGACGTTCCGGATTCCGGATCGATCGAAGAGTTCCGTGAACCCATTTCTCGCGTCACCTTCATTCTGCCAACGACCAACATCGGGTCGATCATGCAGCTCTGCTCGGATCGTCGCGGCGAATATAAGTCGACCGAGTTCCTCGGACGTGACCGGGCTCAGCTCGTCTATGAGATGCCGCTTGCGGAAATCATCTATGACATGCACGACAAGCTGAAGTCGATCACCCGCGGCTACGGCACGATGGATTACGAGGTCATTGGCTTCAAAGCGGCCGACCTCGTAAAGATGGACATCCTCGTGAAGGGCAATACGGTCGAGGCACTGGCGACTATAGTTCACCGCGCTTCCGCAGAACGCCGTGGTCGCGCCATGGTGAAGAAGCTGAAGGAAGAAATTCCCCGACACCAGTTCGAGGTCCCCATTCAGGCGGCTCTCGGTGGACGAGTCATCGCCCGCGAGACGATCTCTGCACTGCGGAAGAACGTGACAGCCAAGTGCTATGGCGGGGACATCAGCCGGAAGCGAAAGCTGCTGCAAAAGCAGAAAGAGGGCAAGAAGCGGATGAAGCAGTTCGGTGAGGTCGAGATTCCGCAGAAGGCCTTCCTTTCCGTGCTGGAATCCGGCAACGACGACTAAACTGCCTTCCGTTCACTCCCGCACTCAACACTTGGCGATCTGTTCGGACGTCTGTTCGAACCGTCGCTGTGATGGAGGCGTGAAATGCCGTCAGCGATTCAGGAAATTCAGAGCGGGGAACGGTTCTCCTTCGGGAAGAACTGGGCTTCGTTTCTGGAGACACTCGACGACTCCCGAGTTGAGATTGCAGTCCAATCTCTGCGTGATCTGCTGGGGGTCGAATCGCTGAAAGGCAAGCGATTCCTCGATATCGGCAGCGGTAGTGGACTCTTCTCTCTGGCGGCCCGAAAATTGGGTGCGGACGTCACGTCATTTGACTTTGACCCCGCGTCAGTGAGCTGTGCCGAAAAACTCCGTGGCCGTTTCGACAGCGAACCGACTCGCTGGACCATCCTGCAAGGCTCAGCGCTGGATGAAGCGTTTCTGAAATCACTTGGTCAGTTTGATGTCGTCTACTCCTGGGGAGTGCTGCATCATACTGGTGACATGTGGCGGGCTCTGGATCTGGTCACACACAACGTCATGCCCGGTGGAACTCTCGCCATTGCGATCTACAACGATCAGGGTTGGCAGTCCGGCGCCTGGCGACGGGTGAAGGAAATCTACTGCTCCGGTCTGTTCGGTCGGATCGCTATGAAGATGGTCTTCTACCCCTGGTTCGCCATCCGGACAACGCTGGTTTCGATCCTTCGCGGACGGAATGAGTTCGCCGGATATCGCCGTCATCGCGGGATGTCAATCACTCATGACTGGGATGACTGGCTGGGCGGACTGCCGTTCGAGGTCGCCGGATATCAACAGCTGATTGATTTCTATCAGCAGCGGGGCTTCGCCTTTCGACATGGGAAGCAGACCCGCCGACTCGGCTGTCATGAACTGGTTTTCCGAAAAGGGTAGTCTCTCATCGGGTCTATTGTCCGCCGCGCAGCTTCATGTAGATTCGCTTCACCTCTGTCATGCAGCAGGTTCCGTCGGCGGCCAGACTTTGACAACGCGCTTCCGGCGACTGCGATTTCTGCAGCAGATCACGAATGCGGACCGGCGTCCCCTCATCGACATCGGCTTCGATCTCTTCAATGGTGAAACCAAAGCACGCACAGAGCGGGGCATCCGGGTCCTTGGGATAGACCGGGGAGCACAACTCCTCGACAAGGATCGTCGAATCAAATGAATTGAAATAGGCCACGTTGCAGTCAGAGTAGGGACAGAACCAGGCGGAAGATCGAATCCGGTCGCGGAACTCCGGGCGGACATGCTGGTCCAGCGGCCCGGCGAGAACGGCTTTCCCGAGTGAACCGCAGCGGGGGCAAAGCCGACGACCATCGTCATCGGGTTCCCGGACAAATGCTTTATTCATTGTCCCTTCGCTGTGAATTCTAAATCCAGATGAAGTTCAAATCCGAATGCTGAGCAGGAAATGAAATCGCCCGCGACAGTGTTCCCGTCGGCGGGCGAGAAATCCGAACTCCACCTTGAATTATACGCGCTCTGCGGCGATCAGGTCTTCATAGGTTTCGCGACGACGGATCACCCGGCTCACGTCACCGTTGACCAGCACTTCCGCGGCGCGGGGACGGGAGTTGTAGTTGCTGCTCATCGCGGTTCCATAGGCACCGGCGCTGAAGGTGCAAATCAGATCTCCGGCGACGACCGGCGGCAACCAGCGCTGCTTGGCCAGATAGTCCCCTGACTCGCAGATCGGACCGACAACGTCGACTGGTTCGCAGCCGGGGATCTCAGCATCGAAGTCCACTGGCTTCTCAACAGAGGGAGCGACCGGCCAAATTGCATGGAAGGAGTCATACATCGCGGGACGAACGAGATCGTTCATCGCTGCGTCCTGAATGACGAACAGCTTGCCGCCTTCCCGCTTGGTGTAGATCACTCGACTGATGAGGACCGCCGCATTCCCGACGATTGATCGCCCTGGCTCCAGAGCCAGCCGACAATCGGCCTTCTTGATGTACGGCAGAATCACTTCAGCGTACTGCGACGCTGTCGCCGCTTCTGTCCCGCGGTAGTTCAATCCGAATCCGCCGCCGAGGTTGATCCAGTTGGTGTCGTGTCCCTGCTTCCGCAGTTCGATGACGACTTCATAGGCCTTCCGGGCAGCCTGTTCATATGGCTCAACGGTGTTAATGGGGGAACCGATGTGCAGGTGAATTCCCCGCAGTTCCAGATTCGGATTGGCGAGCACTTTGGCGGCGAGGGCATTGTGCTTCTCGATGTCCATCCCGAACTTGTTGCCGCGTTTCCCGGTCGTCGTCTTGGCGTGTGTCTTGCCGTCGATGTCGGGGTTGAGACGCAGTGCAACGGGAGCGACACGGCCGTATTCAGCTGCCACGCGGGCAATGGCGTCGAGTTCAGCTTCGCTCTCGACGTTGTACATCAGAATGTTGTTTTCGAGCCCCTGCGCGATCTCCGCGTCGGTTTTACCAACACCTGCGAAGACGACACGAGTGGTATCGGCACCCGCTTCTTTCACGCGAAACAGTTCGCCACCGCTGACGACATCGAAGCTGCTTCCGGCTTCGTTCAGCAGTTTCAGGATACTGAGATTTGAATTGGCTTTGACCGAGTAGCAGATGACAGGGTCAACTTCGGCAAACGCTTCCCGAATCGCGTTGTATTCGCGCAGGACCTTGGCCTGAGAGTAGACCCATAGTGGAGTCCCGTGCTCTTTCACCAGATCCGTGACCCGGACATTTTCGCAATACAACTCACCCTGACGGTATTCAAATTCACTCATGGCGACGGGAACAGTTTTTTAACGGACAGAACGGTCGGAAGAACGCTCGCATCAGGCAATGGGCCTTCCGTGTCAGCCGATCCGATTCGGCTGCAGAGGGAGAATAACACAGCTCGCCAAAGGTTGACACCGTGCCGACTTCGGGAAAATCCCCAGTCGACACGGTGTCACTCCACGAACAGGATCTTCAACTTTCTCTGAAGGTGCCTATCTCATCGAGACGTCATTCACAGCTGGCCCCGTCTTCTTGAAAGTGAACTGATTGCTGTTATCAATCGGGACGAACTGCAGAGTTTGAGCATTGGTGAGTGTGATTGTGCTCAGCATGGTTCCACCTGAATCCGGTTCCATCACCAGATTGTTCCCACGGACCGTATAGGCACCGGTGACGGACTGCGGTTTCCCGTCCCGAACGAACTTCCAGCTGAACGAGCCCTTGTTCGCGAGGGTCAGCGTAAACGTTCCGCTGTCACTAGTTGCCTGCCATGTTCCGGTCAGCTGATTCAGCGGGTAAGCCGGCTTGTCCAGTTCCGGGGCCGGTGCAGAGGCCGTCTGAACCGGACTCTGGCTGCCACCGTTCGGGTTCGAAGCAGGATCCGAAGAATACATCTTCACCAGTTGAGCCGTCAGCTTGTCCTTCGGCTGAAGCTGGGCCACAGACTTCCACATTTCCAGAGCGTCGTCGGTGTGACCTTCCGTCAGGTAGTGGTATCCCAGCAGGAACTGAGCATCAGCCGACTGTGGATTCGCTTTGACATAGGCCTCAAGTTTCCGCAGTTGATCAGTGTAGGCATTGCTGTCGGAATAGAGACTGATCATGGTCGTCCAGTCCCAGCCTGGGCCGGCCGAGAGAACGGCATAGATGGTCGCTGCGGAGTCACGGTACTGCCCCATGGCGTACAGACACAAGCTGCGGAATTCATTGATCGCCGCATCCGTGGGAGCCTGAGCGAGTGCCAGATTGATCGAGTTCAAGGCCGCATTATAGTCCCCGTTGAAGAAGGACTGCCGCGCCTGATCGACGAGCTGAGTCACAGGATCGTTGGCCGAATCTCCACTTGCGTTGCTGGAATTCGAATCCCCGCCCGCTGCCGTCTGGCTTGGGCTCGCCATCAGTGGCTGAGTGTAAGCGACGACCGGCTGATTGTTCACATAGACCGGGCCGTCACAGTACGGGTTGTAGTAATCGCTGACTCCGAACGTCCATGCGACCGCGTTGACTCCCCACATCGTGGCGCCGAACGCCATGGCTGCGGGATAATCATTCCAGAGATAGTTCCAGCGGCCGTGTCCCCAGCCGGGAGCATAGCCGTTGTACCATCCGCCCCAGTTTCGGGACCAATGTCCGGCGGGGCCGTAATAGCTCGAATGTCCATAGTGACCGCCATTCGGTCCCCAGGCGCCGGTATGCCCCCAATAACTATTTGGGCCCCAATAACCAACGTGATTGACGGAACCGCCGTTGGGACCATTCCAGTGCTCTGCGTTCCAGCCGGAATCACCCCAGTGTGCCTGAGCATCATCGAACCGCTGATTCAGTCCCTCCTGACGGTTCGAAATGGATCGATCTCCGGCCTGATTCACGCGGTTGCCGTTGTCACCGAGTCCGAATCGATCGGCGACACCACGAGCTTCACCCGGTGCGTTGCGATCTCCGAAAGGAACGCGTGTTCCGGCTCCACCCTCACCAGGTCGGGCAGCTCCGAGACCAGGCAAGTTCGCTCCTCCGTCTAGTCCTCCCGGTCGATTGTCAGCGCCTGGGAACGGTCGGTTCGAATCCAGTCCGTTCAGGCGGCCTCCCTGATCTCCAACTGGTCGTTGTCCGTTGAAGTCAGGACGATTGGCGCCTCCGGGCTGAATGGGATTTCGGTCCCCTTGTCCGAGCCCGAAGTTGTCCCGATTGATGTTTCCGCCGCCGAAGTTCCCGGCTCCACGATCACCGCCGCCGATGTTTCCGCCTCCAAAATCTCCCCCGGGTCGGCTACCACCCCCAAAGTTGCCAGCCCCGCGATCACCTCCCCCGAAGTTACCTCCCCCGAAGTTACCTCCCCCGA
>JAEZFD010000005.1 GCA_023417655.1 Planctomycetota bacterium | reverse complement strand
CAGATGAAATCTGCAAGGGAATGATACCCCGGCACGCGAAAACGTGATACGCTCTGCGAAACAGCGGACCGGGATTTTGCTTGCGAAGCGGCTGATTCTCTGACTGACAGGCGCGAATCACTCCAGGATCGGAAATCGTTGTCTTTCCGGAACCGGTCCTCGGTCTCATTTTCGACAGTGTCATTTTGATGAATTTGGAGCTCATGTTATGCCGATTGCCACGCCTGCCCAATATGCCGCAATGCTGGATGCCGCCCAGGAAGGGAACTATGCGTACCCGGCAGTAAACGTGACTTCGATTGTCACCATCAACGCTGCACTCAAGGCCTTCTCTGACGCAAAGTCAGACGGGATCATTCAGATCTCCACCGGCGGCGGGAAATTCGCCAGCGGTCTGAACGTCGGCGACTCCACGCTCGGAGCCATCGTGCTGGCCGAAGCCGCTCATCGCCTGGCTGCCAAGCACAACGTCTTCATCGCCCTGCACACCGACCACTGTCCGCCGAAGGAAGTTGAAACCTTCCTGAAGCCACTCATCAAGGCGACAGAAGAACGTCGCGCCAGCGGCAAGGGTAACCTGTTCCAGTCACACATGCTGGACGCATCCAATCTGCCGCTCGAAGAGAACATGGCCCTCTCTCAGGACCTGCTGAAGCTTTGCGCCGCTCAGGAAATCATCCTTGAGATCGAAGCCGGCGTCGTGGGCGGTGAAGAAGACGGTGCCGCAGGCGCCGACATGGAACACGTGCCTGACTCAAAGCTGTACACCACTCCGGAAGACATGCTGGCAGTCTACGAAGCTCTGAACGGGCTCGGCCGTTATATGTTCGCCGCCACATTCGGCAACGTGCATGGTCACTACAAGCCAGGCGCTGTGAAGCTGCGTCCAGACATCCTGAAGCAAGGTCAGGATGCGGTCATGCAGAAGTACGGCAAGGCCGCTGAATTCGATCTCGTCTTCCACGGCGGTTCCGGGACTCCTCGTCACGAGCTCGAAGAAACGCTGCAGTACGGCGTCGTGAAGATGAACATCGACACCGACACCCAGTACGCCTTCACCCGTCCGATCGCGGACCACATGTTCCGCAACTACGAGGGAGTCCTGAAGGTCGACGGCGAAGTCGGCAACAAGAAGGCCTACGATCCTCGCGCTTACCTGAAGCTCGGCGAAGCCGGAGTGGCCAAGCGCCTGATCGAAGCCTGCGAAGACCTCCACTCAAATGGCAAGACCATCTTCGGCAAGGCCTGATCAAGTCCGCTGACGATCTGAGTGATTGACGAACACCCCCTGTTTCCGCTTTGGAAACAGGGGGTTCTTTTTTTAATCTCAAATTCAAAAAGGGGAAAATTCGAAACGGGGAAAACGCGTCGATGAGAAACAGACCGTCGAATCAAGCGTTTCGAATTTGTGATTTGAACCGTTTTGAATTTCCTCTTCCCTCCTATGCCAGCAGAGCCGCGAGGATTCCTGAAAGCACGATCCCGTCGAAGGTCCCCGCTCCACCGATGGAAACAACGGCGGCAGGCACGCGGGTCAGGTCTTTCATGTGCAACAGATCCGCACCAACGATCGGCCCGACAACCCCAGCAATGAATGCCGTCGCCGCACGCTCTGAAGAATCGACACCGAGTGGCAGCAGGATCATCCACGTCGCCAGCACACTCGCAGCCGCCGGAATAAAGCCAGGAATCAGAATGCCGATCCCTTCGACGGGTCGGGCCGCTCGCCAGCAGACCACCACGCAGACGGCGCTCACCAGTACCGCACAGAGAAAGGGAGTAAAGTCATCAGCGAGCAGTCGCCCTGCCTGAAACAAAGCGATCATCACGGGAATCACACATCCCCCCACATTGATGCAGATCAGCGTCTCCTGTTGCACCCGTTCATAGGACTGCGACAGGGCTGCCCCGAACGGGCCGAATCGATTCTTCGGCTGCAACTCATCTTTCCGGATCCAATAGACCGGCAGGTTGATAAACGAACCGAACAGAATCCCGAAGATCGTCAGCCCGGCTGTGGTTGGAGTCATCCCCAACCTGATCAGTGCGAGCCGTGCCGTGTCAAACAGGAAGACCGGCAACAGGCACAGCAACAGACCAATCGCGAACAACGGCAGGCAGCCAATGAGCGGACTCACAGTCCGGATAGGGCCTCCATTGAGGGGAAATTGAACTGGCATCGTGACTGGGAACGCTTTCAAAACAGACTGTTGTGGAATGAGGTCGCCTGAGCAAAATCTTCTCTGGGAAGAACAGATCGATCCGGCGGTTCAGTGAAGATAACGGATGCTTATGCCTGACGGACGACGATGCGGTTCTTCTGCACCTGAACAACGATGACGGGTGCTCCAGCTTCAACGAAGCCCCCTTCCGTCACGACATCGAGCAGTTGACCATTGATTCGTGCTTTCCCGGCTGGTCGCAGAATCGTCGCCGCTTCACCCGACGACCCGAGCAGCGCCATCTCCGGATCGACAAGATCGGGCCGCAGTCGCGGCTCGGAAGGATCGTGATCTCCGCCGGGACCGGTGAGTACCAGATCCCTCAGGAACGGCAGCCGATGGAGATATTGACTGAGGACCATTGACGCGATGAGCACTCCAAAGAGCGCCACCCCCAAGGTCGCGAATGTCCTGCCTGCCCGGGAGAGGTCATATTCCATTCCCATGCCACTGAAGGTTTGGCTGGCCATGATCAAGGCCCCCAGCACCAGCAGGAAGCCGGAGATCCCGAAGACACCAAAGCCCGGGATCACGAAAAATTCCATTGCAAGGCATCCTAGCCCGACCACGAACAGGGCAATCTCCAGCCCGGTCGCGGTTCCGCCCATCACCTTGCTCCAGAAGAAGATGGCAAACGCCACCGCAGACAGGATGGCGAAGAATCCTGTCATCGTCGCCAGTTCGATATAGATGAACACAATGGCGAGGAAAAACAGCATCCCCGTGACCCACTGCTGGTTCAAGGTGAAGATCAGCGTGTCGGTCCAGTTCCGACCGATTGCATTCAACTGCATGTCGGCCGGGAGCCCAAGACGTTCTTTCAGCTCCGCCAGATCCTGAACGGGAGGCTCCGCAATCAGCAGTTCATGAGCCCGTTGCCCATTGACCATGATGGCGATCCCTTTGCGGGATTCCGGAACCATTGGCCCTGCCGTCCACTCATTGGCCTCCTGATGAAGTTCGGATTCAGAGAGGAACCACTTCTTACCTGTGTTTTTGTTGGTGACCTGAAAGACTTCCAGATCTTTGTCACAGAACCCCTCGAGGATCGCGGCAGGCCGATTCTTCTGGAGGGCCAGATCGCGCATCAGTTCCAATTCGACGCTGAGGATCTTCTCTTCCGCACGCAGAATCATATTTCCCATCAGGTTGATTGGAATCGCATCTCCAATCCGTGCGCCTGGACGCATATAGATCTGATCGCACGCCACCGAGAGGATGGCCCCGCCGCTGATCGCTTTGTCAGGAATGTAGGCAACTGTCCGGATGTCCCGTTCGCTGAGATGTGCAATCTGCTGCGACAGATCCTGACAGACGCTGAGAAGTCCCCCGGGAGAATCAATTTCAAAGATGATCAGTTTCGCACCAGATTGCACCGCCCGTTCGATTTGGCGCTGGGCGAATGAGGCAAAGACTTCATCAATGACATCATGCAGTTTGATGTAAGCAACCTTCTCGATTGCTTCCGCTTTTTCCAGTTCCCGAAGATTGGCAGCATCCAGTTGATAACCCTGAATGAGTTCCTGTCGACTGGCAGCAGTTCTGACCGCAAGAATTCCCCGATTTCGAGCGTCCTGAGCGGAAATCAGAGTCGGCGTCCCGGCATCGCTGATCATCGTGCGATCCAGAATCACCGTTCCGGCATCCTGCAGCTCTCGGGCGTCTTCGGTCGTCGCCAGACGGGATTCCTTTGCCCCACCCGGGGTTTCCACCATGAGCTGCATCAGCTCTGTCTGGGGATTCGTCATCGCCATGGCGAGTGGCATCGAGACACGCGGATTTCGTCTCCGTTCGACAATCGTTTTCACGATCACCTGTTGATCCGCCGGCAACGCGGCTCCGTTCCCCATGTCTCCCAATGAGGCGTTCGGGCCAAGAATGATGTCCCGGCAGGCAAGCGCAACGAGCACGTTCACCCCGGTCACGGTCTCCGGCACCCAGGCGACGGTCGTGACGTGGTCCCAGGGTTTGGAGGTCAGAAAGTCCGCCAGTGCATAACAGGTATGGAACGAACTGACGCCGGGTTTGAGCTCCAGCATCAGATACGCTTTGCGGTTCTCCCGGACCGCGGTCTGTTCCAGTTCCAGCAGAGTGCGGCGAATTGCGCCCAGCGTTTCGTCCCCAATCGGACTCGACACCGTCACAATTCTCGCAATGGCGTCCGGCGGGGTATTCCCCTTTTCCTGAGCGATGACGGTTCCAGAGACGCCCAGCCCGACAAACAGTGCCAGCACAAGTCGCCAGGTCAGCGACCGCGACTCCGCAACAAATCTTCGGAGGCCTTGATCTGTCAGTCGGTTACAGACTTTCACGTCGTTCCCCTCGTTCTCTGTTCGGGCTAGACCGCGCTGGCAGTTTCCTGATGATGGCACGCCCGGAACAGGGTTGCAATCCGGGAGATGGCCCGGATTCACATCAAGTCTTGCCGAACCTCACCTGTTCTGCTGTGCTCCTCAACGGACTGGACACCGGCGGGATCAGAGAAGACACTGTCGGCTTCAAAAATTTCCTCTTTTTGCAGTGAATCCTGGCCATGCACTTCGAAACTCGTTGCGTTCACACCGGCGTCGACAAAGATTCCACTTATCTGAGCTGCACCACCCCGATCTATCCATCCTCGACGTTTGCATGGGACAGCCTGAAAGGGCACCGGGGATACGATTATACGCGCAGTGGAAACCCCACGCGGGCAGCTCTCGAAGAGAATCTGGCTGCACTCGAAGGCGGCGTCTCCTGCCGCGCAACCTGCACCGGCATGTCAGCAGTTCTTGCCGCCATGCAGCTCTTTAAGCCCGGCGACCACATCATCACCGGAAACGACATCTACGGCGGGACTTACCGACTGTTCGCCAGCATCCTGACCGAGCAGGGTTACAAGTTCAGCTTCGTGAATATGCGAGACCTGAACGAAGTCAAAGCCGCGATCACTCCAGCCACCAAAGGGATCTGGATCGAAACCCCCAGCAATCCCCTGCTGAACATCGTCGACATCGCCGCCGTCACCGCCATCGCCAAGTCGGCCAACCTGATCTCCATCGCCGACAACACCTTCTTGTCGCCGTACCTGCAACGCCCACTGGAACTCGGAGTCGACGTCGTGGTTCACTCCACGACGAAATATCTCAACGGTCACTCCGACGTCGTTGGCGGGGCCGTGATCTCCGGAACCAAAGAACTCGGGGAAAAGGTCGCTTACTACGTCAACGCAATGGGTCTCGGATGCAGCCCCTTTGATGCCTGGCTGGTTCTTCGCGGTGTGAAGACCCTCGGGCCTCGCATGGAAGCCCATCAGCGTGGAGCCCTCGCGATTGCCAAAATGCTGGAGAAGCACTCAGCCGTCAGCAAGGTCTACTTCCCGGGTCTCGAATCCCATCCTGATCACGAACTCGCCAAGCGGCAGCAGTTTGGATTCGGTGCAATGGTCAGCTTCGATGTGAAGGGGGGCCGCCCAGCTGTCGAGAAATTGCTCGAGAAGCGAAAGCTCTTCCAGCTGGCGGAATCGCTCGGTGGGGTCGAATCGCTGATCGAATACCCTGAGACAATGAGCCATGCGAGCATGACGCTCGAAGCCCGCCGCGCCGGAGGAATCTCCGAGAGCACAATCCGTGTCTCGGTCGGAATTGAAAACCCAGAAGATCTGGTTGCCGAGCTGAAAGCCGCTCTCGACGCCTGTCTCTAACCTGAAGAACGGTCCATAGCACAGCCTCCCTGCACTGCGAGGCTGTGCCGTTCCGGACCTGTGCCGGTCGGCGATGGACTTTCACGCTGACGATTGTTCATTTACCCTATTCGCTTCTGCACCGACCGCTGGATGCGACCTCGCCCACCGTGCGTTTGCAGAAAAATGACTTTCAATGCCGTCTCTCGTCCGGCGGCCATGCACTTCGTCGATGAATCGAAGTGGCCGGCCGTCTCACTGGAGTTCTCATTCAGAACTCCAGTGGACAGAGACCGATCGACGGCATTGTTCTGACTGAAAACTCAGGAGTAACCCGCTGTGTCTCAACTCGGTCTCGACCATTTCAAGAAGAATCACGATTTCCTGATCGGAATCGATTCAGACGGTTGCGCATTTGATTCCATGGAAATCAAGCATAAAGAATGCTTCATTCCCAACTTCATCAACTACTTCGGTCTGCAGCCGATTTCGAAGTATGCCCGTGAAGCCGCCGAGTTCACCAACCTGTATTCCAAGACCCGCGGAGCTAACCGCTTCCCGGCTTACCTGCTCGCTCTGGATCTGCTCGAGCAGCGCGAAGAAGTGAAGCGTCGCGGAGCGAAGATCCCCAAACTGCAGGGAGTCCGTGACTGGGTCAAACGCGAGACCAAGCTCGGCACCAAAACACTCGGTCCAGAAGCCGAAAAGACTGGTGATCCGGACCTGCAGCTGGCTTATGCCTGGTCCAAGGCTGTTGACGACACCGTCCACGCCATCGTGCACGATGTCCCACCATTCCCAGGCGTCGAAGACGCTCTGAAGACCATGCAGACCAAAGCAGACATCATCGTCTGCTCCGCCACACCGAACGGCGCTCTGCAGAAGGAATGGGAAGAACACGGCATCAACGGCTACGTGCAGTGCATCGCCGGACAGGAAACAGGCAGCAAGAAAGAATCGCTGAACATCTGCAAAAAGTTCGGCTATGAGCCCGAGAAGATGCTCATGATCGGCGACGCACCGGGCGATCAGGCCGCTGCCGCCGCTGTGGGCGCGCTGTTCTTCCCGATCAACCCTGGCCACGAAGAACAGAGCTGGGTTCGCTTCAACGAAGAAGCCCTTGCGAAGTTCTTCAACGGCACCTTCGCCGGCGCCTATCAGGAACAGCTGATCAAGGAATTCGAGAAGTACCTGCCTGAACACCCAAGCTGGTAATCAGCAGGCCTTCGTTGATCACTGATGATTCTGCTCCGGCAAGGGGACTCGTGTGCGAGTCCGTTGCCGGAGCTTTTGATTTTAGCAGAGCCCCTTTCCATGTCAGGTCGATATCGCAAACAGACGCTCTTCGCCGGTCTCGGTGAAGCAGGACAGGACCGGCTCCGGTCGGCATCCGTCGCGCTGATCGGATGCGGGGCCCTCGGGTCGGTGATTGCGGAATCACTGGTCCGTGCCGGCGTGGGAACGTTGCGACTCGTCGATCGGGACTTCGTCGAACTCTCCAACCTGCAGAGACAGGTCCTCTATGACGAGGATGATGTCGCGAGAAGGCTTCCCAAAGCGATCGCCGCATCAGAGAAGCTGCAGCGTATCAATAGCGAGGTCTCGCTCTCCCCGCTGGTGAGCGACGTAAACTGCCATAACATTCTGAGCCTCATCGAAGGAGCGGACGTCGTACTGGACGGCACAGATAATTTTGAAACTCGCTTCCTGATCAACGATGCCTGCATGGAACTGAGCATCCCTTGGATTCATGCAGGCTGCGTCGGCAGTCACGGCCAGACGATGACCGTGATTCCGCATGAGACTCCCTGCCTGCGTTGCCTGATGCCAGAGGCGCCGGGAGTCGGCGCCGGAGAAAGCTGCGATACCGCCGGTGTCATTGGACCCGCCGTGCAGATCATGGCTTCACTACAGGTCGTGGATGCGTTGAAGATCCTTTCAGGACATCGCGAGCTGATCTCCCCGCGTATGACAATTGTCGATGTCTGGGAAGGAACGTTCCGGCACTGGAACCTCTCGCATCTCGACCGCAGTCATTGTCCGTGCTGTTCCGGCACAGAGCGTCCCTGGCTGAACGGAGAACGGGGAACCCAGTCGACTGTGCTGTGTGGACGAAATTCCGTTCAGCTGACGCCCACTGAGAGCGGGATCAATTTCGACTCTCTGAAGGAGCGGCTGACCCCCTTGGGAGCCGTTCGCGTCAATCCCTTCCTGATGGTCTTTCAGCCTGCTGATGCTCAGGCCGAGTTAACGCTCTTCCGGGATGGACGTGCGATCATCACCGGCACGGAAGATATCGCGATCGCCCGTAGTCTGTACGCCCGCTATATCGGAACGTAATCACCAGAAGAACTTTCGCTCCAAAAAGAAAAGAGCCGGTCTAAAATAGAGACCGGCTCTCGGCTGCGGAGTTTTTAAGACTGTGCAGGACTTACTGCCAGTCGACTCATTCAGTTACCAGATGAATTCGATCCCGCCGCTGCCTGTGTGGAGGTCACTGTTTGTCCCTGCCAGCAGGTCATATCCGCCATATCCGCGGAGGACACCGGGGATGAAGTAGTGCGACAGGCTCGCCCCAAAGACAGCGAAGTCTCGTCCCAGATCGACCCCCTGAATGCCAAAGGTTCCAGCAGGCAGGCCACCAATCGATGTCACGACGAGTCCTGCCCCGTCTGAGGCATACTCATGCATCCATGCCCCGCGGAAGTTCAACCAGGTCTGAGGCAGTCCCGGAATATTGAAGTTCAAATCGGTTCCAAACTGTGATCGGCAGCTTTCCATGTCGTCGATACGGCCTCGCATCGCCAACGGAGTGAGACCTTCATTGAACTCGGCTGATTCGAGATAAACATAAGTGAAGCTTGCGAACGGTCGCAGTGTGACCGGTCCTGACAGGAGATAGAAGCCAAGCTCGGCGTTCGTGTTATACTGCGTCGTGCTGGTGTTATATGCCTGAAAGGCGGAGATTGGATTCTGAATCGCAGTGTTCCCGATCAGAATCGTTCGGCGCGAATTAAGATCTGCATGGCCTCCGCCGACCGAGAACAGCAGGTGGCTCGATTCCTGCTTGGCGATGAAGAAGCCGCCGAAGTCATTCATTTCGACGCCGACATTCCCTGTCCCGTCAATCGTTCCATTCGTGTAGTTGTAGTAAGCTCCCAGGATCGCATTTCGCTGCCGATAGCCGACCTGCAGCTGCGTTCCACCAGAGTTATACTTGTATCCACTCGCCTGTCTCGACCCGTCAATGTTCCCGCCGGTCCCGAATCCGGAGATATTTCCGTAGAAGCCATCTTCTTCATCAATGTCGGCGAATTTATAAGCGTACAGTTCCATCTCGTTGCGGAGATTGGAGGCCATTCGCTGCGTATTCAGGTGAATCTGCTGAACCAGAGTCGGGTAAATCGTTGCGGTTGATGCTCCGACCAGTTGGTCCATCGCAGAACGGACTTCGCCTTCGGTTGGCAGCAGGTCGATTGTGTCTCGCAACCACTGCAGGTTATTTCCCTGCGGCGAGCCATCATCCATCCCCGCAATCGAATTCAGGAATCCTGCAACGACCTGCTGATTATCGTTGACCGCCAAGGTGGAATAGTCAACATCCCGCCCGACATAAGCGTAGTAGTCACGGGCTCCGGGGGTGTAGAGGCCAGAGACATCCTTATCACTTCGCAGGATCATTCGCCGATTCGCAATGTCATCGGTCGTCTTGGGCCGGGCATCGACCTGCAGGTCCCCGTCGCCATCCGTGGTCATAATTGTATAGCGGCGAGCAATATCAAAGGTGTTATCAGAAGGGGTTGTCAGCCCGATGAAGTTGAAAGTCCCTCGACCTGCATAACTTGTACCGTCATTGATGAACGCTTGACCGTTCTGAACAACAACCAAGTCGGCGTCCTGGCCGCCCTGTGCCGCGGCGACTTCGACTTCCATTGCCCCGTTCAGGTGCAAATCCCCATCAATGACCATCGTGCCAATGCTGTTACCGGCTGCAAGCACACCGCCGCTGTTCACATTCACTCGGGGAGCATCAACAAGTGCTGTTCCTGCGAGGCGCCCCCCCTGTTGCACGACGATGTTGTTACTGCTGTAAATCAGGCCGTCCTGGCTCGCGAGTGTTCCAGCGACATTAATTCCGCCGTTCGTGACCGCGAGAGTGTCGTCCACGCCGCGATATGAACCGGTCGAGCCGATGTTCAGGTTGCCGCTGACCACTCCAAACAGGCCGCCGTTGTTTCGTACCTGACCGTTGAAACTCACAGGGCCGTTGGATGCGACAAACGAATCGTTAAGAGTCAACTTGCCGGCCGCAGCGACATTTGTTGTCCCTGCGACGACTGCAATGGAGCTGTCTGACAGCTGGAGGCTCCCGGAAACGTTCAGGTCGCCCGTCGCGAGGAGGCTCTGAGAGCTGGACATTGTTCCGATGACGTTCAGCGCTCCAGCATCGATTTCGATGATGTCTCGGGTTCCCGTGTAGGATCCCTTATTCGCAATCGTCATGTCCCCATTCATGATGAGGATGTGTCCGTCAGTGCTGGTGGTTGCTCCCTGATTCAGGAAGCTTCCATCACTCAGGTGCACATGCCCTTCATTCAGAACAAGTGATCCTGCCGAGACCATACCAGCGGATCCATTCAGCTCGGAACCGCCGAACAGCTCGAGTGAACCGGTCGTGCCGTTCGTGATCACTCCGGTTGTGTCAATGACGGATCCGACAGAGGCTTGGAAGAGCCCGGTATTGTGAAGCGTGTCCGCGATCGTCATCGATCCGTTGTTGACGAAGAAATTCCCTGAGTTCACAAGGGATCCTCCGACGTCAGTCGTCCCGCCGAACTGCGAGAATTCCCCGCTGCTTGTCACGTCCCCGATTGAGGTTGTCGTCACATTCTCCAGGACGATTCCGCCCAGGTTATCGATGGCGTCAACATTGAGCGCCCCGTTCTGCTGGGTATACAGCCCTGTGTTCAACCACACGTCAGCCGTCGACGTGAGAGTCGAGTTCGTGAGGTTCATGGTTCCGGCGTTTTCGAATTCCCCTGCACTCAGCAAGGTCATGCCGGTCCCAGTCAAGGTGCCGTTGTTATAGAACCCCTGCTGGGCCGAAAGCGTGCTTCCGCTGACACCTGAAATTCGACCGTCGTTTGTGATGTTCTGGGCAACCGTCGTTCCGCCGACGGTAAACTTACCGGTCTCCAGAACAGAGACGTTATTGAAGGTGACGTTACCGTTAAGTCGGGCTCCATTGGCGGCATCTCGCCCCCCGACAAACACCGCATCCATCGCACCGCCGAGCGGCGAGGAATTGCCGGCCGTGATATTGCCGTTGTAATTGAAGTTGAAGTTGAGGTCCGCGCTGTTCTGCTTAACGCCGCTCGTCTGAGCATGACCGAAGGTGATCGTCGGTCTCTGAATTCCGACAGACGTATTAATAACCGGGTCTGTGTAAATATTCCCGTTCAGCACGGCTCCGGCGAGAATATTGATCTCCCGCACACCGGCGGTGTTATCAATATAGATAACGTTTCCGGTCCCACTTCCTGCAGATACGGATCCGCTGATATCGACGCGGTCGACGAGATAACCCGTACGGAAACCCGCATACATACTCGAGTTGGTCGGCGTGTCAGATGTCAGGTCCGGCGCCCCAAGCGGGCCCAGAATATTCGAGCCGAAGCTGAACATCATCCCGGTTCCGACGGCGTCTGCGGTTGTTGAGTCGGCCGTCAGGTTTCCGCGATGGACAATCACGTTGTCCGTTCCATAGCTGACAAGCAGACCGACCCCGTAGTCACCGTCCGCGTGCACATTCACGCCTGGACCGATGGTGACGGTATTGTCCATCCCGTCCACACGAATCCCGTTCCCGGCCACCCCGGCTGCGTTGATATCAGCTGCCTGTGTAATGTTCTGGCCGTTCCCCTTCATGTGCAACCCGACCCCATATGTCTTGGTCGAGTTGAACCCATTGGTATTCGTAGCGGTGGTGCCGTCCTGATAATACGACTGCCCGAAGTGCTGCTTCAGATCCAGATTCGAGAACGCAACATCTTTCAAGACCGCGAGCTCGACTTCGGTGAAGAATGTGTAGTTGCGATAGCTTTCATGTGTCATCAGCAGGGGAGTAATCCCCAGATGTGACAGCTGATTGGATCTCGTATTGAGGGGAACAGGGGCTCCGTAGACTGCGAGAGCATTTGGCCCGGCAAAGAAGTAGGGAGTCCCGGTCGTGTACGTTTGCCCGGCGACGACCGCATTGCCGCTCGCATCCCGAATGTACTCTTCATAAGGAGACAGCCGGAATACTCCGTCGGCGATATATCCTGTGGCCCCGAAGTAACCAGCAGCTGGGCCAGAGAAGCCCAGCGTGTGGCCGACTTCGTGAATCATAATCGCTTCGATCGGAGCCCCTGGAGGAGAGTAGATCCCCGTGAACTCTGTGACGAAGGTTGGGAATTCAAATGCGAGATTCACATCGATCAACGCGCCGCCAGAACTTGGTGGCGGCGGGGTGCTCTGCCCCATCCCCCAGGCATTCTGCACCTGCGTCAGGATTGGATCCGATCCATTGACATAAACCGAAGAGGCGTAGGCATTCGAGAAGTTGGGATTGCCGGGGTCATTCCTCGTCATCCGCATCGTGACTGTTCGACCAGGAGTCGCTCCTTCGCCGAGGACATCCCACCAGTACTGCATCCCTCGCTGGATCGCGGACATTTCCGCATTGGTCCAGTTGATGTTCGAAGAGAAATCGTTTCCAGAGGGGTCCTGGTAAGTGCCATCTGCAGGGTTCCAGTATTCAATGCGAATAATGGAACCAGGGACTGATGGATCATTTGAACCGTTGAAGATCGGGTCAATGATTTGAGCATGAATTGAAGCAGACCAGGAGATGCCAATGAAGCACGCCCCAGTATAGACAACCTGCTTGACTGAGCGTTTCAGCTTCCAAATCATCAATTCAACTCCATCCATGGAATTTTCAGGATGGGGCTGCCACGCGGTCGGCCGTGTCATTCCAAGTCGGCCCGACTGCCCGTCCTGGACGTCTCCCTTAAACAGCTGGAAGCAATGCAAACTGCATCCGGCCGCCATTCAACTCACCAACAGCTCAGTTCTCTGATGACAGAGAATTGCCCCTGCTCTGAAACGCTTTGATCACGTTCATAGCGCAGTGGTACTCACCGGCGAGATGGGATGTCCTGCGGGACAGGTCTCATTGCCTCGGCAACTGCATTCAGCAGTAGAACCTCAAGAGAAGCAGACCTGCGCAATTTGGTCCTGAGCCCCGCCCTGTTCGGCCCCTCGAACAGGTGTCGGTTGCATCGACCTGATACGGTGATGACGTGCTTATAATCACGCGAACCCGTTAATCTTTCGCAATCCTGACGCAAAAGATTCGCAAAACTCTCGCCAAATACCCCAGATTCCCGAGGTCTGTCCGCGAGTCACAGCATCAGCGAGGATCGCGATAGGCGAGATTTGCCTCATTATAATTCACGTGCATCATGAACAGTCCGCATGCTGGAGCGGTTCCTCCAGCGATCTTGCGATCCTGGGCTTGAAGAACTCGGCGAACATCTTCTGGGGACCACGATCCACGCCCGACATTCACCAGCGTGCCGGTGATGGTCCGGACCATGTTGTAGAGAAATCCGTCCGCCTCGATTTCCAGACAGATGAACTCGCCCTCGTCCTCACCACTCGTGGAAGTCGTTTTTACGCTGGGCGAAAACAAGGACCATCCGGCCCGCCGCTCAATCGTCAATTCGTGAACGGTGCGGACACTTGTGGCCTTATTGGGCCAGTGCGATTCAAAGCTCCGAAAATCATGCTTTCCCAACAGAAATCGCGCGGCCTCCCGCATCGCTCCCAGATCGAGTTCCTGGCCGATTTTCCAGCTGTATTTGCGAACGAAGGGATCAGGGACCAGCCGGTTCAGAATGACATACCGGTACCGCTTGGATACGGCCGAAAAAGTCGCATGGAATTCCAGCGGAACTTCATCTGACTCCAGAATGACAATGTCCTCCGGCAGTTGCGTCTGCAATGCCGGCCGCCATTTGTGAGCCGGGATCCGCGATTGCGTCAGGAAACTGGCGACCTGTCCGAGAGCATGAACGCCAGCATCCGTGCGTCCTGCGGACAGCACGTTCACGGTTTCGCCCGTGAGATTTCGAATGGCTTGCTCAAGACACCCCTGAATCGTCACTCGCTCGGGTTGAATCTGCCAACCGGAGTAGTTCGTTCCGTCGTAGGCGAGACGCAGGCGAATGTTTCGCGGTTCAGGATTTGAGGTTGCAGACGACATACGACATCATCACCGGTTCAGACACATCATTTCAGCAGAGTTCACACTGCCGGGCGGCCCTGCTCCTCCCGGCGCGGCCAGCATAGAAGGACCGGA
>JAEZFD010000037.1 GCA_023417655.1 Planctomycetota bacterium | reverse complement strand
CTCATCCGTCAGCACCACGGGATACTGATTGGGTGTCGACCTGGCCATGGCAGAGCCTCCTTGCTCGGAAGATGAAATCCGGCGCAGTCTCACAGAAACCCAGCCGGTTTGTCGAGGGCAAGTACTACCTCACTTCATCATGCTTCCGGGGGTTCAGCATTATCCAAATGCAAACACAGGCGGCCAACAAAGAACTGAATCCGCCCAGAACCAGCCCAATTATTCCGCACCAAAAGACAATTCCTGTAATCACTCCGCCGACTGGACTTAATGCAAATTCCCTTAGCCAAGCTGCAAGGGCTGAAGCTTGTGGAGCCTCTAACTGGCTCCAGATAATGATATTGTACGTCATCAGGCCGACAAGAGCTAATCCGATCGAGCCGAAGAACCACTGATAACGTGTCACCTTAACCATCTCGCCTTTACGCTTTCCGGATGAAGTGTTCGGCGTAGGTGCGGACCTGGCGGCCGTTCAGGACGTGGAACATCCGGAGTTGCTGGATCGTTTCCTGGCTGAAGTGTGACAGCGGGACGTGAACCAGCTTCTTCCCGTACCGTTTCGCCAGTCGGCGCCAGGCGATGCCGGGGGCCACTGCTGACAACACGGCGATGTGGCGGTGTGCGGAGTACATGCACGCGGCACCGAGCAGGCGTTCTTCCAGCGTGTCGACATAATCGAGTCGCGGATCCTGCCAGATGTCCGACACCGGTCGAGGAGGAAACAGAAACATCGCTCCCCCGTAGGTCGCCATCGCGATGCCCGGTCCGACCAGTTCTTCCCCCGGCGATGAGGCGAAGAAGGCCAGCGTGGATTCATCCTGATGCTCGGCGTGCCAAGTGATTCGCCAGGGATAATCACGCGGATCGGCCGGGGAATCAAACAGCATCAACACGCAATCGAGCTGCCCCCGGCTGGGAGGATTCTCTTTCACATAGAGATTCCCGGTGTGCCAGTTTCGCAAGGTCTCGCGGATATCGAGCCCGTCCTTCATGCTAGTGGTAAACTTCTCGATCTTGGCGAGGTCATTCCCCATCAGGCTGAGTGCCCGATCTTTCACATGCGTGCGGAACCGCTCGATCGCCACGTCTTCCGGCGGCCAGCTGCACTGGCTATACGGGTTCCAGCGCATGGCCCATTCCTGCTGATCAATCTTCAGCGGCTTCCGCTTCAGCTCACAGGTTTTCCACGTCACCGACGGACCGGGGAGGCGGCTCTTCATGTCGGCGAGGGTGCCGTCCGGCAGCTGTCCCCGGTTGATCGACATCTGGAAATCACCAAACGCCAGCGATTCTGTGAACGGATAGACGCGAATCTCTTCTGCCAGTGAAATCGCGAACTGATCCCCTGCCAGCTGCTTGGCGGCCGTGACGAGCGTGTACAGATCCGGCGTCATCCGGCGTTCAATCAAACTGAGATTCCGCACATAGCGAAGATAAGTCGAAAGGAGATGCGGCGTGATCTTCCGACCGCGATTCTTTAATTCTTCCCGATAACGTTCTCTGGCGGAGAGAAGTAATGACTTAATTCCGTCGACTGATAAGTTCTCATCACAGTCGAGGTTAAACCGCGACTGCTCATAGAGCCCGGTGATATACGGAAGCTCACCAAGGAGAAAGAGAAGCGTCGAAGGATTGACCCGATAGAGTTCAGGGTCATAAACAGCCTCATGCTCCGGGGCTTCTGCATCCGTAGGTGCCGTGCGGTAGGCGTCTCTGATCCAGCCCCAGAGTTCCATAGGGCAGATAAACAGAATGGAAGAATGCTTCGCCTCTAACGCACGCAAACGCAGAGCCATGTGCTGAACCCGCGCCAGAAGCTGCTCCGACTTGGGTTCCGGGGAGTCCGCGAGCATGGCGACTGCGAACTTCTCGACGGGAACCTGCTTGAGGGCATAGGCATCCGGCGTCACTTCCCCGATGTGCCCGGTGAACTCGGCGACATCGAGATCGATGAATGCGGCGGAAATCCGTTCCTGCTTGGCGAGCCGTAAAGCGGCGATGACCGGCTGGCAGGGGTCAATTGGAACATAACTGCAGACAGCGCTCCCTTCCCTGCCCTCTCCGTCTGGCGTCCAGTCTGTGGAGTCAAAGGCCGTTTCGGACTGGACGGCAATCGTGACGTTCGGGAGGAACTCAATTCCCCGTTCGACCGACTCTTTGAAGGAAGGAGGCAGCGGCACGGCGACGCAGTCGAATTTCTCCGACAGCATGACGCGGCGGACTTCGACCGCAAAGTCGCCACTTCCATGGACAACGGGCAGACACTGAACACGGGGGCTGAATCGAAGAATTTCGTGCATAGCTTCCATCTTACGACGGGCCATCATTGGGGAGAAGTCTCTCGTGTCGTCCGGCTGCTTGGCCCACGCTCGGACGGCCAGTCCTGCCTCAGCCGGAAACTCGTCGGGTAATTTCCCATCCATTCGCCGTTTTCACCCGACGGTGGCTTCGAAACCCTAGAAATCAGCGGCCATTGATTCGCGAATCAGTCGGTGAGTAGTCATGATTCAGCGATGCTGTGTGATGGCGGCCTGCCTCGCCTGAATCTCGTTTTTCGTTTCCCTGTGAATTCTCTGAGCCACCCCCATGCGCCCGATTATTGATGCTCACCTCGACCTCGCCTGGAGCAGCCTGTTTTGGAACCGTGACCTGACGCTCACTCTGGAGGAGTGTCGCGCGTCGGAAGAAGGACTGGTCGATCATCCCGCCCGCGGCAGGAACACCGTCACTTTGCCGGAATTGCGTCGGGCCGGCGTTCGGGTCTGTCTGGGAACGGTGCTGGTTCGTTCAAAGCCAAACGTCAATCCCCCCAACGGAGCCACCCGACGCGATCTCGACTTCCGAAATCAGACCATCGCCAGCTCGATCGGGCACAGCCATGTCCAGTACTACCGGGAATTGGAACGACTGGGTGAGATTCGACGGATTTACACTCGTGAAGATCTGATCGACCACTGGAATTCCGGCGTAACTCACAAGATCGGCCTGATCCTCGCGATGGAGGGAGCGGATCCGATTACTTCACCAGATCAGGCCGAATACTGGTGGGATCTCGGGTTGCGTTGTGTCGGTCTTTCCCACTATGGGCAAGGGGTCTATGGAATGGGGACCGGCTTTGAAGGTCCGCTGACTCCACTCGGATTCGAGTTGCTGCGAGAGTTCGAACGACTGGGAATGATCGTCGACCTGACGCACAGCGCAGAGCCGGGCTTCTTCCAAATCCTCGACAACTTCAACGGTCCAGTCCTTGCCAGTCACAACATGGTGCGGGCACTAACCCCGGCTGATCGCCAGTTCTCCGATGAGCAGCTTAAACGTCTCATCGAACGTAACGCTGTCATCGGCATGGCATTCGATGCCTGGATGCTTTACCCGGGTTGGAAGATTGGCGTGACGCAACCTGACGTCGTCGGACTCGAAGTGGTGGCAAACCACATCGACTACATCTGCCAACTCGCCGGGACGACCGACAACGTCGGGATCGGCACCGATCTCGATGGAGGATTCGGGACCGAACAGACGCCTCGCGACATGGACACGATCGCCGATCTCGCGAAGTTGGACGACATCCTGGCACAGCGTGGTTATTCATCAGCCGACATCGATAAGATCTTCCACGGGAACTTCTATCGCCTGCTTTCCACTTCGCTTCCCTCAAAGGCCAGCAAATAGCTGAACCGGCAGCGAGCCACGAAACGCAGGTCCCGCCACACAATTTCCGTCCACTGAACAGGAGTTAATTGATGCGTCATGCGCTGTTGGCGTCTACGGTACTGGCTCTGCTGCTCGGAGGTTCCGTCTCGCAGGCTGAGACCCCGGCCTCAGGAATCGAGGTCAAAGAGATCTGGAAGGAAGGCAAGCACAACGCTTTCACCGACCTGATTCACCATCAGGGAAAGTGGTTCTGTGTGTTTCGGGAAGGGGCTGGGCATGTGTCACCTGATGGAGCACTTCGCGTCCTCACATCGAATGATGGGGAGACCTGGACTTCCGCCGCACTGGTGACCATGCCTGAGACCGATCTGCGCGATGCAAAGATCTCAGTCACTCCTGAAGGGAAGCTGATGCTCTGCGGCGCCGGCGTGACGCAGCCTCCGAAAGAGAAAACGCATCAGACCTACATCTGGCTTTCCGATGATGGCCACACATGGAGCGCGCCTCACCCGGTCGGAGATCTGAACTACTGGCTCTGGAGGATCACCTGGCATGACGGTGAGGGATATGGCATCGGCTATAACACCAAGGGAGACGGGAAGGAATGGAAGACGCGTCTGTATCACACTCAAGACGGCAAGACCTTCGAAACACTTGTTCCTGAACTTGAAGTCAAGAAATTCCCTAATGAGGCCTCCATCGCATTCCAGCCTGATGGGACCGCCTTGTGTGTGCTGCGTCGTGACAATCGTGGCGGCGAAACCGACGCCTTGCTGGGAACCGCCAAGGCTCCCTACAAAGAGTGGACCTGGAAGAACACAGGCGTGCAGATCGGCGGACCGCAGCTGTTGCGCCTGAACGACGGAACGTGGATCGTGTCCGGCCGCGGCTATCCGGGCGGAGCCAAGACAAAGATCTGGAAGCTGGATCCCGCGACCGCGCAGCTCACCGAACTCATGACACTTCCATCGGGTGGGGACACGAGCTACCCCGGGCTCGTACAAAAGGGAGACACCCTGTGGGTGAGTTACTACTCCTCACATGAGAAGCAGACGAGAATCTATTTGGCCAAGATCCCCATCAAAACGCTGCTGAAGTAGGCCTTTCAGCCGCATGTTCCAACGCCTGAACAGACTGATCTCTGTTGACTGAAACAGGAACCTGCTCCTCCTAAAGTCCGCACAGTCATTACTCATTCCGCCGCCACTTCAGAGAACCTCTGGAGTGGCGGCGTTTTTATTTCTTCCTCGCTGACCGATCGAATCGCCGCAACCACCCCACGATCCACACAACCC
>JAEZFD010000071.1 GCA_023417655.1 Planctomycetota bacterium | reverse complement strand
CCATTCGCCTGAGCGGTCAGGGCCAGCCAGGGCAGGCCGGAGGCGCTGCCGGAGACCTGCGGGTTACCGTCAATGTTGCCCCCCACCCGTATTTCCGTCGGGAAGGAAGTAACCTGCTGATCGACGTCCCTGTGACGATCACAGAGGCTGCTCTGGGGACTCGCCTTGATGTTCCGACATTGAAGGACGGCATCGTCACCATGACCTTGCCGCCAGGAACGTCTTCAGGAGCCAAGTTGCGTCTGAAAGGAAAAGGAATCGCTCCCGGACGGGGGAAGAATCCGGGAGATCAGCTGGTCGTCATCAAGATCGTGGCGCCCAAACATCTTGATGATGCTGCGAAAGAATTGCTCGAACAGTTCGCAGCTGCGCATCCGCAGTCTCCCCGGGACCACATCTGGTCATAGTGCCCGCCCGGGTTGAGGCTTCGGATAACAGCACAACCCCCTCGCGCCTGCACGGCCGCGAGGGGGAATTGTCGGAGTTATCCGCTGGTCTGCGGGTTTCGTCTCTTATTTTTCCTTGAAGTCAAAACAGGTGTGCCATCTAGCTGGCACTCGTCTCGCGATAAGTTCGCTCAAGCCCCTGTGACTCGAATCGCTTCTGTCGGTGAATCCGATTTCGGCGTGAATGAGTTTTCTTCGACGTCCGGAAGCATGTCGTTCGGGGGCTGATTGATCCTGTCCGCAAGAACGCCTTCAAGGAAGAGAGCAGTCTCATGCTTTCAGAAATGACCCGTCCCTATAAAGTGGAACCGACCGTCGACCTGCAGGGACGCGCAGTAACCAAGTCTCTCCCGCTAGTCTGTCCCACGTGTCAGAATCCAATTTCACTCGCCAATGGTCTCTGTGGAAATCGACAGATCCAAGCGATTCTCCTGCAGTCCCAGCGAATCGGGACGGAACTCGAGTGTCACTCCTGCGGGTTGCGATTCGTCTTTCATCGCTCGACGCCAGTGAACTCATCGCGAGTTTCACGGGGGGTCCGTGAATTCTCACAGCCGATCAAATCTCTCTAAATGATCGTTCCTGATGACAGGGCCTGAGGGCAGCGTGTGCCGCTGCCCTGTGCTCCTCATTCAGTGCGATGTCCCCGGTGATTCGAAGGAGCCATTCAAGCCCATACATGGGATGAGTTCTTAGGAGATCTTTTTGCCCTGCCTGAGCTCAATGAGACTAGGCAGACCGTCCGCCAAAAAAAGTCGTCTAATAGCGGACGACCTTGCGCAGGACGCTCCATGCAAGCAGGACGAGAATTCCGTTTGCGATCCACATCGACCATGAGGGATCAAGCAGTCCCCGTTTGCACTGTGTCGTGAGTCCCATCATGAGAGGGTAATACCCGGCGACGATCGGGACGAAGCAAAGCAGGAAGCTGGTGAGTGCCTGGCTTTTCCCATATCTCATGGCGAATGGGGTGCCAAGCAGTGCGAAGAAGAAGCAGCTGCAGGACATGGCGTACCGGGAGTGCATTTCAGTGTTCAGCCGGTTCGCCCAGCCACGACGTCGCCCCAGTTCCGTCAGCTGAGTCGCACAGCTGGTTTTAAGACGGGGAAAGTCTGCGGTCGTCAGTGCAAAGCAGGCATGCATCAGGGCGAACTGCCGTTTGATGTCCTGTTCGAGCTCGATTTCATTCAGCTCCGTTCGCATCTTCTGAATCGGCAGCTGCTGTGCTCGAGGGCCTTTGCCGGACTGATTCCATCGCAGCTGTTCAGGCATTTCGTCGAATCGGCCCCGGAACTGCCCGGGGATGTCGATCCATCCATTCGTGGCATGGATGTTGACCAGATGTTCTTCGACGTCGAGATCGATCTCAGCGGTTTCGGCCTGAAGCGTGCAGACTTTCTGGCCTTTGGTGTAACGAAATGTCGGTCGCAGCAATTTATGGCCGTCCACTCCTTCGACAGTGACAAGCAGGCCGCGACGAGGATCGCTGAAATGATGTTCGGTCCGAAGACGATCAAGGAAGATATCTTCCATGAACGAGATGATGTGCTGCTCGATTTTTCCCATCGACCAGGGAATGACCTGATCGGTGAGGAGGAGAGAGAACACGCTCAGCAGGCCCCCGACGAACAGGGCGGGCCACATCAATGAGACAGGGTGAATCCCTGCGGATTTCGCGGCGGTCATTTCCTGATCGCCGGCGAGGCGACCGTAGACGACACTGACCGTCAGCAGCAATGCGGCCGGAATCGTGAAGGGCAACATGCTCGGCACGACATAGGGAATGATTGTCAGTGCCTGCTGCGCATCGAGTCCACTGTCAGTGGCTTGTTGAAAGATCCCCACGAAAACGAGCAGAACGGTGATACACCCCAGCACGAACGAGAAGGTTCGCACGATCTCGCGAAACAGGTAACGCTGCAGCAATGGGATGGCCAGGCACATTCCTCAGCCCAGGCTGATGCAATCAAACTCAGGATCGCGATAGGGGAATCGGGGAAGACGGTGGGGAGTTATCGGCAAACCCTGTCAGTGGGTCAATACGGCTTCCGCAGGACCTGACTTCCCAAAGTCTCGGTCAGTTTGCGGTACAGACCCTTGTGGCGAAACTGCATTGGAGGTTGCAAGTCATTTTTCCGTGAGAAGGTTGCGATGATCAGACTGGGGTGGTCTCTTCTGCACGGGCTCTCAGACTATCGACCCGGGCGGTCAGGATCTGCACCGCGATTCCGGTTTCTCGAAGCAGAAGACGAGAACCATTGAGAAGTGCCCCGACTGCGACGACCCCTGAAATGACCCCCACCGCCTCCATGATCGCGATCATCGGGCGGGTTTCCAGCGGGACGATCAGGGCTCCGAGGAGGGAGATGAGCGATGCGAACGCGAATGCTCCCAAGGCGCGATAGAAGTTCCGCAGGGCCTTCATGAGAAGCAGTGCACGGGACTCGGCGGCGTCGAGCTCACGCAGTCGCCGGACGGCTGTGGGAGAATGCCAGTCGGTCTCAACTTCCAGTTGTTTGGAAATTTCTCGGGCGCGATCCACAGATCGGGCGAGCCGGTTGCTCGTGCTCATGATCAGCACGGTTGATGCATTGGTCAGAATCGCTGGAGCGACGATCAGCGAAAGGACGGCAAACGGATTCGTAGCCGTGGTGTCCATGGCGTGTATCGGATCGTTCTAAAGGGGCGCCGTCACCGGCAGGGACCTGTGTCCAGTGACGAACTCTCCGTTCAGGAGAGGCCTTCTCACTGGAATTCACAAGGCATTGTCTCGCATTCTCAACGAGTTTGCACAGGATCGCGTTTCGACTGTGAAGTCGACATACGGTAGAGCAGGTGCTCTCAATGTCATACAGTGATCATCGCGGTCCGTCTATCACGTTCTGTTGATCTGTCTGTCTTCCTGCGAATTCATTTATGCCGCTGCAGCTTTCGCTCAGATCCGTGCCTGACCTTCCTGTCGATGTGCGGTCGTTGCGGCCTGAGCGTCTGCAAACCATGACCCTGGGGGACATTCAGCGACTTCCACTCTCTGTCGGAAATCAGGACGTTCACTGCCGCGATCTGTTTGACGTGCGAGGGACAGCTGAAGATGAACAGATCATTCTCTCCGGGGATTGCCGCCGGTTGACTTTTATCGGCGCAGAGATGACTTCCGGCACGATCATCGTCGAAAGCTCGGCCGGGGCTCATCTCGGCGCACGCCTCAGGGGCGGGACTATTCGCGTTCAGGGGAATGCAGGTCATTGGGCCGGTGCAGAGATGCGGCGCGGGACCGTCGAAATTCAGGGAAACGCAGGCGACTCTTTAGGAGCGGCATATCCCGGGGCCGCAAAGGGGATGAGGGGCGGTCGGATCTTCGTGCGGGGTCAAGCCGGAAATGAAATCGGTGCTGGGATGCGACGAGGCCTGATTGCGATTGCGAAACAGGTGGGAGTTGGCGCCGGGGCCGGAATGATCGCCGGGACAATTTGTCTGCTCGGAGGAGCAGGGACAGGAACAGGGCTGGGCATGAAGCGGGGAACGATCCTGCTTTCGGGATCACCCGAGTCGACGGGGATTCTGCCGACGTTCATTCCGACCGCGATCACTCGCCCGGTTTATCTGCGGCTCTTAGTCAAGGAACTGCGATTGGCTGGGTTCACCGTCCCGACAGAATGGGACGAAGCAGCCTTTCAGTGTTTTCGAGGAGACCTTCTCGAACTCGGATTGGGAGAACTCTTCTTCCCGGTGGCCTAAATGAGGGGCGTTCTCAGGTCGCCTCAGCAGCTGCCGTTCCCGAGTCGTCCAGCGGAAGAACATCGACGGAGACTGTCAGTTGATGGTCTCCTCCTCCAAGAAACACTCCGCGAATCGGGGCGACGTCGGAATAGTCGCGTCCCCATGCAATGGGAATGTGGTCGGTCTGGGTCAGGCAGTTATTCGTTGGATCGAGATCGGTCCAGCCGAGTTCTTCTCCACAATAAAGAGAGATCCACGCGTGTGACTGATCGGCTCCGACGAGTCGCGGCTTTCCAGGTGGCGGAATCGTACGGAGGTATCCGCTGACATACCGGACCGGCAGCCCGATGGAACGCAGGCAGGCGACCTGCACATGACTGAAGTCCTGGCAGACGCCCAACCCGAGTTTGAAAGATTCCTCTGGCGTCGTGCTGACGGTGGTTGCTTTCGAATCGTATTTGAAATGCTGATGCAGGCGGGTGGTCAGATCGAGCGCGGCTTCCAGAATGGGACGGTCGGCCTTGAACGAGGTCAAAGCGAAATCCCGAAATTCATTGTTTCGTCGAATCCGTGGGGAGTCGTAGAGAAACTGACACGCCTCCAGCCACTTCTCGTCGGTCTGTTCCTTGACGCCGGTTGCGACCTCATCCCAAGGGATTGTCTCTGCGGGATCTGGATAGTCCCGCTTCGAAACGGAAACGCGACTGCTGGCATTGACCACAAGCTGCCGGTGATTTTCTTCGATGGAGAAGCTGTGGACGATGTTGCCGAACGAATCCTTCCGGCGAGCGGCCACTTGCGGCGTAGGACGGATGACCAGCCGATTGGAATGGCATTCAACCGGAAACTCTTCCCGGGGAGTGAGCATGACATAGTTATGACAGACCCTGACTGGGCTGCCATACTGGTATGTCGTCACGTGAGAGATCTTGTAATGCATTTGTTGAGCGAGACAAATCTTGAAGGCTGATCCCTGTCAGGAAGGGTTCGGGGTGAAGGGCGGAGGATCGTGTTGAAGGTGTTTCTAAACGTGCGGCACCGAGGATGCAAAGTGTCGCGGAAGTCCGGCATGAATCAGGAACCGGCTCGACATTGTATCTGAAAGTCGTGGCAGCTGATCGCAGATTCGTTTCAGTAATCGCTCGAGCAGCTCTCGCTCTTGTTTCGCATTGGCCTGCGTCAGTTCATAAATATCAGATAAGCGAACGGAGTTGAGCAGGGACAGCGCGAGTCTCTGCTCGACATTCAGCAAGGCCTGTTGTTCACTGCGAGGAAGCTCATCAACGTGATTGCAGATCGTCACGAGCTGATAAGCCACTGACCGGGGATTGGTCTCATCGGTGAGCAACAGGTCCAGCACTGCGCCGGGCTGGAGTGTCGCGAGATATCGCGAACGATACGTCATGATGCTGTCGGCGACCTGCAGAACCGATTCGAGAACGGCAGGCTCTTCTTCCGCGACCGTCGTCAGTGTGGAACGTAACAGCATGCTGGTCTGCCAGGCACGTTCGACACGGCGCCCCAGGTCCAGAAACCTCCAGCCTTGAGTTCGGGTCATGCTTTCGGCTGCCAGACCGGCGAACGCGACGAGGTCGAGGATCATCCGGTCGAGGAACTCAAGCACATCGGAAATATCGATGAGGGGGCGGCGACTGGCTTCTTCGATACGGTGAATGATGCGCCATGCATCAAGTGACATGCGATCCCGGACGATTGAAATCAGTCGGAACGCCTCTTTGACCGTCGACCGCAGGCTCTTATTTAGATGCGTATCGAAGATGGCTTTCGGGAGAACTTCTTCAATCAGCGGTAGTGATTCGGTCAGTTCCGGAATGGCATAGTCGGGGTCAATTTGACCTTGTTCTGCCAGAGCCCGTAAGAGGGCAATTTGTTCCACATCGTCGTCATTTTCACCGGAGATCGATGAAAGCAGGGTTCGCAACAGACGGGAGGACCCTTCGGCCCGTTCGATGTTGCGACCGAGCCAGAAAAGGTTATCCGCGACACGGCTGGGAAGTTCGGCACCACTGCGACGCAACTTGACCATCTGCCCTGGGGGCGAAAGCAGACTGACTTCTTCGATCTGTTTATCTGACAGAATCCAGACGTCCTGGCTGCGTTCGCCGGTTGTCGTGTACTGCTCAAGAAGTTTAGGCTCAGGGGCCACGCGCGCGAGTCCGCCTGGCAGTCCGACGTATTGATCCCCGCTGCGGACGAGGAAGTTGCGCAAGGCGAGTGACCAGGGAGCCGCTTTTGTGCGGTTCCAGACGGGAGCGGTCGAGCGTTCGACCGTTTCCTGCCCGACAAAGTCTTGAGGCCGGGCTTTGATCTGCTCCCTGAGTTCCTGCCGCTCCTGCTTACTCATTTCCGCAGGACGAAGCGGCGGTTCATCCACAATGCGAAAGGCCTTGCGAACGATGAGTTCATCGAGGTGTTCGAGCACATATTTGCACTCTTCCTCCTCTCCACACCACCAGGTCGCAACACTGGGCATGCGCAAGGGTTCTCCGAGCAGTTCTTCGCATAAGCTCGGGAGGAAGGCCATGAACAGCGGAGATTCGACGAGGCGGCTCCCCAGCGGGTTCATCATGGCCACGTTGCCAGATCGCAGAACCTCCAGCAGTCCGGCGACTCCACTGTAAGAATTGGAGTTCAGCTCCACAGGGTCGCAGTCGTCATCTTCAAGGCGACGGAAAATCACTTCAACGGGCAGCAGTCCGCCGAGCGTTTTCAGCATCACACGATTCTCTCGAACCGCGAGATCGCCTCCTTCGACGAGTTGGTACCCCAGATATCGGGCGAGATATGCGTCTTCAAAGTAGGCCTTACTCTGAGGTCCTTTTGACCAGATCACGACGCGGGGGTTGTCTTTGAAGCGAGAGGCCTGTTCTCGCAATGACTCTTTCAGTGCGATGAAGAAGGAGGCCAGACGCTGCACGTTACATTGCCGGAAGGAACCAGGCAGCATTCGCGATGTGACGACCCGGTTCTCCAGCACATATCCAAGACCGAACGGCGCCCGTGTGCGGTCCGCAACAACCCACCAAGTCCCATCAGGAGAGCGAGCGAGATCAGCGGCGTAGAGATGCAGGGCCGTCTGATCGCTTTCGTACAGTCCGCGATAGGCCGGGTAATAAGCCGGATGCCCGAAGAGTGCTTCTGGTGGGAGATGTTTTTCCTTCAGCAGCACCTGCGGACCATACAGGTCCTTCAAGATTAGATCAAACAGCTGCGCTCGTTGAGCCAGACCGGCCTCGATCTCTTCCCATTCCCGTTCCTGAATGAGCAGGGGAATGGCGTCCAGAACCCAGGGGCGCGCTGCGCCGCCGGCGGCATCATAAGGATTGAATGTGAAGCCGTCGCGTGTGATCTGACGCTGGGCCAGATCAAGGCGCCGCTGCAGTTCATCTGCTCCGATCTCTTCCATGTCTTTGGCGAGCTGTTTCCAGCTGGAGCGCACGGCTCCCTTCGCGTCGACCGCTTCGTCGTAGACTCCCCGTCGGGGGGTGTAGCCGGCGAATGGCGATGGACGTGCGGACTCAGCGGAGGCTGCTGGCGTAGGATCAGGTTGAGGAGCAGGGGAATTCATGCGGGCATCACAGCACGACGCAGATCAAGTGTCAAAGGAAAGTCAGGGTTGAGTTCGGCAGGTGGCACTGGAATTGTTCCCGGAGTGTGCCCAGTTTCAAAAAATCGGGAGACCCGGCGGGCTTCCGCTTCGTAACTGTTGACAGGGAACGTCGAATAGTTCCGGCCGGCGGGATGGGAAACATGGTACATGCATCCTCCCAGCGACCGACTGGACCAAGTGTCGAGAATGTCAAAGACCAGCGGCGTGTGCACCGGAATTGTTGGATGCAAACAGCTTGTCGGCCACCATGCCCGATAGCGGAGACCTGCAACGAATTCACCGGGAACTCCGGTCGGTGTCAGCGGCAGACGGCGACCGTTGCAGGTGATCACGTGCCGTTTGTCGACCAGACCGTGGACTTTCACTTCCAGACGTTCTGTTGAGGAATCAACGAAACGGACTGTTCCACCGCCTGCGGGTTCTTCCCCAAGCACGTACCACGGTTCGATGGCGGATCGGATCTCGAGCTGCATGCCGCTGCGGGCGGTCTGCCCGATGAGCGGGAAACGGAATTCGAAATGCGAACCAAACCAGCGTCGGTCGAAATGGAAGCCGCGCCGGCTCAGTTCATCGAGAACGTCGCCGAAATCGTCCCAGACGAAGTGAGGAAGCATGAACCGGTCATGCAGCGAAGTGCCCCACTCTACGATTGGCTGGTTGTACGGCTGCTCCCAGAATGCGGCGACGAGGGCTCTGACGAGCAGTTGCTGGGTCAGACTCATCTGCGGATGTGGCGGCATTTCGAACCCGCGAAGTTCCACCAGTCCCAACCGCCCGCTGCTGCTGTCAGGGGAGAACAGCTTATCAATGCAGAATTCGGCGCGATGCGTGTTTCCGGTGAGATCTGTCAGCAGATTGCGGAACAGTCGGTCGACCAGCCAGGGAGGACAGTCCTGACCCCGCTCCGGGACGAGGGAGAAGGCAAGATTGAGTTCATACAGCGCATCCCGTCGTCCTTCGTCGACCCGCGGAGCCTGACTGGTCGGGCCGATAAATCGACCACTGAACAGATAGGACAACGAAGGATGGTTGATCCAGAAGCCGAGCATACTGCGAAGCATGTCCGGCCGACGCAGGAACGGGCTGTCGAGTGTGGTCTGGCTCCCCAGGACAACGTGATTGCCGCCCCCGGTGCCGGTGTGCTTTCCATCCAGATCAAACTTCTCGGTGCCGAGCCGGGTCTGCCGGGCCTCCTCGTACAAGTCAGTTGTGATCTCAACGAGTTCTTCCCAGTTATTGGCCGGGTGAATATTGACTTCGATCACCCCCGGATCGGGAGTCACTTTTATGTTGTTGATGCGGCTGTCGGAAGGCGGGTGATAGCCTTCAATTACGACCGGCATCTTGAGTGCGGCACTGGTCGATTCAATGGCCGCGATCAGATCGAGGAAGTCTTCGAGTCGCTCGACCGGCGGCAGGAAAAGATGAATTCGTCCATTCCGGGCCTCGATGCAGAGTGCTGTGCGAACCTGAGTTGCGTCGAGTGTATTGTCGGCGTGCTCATCCGTATCGAACTCGATTTCCCCAGGTTCCCCCCGCTGCTGCTGCGAGACGCCCACGATGGTGCGCTCTCCGGGACGTCCCGCGACGGCAGGCTGAGTGCGATAGCTTGGAGTTGGGAGCGGCTCCGGGGGAAGCGACGGATCCTGCACATAGAAGGGGGCAACCTGATCGGCAGGAACCCAAGGAAGTGAGTCCAATGGCAAACGCAGTCCGACAGGGGAATCGCCGGGGAGCAGAAACAACTTTTCTCCCCTCATCTCCCAAGACGCGGTGACCCAGCGAGCCTTGGCTTGCCACCATTGCCGCTTCAATGGAAGCACGTAGCCACTGGGGTGATTCAGTCCCTGTTCGAAGACCCGTGCAATACGGGCCCGTTCTTCTGGATCTGACAGTTTTGGATCAGCGGGATCCACGTTGATTGGGAGTCGTTGTTCTTTCCACATGTAGTGGACGACGTCCTCGTATGCCGGCTGAACACAGTCCCGGGCAACACCGAGTGTTCGAGCAAGGTGATCAATGAAGCGTTTCGCGTGATGCGATCCGAATTTGTAATCCCGATCAACGTCGGCGATCAGGTCAGGATTCTCCCAGATCGGCACATTGTCTTTTCGCCAGTAGCAGGCCAGTGACCAACGGGGCAGTGATTCACCGGGATACCATTTCCCTTGGCCATAGTGCAGGAGACCGCTGGGAGCGAATCGCTTCCGCAGGCGCTTAATCAGAATCTCGGAGAGGCGGCGTTTTTGCGGACCGACAGCGGCAGAATTCCATTCGGCCCCCTCCATGTCGTCAATAGAGACGAACGTCGGTTCGCCGCCCATCGTCAGTCGGACGTCTCCTGCTGTCAGGCGTTCATCAACGTAACGGCCCAAAGCGTCAATCTCATCCCACTGGTTCTCTGTGTAGGGTTTTGAGACTCGGGGATCTTCATGAATGCGCGTCAGCGTCATCGCGAAGTCGAACTCGACTTCACATTCATCAATCGCTCCCGAAATCGGTGCGGCAGATTGCGGTTCGGGAGTGCAGGCCAGCGGAATGTGACCTTCTCCGGCGAGGAGACCTGATGTTGGGTCCAGCCCGATCCAGCCGGCGCCTGGAATATAGACTTCACCCCAGGCGTGCAGATCTGTGAAGTCGACTTCGGATCCACTGGGACCGTCGAGTGCCTTCACATCCGGGGTCAGCTGAATCAGATAACCCGAGACGAAGCGGGCGGCAAGACCGAGGTGTCGCAAGGTCTGAACGAGCAGCCAGCCGGAATCGCGACAGGACCCGGAGCCTTTGGTCAGGGTTTCTTCAGGCGACTGGACACCGGGCTCCAGTCGGATCAGATAGCTGACCTTCTGTGAGATGATCTGATTCAGATAGACGAGAAAGTCGACGGTCTTCTTTGGCGTCAGATCGATGGAGTCGAGAAACTTCTGAAAGGCAGGCCCGGGACGGCTCGTCTCTAAAAATGGTCGCAGTTCCCGGGACAGATTCTCGTCATATTTAAACGGAAACTGGTCTGAAGTTTCCTCGATAAAGAAGTCGAACGGATTGATCACCGTCATGTCGGCGACGAGATCCACTTCCACCTTGAGGCCATTAGCCTTCTCTGGAAAGACGAACCGGGCCAGGAAGTTCCCATGCGGATCCTGCTGCCAGTTAATGAAGTGCTTCTCAGGAGTGACCTTCAGTGAATAACTGAGGATCGGTGTGCGGCAATGGGGAGCAGGGCGCAGACGGACGATTTGCGGACCGATGCTGACCATGCGGTCGTAGGTGTAAGACGTTTTGTGGTGCAGGGCGACCCGAATGGCCATGAATGATCTCTTGCCTGTAATGCAAACGAACAGGGGAAGGTCGCGCTCCCTCCCTGATGTCATTGAATATGGGACGGCCACACTTCGACGATTTCAAAGTGCGAGCAGTCCACGCTCCACTTCAGTGACGCAATGGAATCACTGCTTTCGAATCGGGCAGTTTCTTCTGCTGCATACGATGTCCCGAAATCGGGGACTCCACCCAATTGGGCGGTGTTCCTCTTAGGGACCGTCGATTCTCTCTCACTCTAATTCGAACTCTGGCTTTGGGATTGACTTTGGGGCTGGCGTTGCACCGACTCCACTGGTCGCAGTGCAAAAAAGGTCTCATGGATGCAATCACCGACTAAGTTCAGTCGAGTCTGCAGTCCATCAATGAACTCGTGCATCCCCTGATTAATAATCGTGTCGACGTCGGTATAAGCGAGTTCGGCCTTCAAACGGCCGAGCTGCTGTTCCGCCGAATTCCGATAGGTTCCCGTTGGTGACCCTCCAATCTGATGGAGTGAATCGTCCGCATGATTGATGCAGAAACGAATCGCCCGGGGGAAGGAATGGTCGAGTGTCAGGAACTCTACGACGCGATGAACGGTGATGCTGTGATAACGCTTTCGGTACATTTCAAAGGCACTGACGCTGCGGAGCACCGACGACCACTGCAGGTCATCAACGGTCGTTCCAACGTCATTTACATTCGGAAGCAGCGTGAAATATTTCACGTCGAGGATACGGCTGGTCTTGTCGGCTCGTTCGAGCAGTCGTCCAAGGTTCGCGAAGTGCCAACCTTTATTGTGCGACATCGTGGCATCCAATGTTCCATTGAACATATGGCTGCGTTCTTTGATTGCTGTGAAGAAGTTCCCGAGTTCAACGACCGGACGGGGATCATTCACAGCGTCTCGGACAAAGTGATAGAACTCGTTGAGTTGCTCCCAGGCTTCCGAGGAAATGGCCTCGCGAACGCTGCGGGCATTCTCCCGGGCCATGATCAATGACGAGATGATGGAGTTCGAATTCTCACGGTCGAAGACCAGAAACCGAATGACATTCTCGGAATCTGTGGACCCGTACCGCTTCTTGTACGAGGCCTGATCTCCCGTCGCAAAGAGCAAGGGTTGCCATTGTTGGCCGGCCGACTCCGGCTGATCGAGCATGAGGTTCAGAGAGACATCAATGAACCGCGCGAGGTTCTCTGCCCGTTCGACATATCGGGCCATCCAGTAAATTGATTCGGCGACACGACTGAGCATGATTTCGCAGTGCTGTTCCAGGTGAAGGCGGGAATGTGCGGCGGACGAGTGTCAGACCGGAAGAGGAGCGTCTCGACCGGACCTTTTCCATAAAAGGAGACCTACAATTCGGGAGTGCTGTCGTGGGCTTCCCGCTCGGAGCGAGCGACGACCCAGGTATCCTTGCTCCCTCCACCCTGCGATGAATTCACAACGAGGGATCCTTTTCGCAGTGCGACGCGGGTCAGTCCGCCGGGGAGCACCCAGATGGATTTGCCATAAAGGATGTAAGGACGCAAATCGACGTGGCGACCTTCGAAATGATCGCCAATCATTGTCGGAACTCGTGAAAGGGAGAGCGTCGGCTGGGCGATATAATTTCGCGGGTCGGCTTTGATCTTCTCTGCGAACTCCGCCTGCTGTTGCTTGGTCGAATGAGGGCCGACCAGCATGCCATAGCCCCCGGCTTCGTTGGCTGCTTTTACCACCAACTCGCCGAGATGTTCGAGCACATATTTGCGATCATCTTCGCGTTCGCAGATGTACGTCGGGACGTTTGGCAGGATTGGTTCTTCGTTGAGATAGAACCGGATCATGTCAGGCACGTAGCAGTAAATCACTTTGTCGTCGGCGATTCCGGTACCCGGAGCGTTCGCCAGCGCGACTCGGCCTTTGCGATAGACATCCAGCAGACCGGGGACGCCGAGCATGGAATCTGCGCGGAATGCCTCTGGATCGAGGAAGTCATCATCGATTCGGCGGTAGATCACATCGACGCGCTGGAATCCATCGGTCGTCCGCATGTAGACGAAGCCGTCTTTCACGACCAGGTCACGGCCTTCGACCAGCTCCACACCCATCTGCTGGGCGAGAAACGAATGTTCGTAATAGGCCGAGTTGTAAACTCCCGGCGTGAGTACCACGATGGTCGGCTCGCCGATATGGTCTGGAGCGAGATGCACCAGTGTTTCATAGAGCCGGCTTGGGTAATCGGTGACCGGGCGAATTTGCGAGGCGGCGAAGACGTGAGGAAAGCTCCGCTGCATCACCTGCCGGTTCTGAAGGACGTAGGAAACCCCTGACGGGCAGCGGAGGTTGTCTTCCAGCACATAGATCGCGCCGTCACTGTGGCGGACCAGATCGGTGCCAGTGATGTGGCACCAGATTCCTTTGGGGGGCTTCAGACCGCGGCAGACTTCCCGGTAGGACTTTGCCTTTTCGAACATTGCCCGGGGGACGATTCCCTCTTTGACGATCTCCTGTTCATGGTAGATGTCATTGATGAAGAGGTTCAGCGCCTTGATTCGCTGCTTCAGTCCTGCCTCGATATGGCTCCACTCGAATGGTTCAATGATTCGGGGGACGATGTCAAACGGAAAGATTTTTTCTGTTCCCGCCTGATCACCGTACACCGCGAACGTGATGCCCATCCGCAGCAGGGCGCGTTCGATTGCCTCCTGACGGCCTTTGAGCTCGTCAGGCGGCAGCGAGTTGATTTTCTCGATCAGCAGACGCCCACCCGGACGGGGTTTTCCATCCGCATAGAACAGTTCGTCGTAGAAGTTTTCGGTCTGATAATTGAGGAAATTGTGCGACGCTGTCATGTCGTCAGATCGTGTTCAAAGTGCGGCTGGTTCGCGAGCGCAAACGCAGGGTGATCATAGTCTCACCCTGAAAGACTGTCATTTCCATTCTGGAACCTGAGAATTGTCTCGACTGAATAGAGAAGGTGTCGAGGGCAGTTTTACGACTCTGAGTAATTCCCGGTCGCACATCTCTGGAAATTGATGCAATCTCCGGCATGACGTTGCCCGAGGAATCGAAAAGAGCCATTCCTGAGTACCGCAGGGGCGGTGACAATTCTCAGGAATTTCTTGGGAATTTATTGTGAGGCTCGGGGTGACAAGCGGGCCTGAAGTGTCTGCCCGCTCAGTTGCAGACAGATCTCCGGTTTGGCGATGATTCGTATGCTGTGGTGCTGGAGTGCGATTTCGTGACCTGCACTCGGTCGGCTGAAACAGCGAGAACGTTTCGTCGAAACTGGGCGGATTCATGATCTGTATTACCGTCACTCCTTCGTCCCGCACGCTGGCAAAAGCGGATTTGCTCAACGCCGCCCGATATGGCGACATTATTGAGCTGTGTCTGGATCATTTCCTGAATGAGCCGGATGTGAAGGACCTGATCACGGCAGTCGACAAGCCGATGATTGTCAGCTGTCGGCGTCAGGCCGATGGCGGAAAGTGGCAAGGGACCGAAGAACAGCGGAAAATGCTGCTCCGTCAGGCGATCGTTGCCGGTCCGGCCTATGTGGAACTGGATCTGGAGATTGCTCCCGGGATCCCGCGCTTCGGGAATACCAAACGGGTGATCAGTTTCACCCGGCTGGATCGTCCTGAATCCAACATTGAGGCTGTCTTTCGCGAGGCCGCAGGCGCACATGCGGATGTGGTGAAGTTTGCATGGCCGACGCCGACTCTGGATGCCGCCTGGCCCTTGCTCGCGGCCGTCAGCCAGAAGCGTCAACTTCCGATCGTCGGCATGGGCATGGGGAGGCCGGAACTGACGTTCTCCCTACTGGGCCTGAAATACGGCTCCCCCTGGATTTATGCTGCTCTGGAGCAGGGGATGGAGGCTTACCCCGGGCAGGCGACAATCTTCGAACTCAAAGACGTCTATCACTGCGATGACATCACCTCAAAAACGACCTTCGTGGCGGTCGCCGGATTTGGAGAATCGCAGACGGTCACCACCCGCGTTCTAAACGCAGGGTTCCGCTTGATAGGGGCCAACGTCCGTTGCCTTCCGCTCGAGTTGGGGGAACTCGGCAACCTGAAGAAAATGCTCGATGTCCTGAAGATCCGAGCGATCTTCATTCAGGGACGCTCAGGCGAGACCTTTCTCAATCTGGCCGATCAGATCGATCCTCAGGATAAAGGCTGCCGGTACGTCAATCTGCTGCTAAAACGCGAGGACGGGTGGCATGGCTACAACACCTTATGGCGATCGGCACTCAAATCGCTAGAAAGTGCTCTTGGCACCGAAGGTCGCAGTCTAAACCGTCAGAATGTCCTGATCGTGGGGTCAGGAGGTACCGCCGAATCCATGGTGCAGGCGGTTTCTCAACGTGGGGGCCCAGTCAGCATTTGTGGACCCGACGATAAAGCGGCCCAGCAGATCGCCATCCGCAAAAATTGCAGGTTCGTTCCGTTTCAGAATCTCTATGAAACGTTGGCTGATACGGTCATTCTCGCCGATTCATCCATCCAGGCGGGCAACGGGCGTCACCAATTGAATCCGAGTCTGTTCAGGAGCACGATGACCGTCGTGGACGTCAGCGATCTCCCGATTGAGACCCCCATGCTGAATGAGGCGCGCGACCGGAACGCGAAAGTGCTCTCCAGTGCCGCTCTTTATCTGGACCAGCTGAACACCCAGTTTCAGGCAATCACCGGTAAGAAGCTGCCGGACCAAGCGTTTAACGCTGCATTTTCTCAGTAATCCCCCCCGTTCGTTTCGCGGTTGGCTCCGGGAAATTCGGATTCATGGGCAGTTTGTCCCGGGGGAAAATCCGGTTTCCCCGCAATCTTCAGAAATGCTGCGTTCCCGAGGTGAACCCGGGGGATGAGAGGTCCGAACTCACCTGATGGAGTGAATTTGACCTCGATCGCCAATGGTTCGTATGAGGCAGGATTTGAAATCGGGCTTTCATTAAAGAGTCCGTTCGGAGAAAATCGGGACTTTGGGGGGAAGTGTGCCGGAAATCTGCCTTTTGGCGGTTCTGGTAGCGTGATAATCTTCCCCCGCCTTCGCCTTAGGGAAAGTGGAGTCCCGTTGTTGATCAGGTGTTTGCGTTCGAAGTGCATGAGCGAAAAAGACGCGGGCAGGCGGCTCCGACCATCGGAAAGCGGCGAAGGAACTTGAGCGAAGGTCGGGCTTTGACAGGCGTGGTCTGTCCAAGATCGATTAGCTCCGGACAGATCAGTGCGGCCGCAATCAGTCCCGCTTTCCCTGGAGAGCGATGGAACAGGAGGGCGGCCTCCCGGTGTATCAAAGATCCGCACCCCGCCTCAGACCTCCCGTCGAATGCGAATTCCATCAGGGCGATGAAAGACATCGTGCCGGATCATCGTTCGGACGACTCAAAACGGGACAATGTTTCGAGCTTCCATCAGGAAGCCACTGTGTGCCGAAGTTTATGGATATCGTTTTCGGATCGATCAATTGACGACAATGTCGGAAGCGCCTCAACATTCCTCTGTTCACGACGATGCTCCCGCTCAGGAACCGGCTGGGAATCTGAAATCATTGAGCTTCATCGGACTTGTGATCACGCAGATCCTGGGAGCTTTCAACGATAACCTCCTGCGCTGGCTTTCCGTTCCGCTGGCTCAGTCTGCTGGCGTCGACGCGGTAGTGGCAGTGTCGGTCGGGGGACTGTGTCTGACCCTTCCATTTTTGCTGTTCATGCCCATGGCCGGATGGCTGGCAGACCGCTTCGATAAGCGGTCAGTCATCGTCATCTGCAAGGTCGCTGAACTGATCCTCATGCTGGCATCTGTCGTGGTCATTGTTTACGGCCAGCTCTGGATGCTGTTTGTGCTGGTGTTCCTTCTGGGAACTCAGGCCGCCCTGTTCGGGCCAGCGAAATTCGGCACAATCCCGGAGATTCTGCCGACACGTTTTCTGTCCAAGGCCAACGGCATTCTGGGAATGGGATCGATCATCGCGATCGGTCTCGGCACCATTGCCGGCTTCGTCATGTATGAAGTCAGCGAACCGAAGCTGGGGGACGGTGACTGGAGCCGCGCATGGCCTGTTGCTGCCTTGCTGATCGCCGCCTCGGTCGCAGGCATTTTCAGCAGTCTGATGATTCGATCGAAACCGGCCGCTGCCCCGGATCGCAAGTTTGCCTGGAATCCCGTGACCGACCTGGGGCCCGCATTGAGGATCATTTTCCAGGATGCCTGGCTGCTGCGGACTGCAATTGGTATCGCGTTCTTTTTCTTTATCGCGTCGATTGCCCAGCAGAACATCACCCCGTTCGTCGAGGACGTACTTCATCTGACTAAGTCTGATGTCGGCATCTTTCTGGGCATCCTGATCGCCGGGGTCGGAGCGGGCAGCTTGCTTGCCGGAGTCTGGTCCGACGGAAAGGTTGAACTGGGCATCGTGCCGGTCGGAGCACTGGGCGTGATCGTCAGCGCGATCTTCGTCGCAGTCACCGGATTGTTCATGGATCCATCGCAATCAGCCCAGTCGCAGTTCGTCTGCTGGGCCGCCGGCGCCGGACTGTTTCTGCTCGGAGGAAGCGCCGGACTTTATAGCGTTCCATTGGAAGCCTACCTGCAGTACCGGAGCGATCCACGGCATCGCGGAATGGTCCTGGCCGGCAGTTTCTTCATGACCTATATGCTGATCGTCCTCTCCTTCGGCGTGTTTTATGTCCTCAGTGCTCCCCTTCACCTGTCGCCCAGTCTCGTGTTTCTGGCGGCAGGGCTGATGACTCTGCCGGTGCTGATTTACTCTCTGCGAGTTCTGCCTGACTGGACGCTGCGGTTCCTGATGTGGCTGGTCGTTAAAACGTTCTATCGTTATCGCGTTTATGGGCGCCACAATGTCCCCGAGAAGGGGCCGGCACTGATCGTTTCAAATCATGTTTCGTTTCTTGACGGAGTGCTGATGTGCATTTCGACGTCACGATTCATTCGATTTATTATTTATGCCAACTTCACTGAACATCCTCTGTTAAGCTGGATGGGGCGGTTTATGCGCGTGATTCCGATCCGTGCAACAGACGGACCATCCTCAATCGTCAGGTCGATTCAGACAGCACGTGAAGCGCTGAAGAATGGGGAATTGGTCTGCATTTTCGCTGAGGGTGGGCTGACCCGAACGGGTCAGATGCAACCCTTCCAGCGCGGACTTGCCAAGATTGTACAGGGAACGGACGCGGTCATTATCCCCGCGTATATGAACGGGCTTTGGGGGAGTATTTTCAGTTGGCGCGGCGGTCGTATTCTCTGGAAGTGGCCTGAGCAATGGTTTCGTCGCTCAGTGGAAGTTCACTTTGGAGAGCCGTTGACGCATTTCCGGGACGTTGCGAGTGTGCGCCAGGCGGTCGAACGTCTGGGAGCGGAGGCCGTGACCATGAGTGCTTCATCCAAAGACCTGATCCCCATTCGCAAGTTTATTCGCCGCTGTAAAGCTGCCCGAAAGATCAACAAAGTCTGTGATTCGACCAATACCACACTCACCGGCGGCAAGCTGCTGGTCGCCTCGCTGGCGTTCAGGCGTACCCTTCGTCGCCTCGTACTGGATCCGCAGGAAAAGCAGATCGGTGTTCTGCTTCCTCCGTCGGCTGGGGGCTGTCTGGCCAATATGGCTCTGGCGCTCGACCGGCGAGTCGCCGTGAATCTGAACTACACATTGTCTGAACAGGTCGTGCAGCATTGTGTGAACAAGGCGGGCATCAAGCACATCCTGACCAGCAAGAAGTTTCTGGAGAAGAAGCCTTATCACCTCACAGGAGTCGAGTTTGTCCTCCTGGAAGATCTGAAACCTAAGATTTCCCTGTCAGACAAACTGCTGGCGCTGCTGGGGGCTTATGCGTTACCAGCATCTCTGCTCGAACGTCTGCTCGGCCTGAATCAGGTCTCACCGGACGAAACCCTGACGGTGATCTTTACCTCAGGATCGACAGGGGAACCGAAGGGAGTTGTTCTCTCCCATGCGAACGTCGGATCGAACGTCAACGCAGTCGATCAACTTCTGAATCTGACTCCCAAAGACGGACTGCTGGGGGCGCTCCCGTTCTTCCACTCCTTCGGATACACCGCCTGTCTGTGGTTGCCGATGTGTTATCCAGTGCGGGGGATTTATCACTTCAATCCACTCGATGCGAAAGTGATTGGACGGATGTGTCAGGATCACGCCATCACAATCATGATGGCAACTCCGACATTCCTGAAGATGTATCTCCGTCGCTGCGAGAAAGAACAATTCGAAACGGTCGACCTGGTCGTCGTCGGAGCTGAGAAATTGCCTGTCGATCTCGCACAGGAATTCGCAGAGAAGTTCGGCATCATTCCGACGGAAGGTTACGGGACAACGGAACTCTCTCCAGTGGCCGCAGTCAACGTTCCGGATCATCGCTCACTGCAGGTGACCCAGATCGGAACCAAGCTCGGAACCGTGGGACGACCACTGCCTGGCGTCACTGCGAAAGTCGTTGATCCAGACAGCTTCGAAGATCGCGGAATCGAGGTCGAAGGCCTGTTGCTCATTAAGGGCCCCAATGTGATGCGGGGTTACCTCGGGGAGCCGGAGAAGACCAGTCAGGTCATTCGTGACGGCTGGTATAACACCGGGGACTTCGCCATGCTCGACAAAGATGGCTTCGTCACGATCACCGGTCGCCAGAGTCGGTTTTCCAAGATCGGTGGCGAGATGGTGCCTCACATCCGCATTGAGATGGAACTGGTGCGAATTTGTGAATCGCCCGAGCAGGAGGAGGAGCTGCCGACGCTCGTTGTTACGGCGGTCCCTGATGAAGATCGCGGAGAGCGACTGATCGTTCTGTTCACGCAGATCTGCAAACCGGTGGACCAGGTCATTCGTGAGCTGGCTCAGACCGGAATTCCGAAGCTCTGGATTCCCTCGGCGGACTCTTTCATTCAGGTCGAGGCGATCCCTATTCTGGGGACTGGAAAACTTGATCTGAGAGCGGTCAAAGAACTGGCCCTGCAAGCCTGCTGCGAAGGGGTCAACTCCTGACGTCAATTGAAAGTCACTGGCTGTGAAGTGGAATTCCGCGGAAGTTTCCGCGCCGTTGCTGACGGAGCGTCAGCAGATTCGTTCCCCGTTCCGTTTTGTTTTGCTGCTGGGGTTACTGGACGCATTCGGACCGCTCGGGATTGATATGTATCTCCCGGCGTTTCCGCAGATGCAAAGCGATCTGAATGCCTCCCCCGGGGGGATTCAGCTGACGCTGGCGGTTTTTCTGGCCGGCCTTGCTGTCGGCCAGTTGGTCATGGGGCCGATCTCGGATCGCTCAGGCCGACGGGGACCGCTGTTGTTTGGTGCGGTCGCATTCGCGATTTCCTCACTTGTCTGCGCCTTGGCGACGAGTCTGGAAGCACTGCTCGCCGCGCGGTTTCTGATGGGACTCGCTGGTTCCAGTGGAATGGTCATCGCGAGAGCTGTGGTCCGTGACACCTATAACGAGCAGGAATCGGCCCGAGTCTACTCGCTTTTGATGCTGGTGATTGGAGTCGCTCCCATCCTTTCGCCGAGCCTGGGCTCCTGGCTGATGGAACTGGGACGCTGGCCGGTCATCTTTTATGCACTCGGGCTGTTCGCTTTGATCTGTGCGGTCGCACTGGTTGTCGACCTGCCTGAAACACATCCCCCGGAGCGGCGAACCCGTTCTTCTGTCGGGAAGCTGACAGGCCAATATCTTCGGTTGCTGATCAACTTCCGTTATATGGGATATGCCCTGGTCGGTAGTCTCGCGTTGGGCCAGATCTTTGCTTACGTCTCTTCGGCCCCATTGTACTTCATGGAGATCGTTGGACTCTCCCCGAAGTGGTTCACCGTCGTTTTCGCAGGCAATGCAATTGGTCTCATTGGAATTGCACAGGTCAACCGCTACCTGATGGTGAGATTCACGACCCATGCGATTCTACGCGGAGCGTTGCTGCTGAATGTGCTGGTCTGTGCCACTTTGCTGCTTCTGGTCGCGACGAACATCGGAGGCTTTGCCGCTCAGATGGTCGCGCTGTTCCTTTGTCTGACGACACTGGGGCTGATTCTCCCGAATGTCACTGCAGCTGTGATGGCTCCGTTCCCCGATTGCGCAGGTGTTGCGTCCGCCCTGTATGGGAC